>NZ_CP108294.1:0-338360 GCF_045041065.1 Streptomyces sp. NBC_00028 | reverse complement strand
CGAAGCCGCTACGCGGCTTCCCCCTGCGGGCGCTCCGCGCCCGCCTCCCCGGCGGCTCCGCCGGACCGGACCACTCCGTGGCCCGGAAGCCGAATCGCTCCGCGATCCGGCACCGGAGTCCGCTCCGCGAACTCCGGAAGAAGCAGCAACTAGGGGTCAGCGGTGGGAAGTTGACGTCTCGTCACTAAATGCTGACACAGCATCAGATCTGGGTCCGGGGTCGGGGATTCTCGATCATTCCTCTGTGGGCGCTGCTAGCAGATGTATCTACCTACTGTCATCGCGATGCCGAAGCCCGTCAGAACTCTGCCAACGGTGTGAGAGTACTGATGCATGGCCGAAGACAGATCAGATGCACGGCAGCGCGTGGAAGGGTGCCGGCCGAGGTGGGCCGGACCGCCGCGGTGCAGCGCCTGATCGACCTCGATGACCGCGATGAACTGACGTCTGCTCATGTCCGCCTGGTGGCGCAGGCGTTGGGGCGTTCCGAACGGACGGTGTGGCGGTGGCTGTTCGCCGCGCGAGAGGAAGGCCGCTACGGCCGCGTTTCTGCGGCGCGGTTCACGGTGACACCGGAAGTGCGCACGCTGCTGGCCCTGTGGGGCGGCAACGCTTCCCGCGTTCACGCCGAGTTGGTCGAGCGGGCTCGCTTGGATCCTGCCAGCGGGCCGGTGCCGTCGTTGGCGACCCTGCACCGGGCGATCCGCCGGGACCTGACGGCGGGTGAGCGGGCCGGGCTGCGCCAGGGTGAAGCAGGTCGGCGGGTGCACGACGTCTTCGCTAGACGGCCGCCCGTCCACCGCAACGCTGTCTGGGAAGGCGACCACAAGCGGGTTCCCGTTGAGGTCGATGTCGAAGGGGAGCTGGTCTGTCCCTGGGTGACGTGGTTCATCGACTGTGCGACCAGGGTGGTTGTCGGTGTTGCGGTCACTCCTCATGCGCCCAGCCGGGACGCGGTGCTGGCTTCGTTGCGGTGCGCGATCGACCGGCGTGAGCCCTACGGTCCGGCCGGAGGGCTCCCTGGTGCCATCCGGGTCGACCGAGGCAAGGAATTCCTGTGCCGCACCGTGACTGCCGCCATGGGTGGCTTCGCCGTCGCAGTAGTGGATCTGCCCCCGTACACGCCGCATCTGAAAGGCACCGTCGAGGCGCTCAACGACGCAGCCGAGGAGATGCACTTCGTCCTCCTGCCCCGCTACCTGCACCGGCAGAAACTCACTGGGGGCAAGAGCGCTGACCCGGACGCGCCGGCTCTCGCCTTCGAGGCCTTCGTGGCCGGGCTGCTGGGCTGGGTGAACTGGTGGAACAGCCAGCACCGGCCTGCCGGCCTGGAGGGCAGGACCCCGTTGGAAGCGTGGATGGCCGATGCCACCCCGCTGGCTGAGGCTCCGTCCGAGCGGCTGGCTCACTTCTCGCTCGAAAGCGATGGACGGGAGCGGACCATCACCAGTCACGGCATCAGGTGGCACCGCCGCGACTACATCGCCGACTGGATGGTCGGCCGGACCGGCACGCGCGTCTCCATCCGGCACTTGCCTCACCATGACGACGTCATCGAGGTCTTCGCTGCCGACGGCACGCATCTGGGCAGCGCGTACCTGGCCGAGGCCGCCACGGCGGAGCAGGTCCGTGCGCTCAGAGCCGCCCGCACGGCATCGGCCCGCCGCCTGCGGGCTGATCTCAAAGCCGCTGAGAAACTGCGCCGGGAGCGGTTCAAGGCGCAGACCGTTGCCGGCCCGGCCGAACGCAGCCGTACCCCGGCCCGCGGTGAGGCAGCCGGAGAATTGGAGGGCGGGGCGCGACGGGACAGGCGCCAGTTGGCCCGGCCGGGTCTGATTCCCCACGGCCCGGCGCCGGAGCACTGGGTGCAGCTGGTGGATCCCAAGCAGCAGGACGGATGGCGCGATGAGGACTGACCTGGCTTACGGACGCCTGCCTGACGAGCGCGAGGACCACTTCCTCGGCCTGGAGGCAGCGCACCTGGTGGGGACCGAGGCGTTGCTGACCACTCGGGACAACATCGAGGCGGTCATCGAGGCCAAGGCGATGATGTGCGCCTATGGGCCGGCCGGATACGGCAAGACCATGGCCGTGAACTCCGCGCTGCGGGCCTTGGCGCCTGACATCACCTACCGTCTGGAACTGCGGTCCGGTCCCACTCCGCGTGACATCCGCCACGGACTGTTCAAGGCTCTGCGCCTGCCTGGTGAGCCGCCCAAGCGTCCGATCGAGTTCGACGCGCTCCTGAAGAACGTCCTCGCCGAGCAGTTCCGGGTCCTGGTCTGCGACGAGGCCCAGTGGATGAGCCGCACCGGGTTCGAGTTCTGGCGTCATCTGTGGGATGACCGGCACACGGACATCGCGGTCGTCTTCGCCGGTGGCGACAGTTGCTATCGGGTGCTGCGGCGTGAGCCGATGCTCGCCTCACGGATGTACATCTGGCAGGAGTTCGACCGCATCCCCAAGCCGGAGGTAGGGCAGGTCATCGCGGCTTTCCATCCGGTGTGGGCCACAGCTGAACCGGGGTTGATCGATGCGGTCGACGCCGAAGCCGCGCACGGCAGCTTCCGCAACTGGGCCAACATCACCCACCACCTCGTGGCAGGGATGAGGAAGACCGGCGCGGACACGGTCACCGAAGCCCTGGTCCACTGGGTCTACAGCAAGATCGGCGGCATGTAGCAGTGAAGCCAGGCAGTCGGCACAGGACAGACCCGGGCGCAGCATCACGTCATGCGGTACGAGCAGCATTCACCGTCCTCCTCGACACCGGCGATGACCCAGCCTTCACTCAGGCCGCACTCGCAGCGCACCGGCTTGGCGCGGGACGCCTGGTCGTCCACCCCACCCCGGCAGCCTCCCACCCGCCCGGCCTGGCCCAGGACGTCCTGGCCGCGCTCGGTAAAACCCTCCCCCGCCACCAGGCCGACGTCCCCCGACACCGCGCGGCATGGGCCGACATGGTCCGCCCCGCTTGGACCGCGGCCGCCAGCTGGATCCACGCACAGCGCATCGGCCACCTCATCCTCCTACGCGCCCACACCCAGACCCCCGCACGCTGGATGCAGCTGACCCGCCTCCAGCGGTGCACCGGGATCCACCTCACCCTCGTCTGGCACGACACCCCCGAGAGGCTCAACGACCGGGCACAGGCATGGCGGGAGGCGTCCTGGGCCCTCATCAGCGAGCAGGAAGCCGCCCAGCAGCGGCTACGCCGTTGCGGACAGCGGCCCGCCCTCGCCCAACACGGCCCGAACACCGCAGACACAGAGCCCGCAGCCCACGCCGTCGGGTGGCTGCAACAAGTCGGCCATCCACTGCACGCAGGGCTCCTCGCCGCCCAGCTCGCCTGCGGCCAGCCCACACCCCAGCAACTCGCGCGTGTCCGCCTCACCGACCTCGCCCCGGACGCGACCGCCCTGGCCCTGCCCCACCCCGGCCGCTACCGCTCCCCCGACCGGACCTGGCACCCCATACCCGTATGGGCGCGCTCCGCACTCATCGCAGCCCGCGCCTGGCAACACCACAGCGGACACCCCTACAGCAGTCGGCGCTTGTTCCAGCACACCAACTTCCACCACCACAACCAGCTCTACGACCTCGCAGCCACCGCCGGCATCCACCCCGCCATCACACGGCTGACCGGCGACCCCGCCTGGCCCGCACCCCACGAGAACAGCAGACAACGCTCCTTGCGGCCACAGCGTGATAGCGATCGGCAACCAGCCGACCAGCACACTCTGCACAAGCTGTCAGCACAGCCTCAGCAGCTTCTGTCAGCCCTCATCAGGCACTGACCAGCACAAACAACCGGGTCTGCCACTGACACCCCAGCAACAAAACCCCACCGACAAAACACCACACAACACCATCCTCTGGCAACAACGACGATGGCAGGTACAGGAGTTGATGTACCGTCAGGTACTTTCCTGACGGTACATCAGAAATGAGACGCGAACCCTTCTGCTCCCGCAGACTGTCACCTCCGCCGATGGTTACCTGGGCCCAACAACGAGCCTTGAAAAAAGGGAGTTGACATACGATCAGATGATCTTGATGTGGAGCCAAAGCCTGGACAGACCTCCTTCAATCCGAGAACCAACCCCTCACAAGCCGCCACCACCGGCCGGCAGCCGCCCCAGGGAGCGCCCTCTACTCGGCTCACGGAAGCACGACACTCACCAAAAAGCGGGCGGCCGAACAACAACTACTTCAACAGGCGCTCAGGAAATCGCGCTGTACACGGAAACTCCCTGGTGCTCGAAGTCACCCGTCACAGGAACACCAGCCGATGACCGACCCCGGAACGCCAGTCTGACGCTGCAACTCACTCCGAACCCACACCGCTGAACCTCAGCCACCGAAAGCCAACCACGACGCCGGGAACGCCGACCGACCAGGCACGCGTATGCCTCCAGCAACCCACCACCCAGATCAGCCACGCATTCATCTTGTCCGTCACGACCGACACCACGCGAGACTCAGAACCGCTAACGCCACCCCGTACAGGCGCACGAAAACTCGTAAGGGGTACAGGTCGCGTACAGCGAGAGCCAGCCTGCTTCCGGTTGGCGTACACCTCATGCATATAGAGAGCGCGCGCATAACCCCAGTTCAGAGGCCATGGGGTGTAACGCTGAGGGCTATTTGAGTGTCAGATTGGGACGCATGGTTCCCCTAGAGGGGAAATGATCATGCCTGGACCCGGGAGAGGTCACAGCTACGGTCAGGCCCGCACATCGTTCCCCTCCAAGGGAAAGCCCAACGTCAGGAGCGATATGGGGCGGGCAAGAACAGCAGTAGACACATGCACTGGCGAGTTCATCCAGCTAGAGCTGCTCGGCAAAGACGACAAGCCGTACGCCTGGAGCAGCGGCGGCCGACACATGAACGTCAGCAAGAAGCTGGCGGCGGCCGTATGGGCGAAGGACAGCGGGTACACGAAGAACGACAAACTGGTCTACGGTTACTACCTCTTCAACTCTCCGCCGGGCGATGAGCCGTTGCGAGAGAGCTTCCGACAGATCGGCTTCGCCTTAGAGATGCGTCCGAATGCCGTAAGCGACTCCGTGTGCAACCTCCATCGGGGAGGCTTCCTCCTAGAGGCAGAGAGAGTGGGCAGGGTGATGTTCTACAAGCTGAACGGCCGGGCTGCCTACGACGGCCCCGCAAGCCAGCAACACAGGGCCATCGAACACACACGCCACCCCGTGGTCCCCTGCCCACCGAAGAAGAAGGAAGCATCGTAATGGCCCCCATTGCCGAGCCATTTGAGCCTCGCTTCATGGATGCCGGCGAGCTGAACGACCTCCTGCTGCGGTCCCAGCTGAAGCAAGGCGCAGACCTGAGAATCCTCATGTTCTACGCCACCGCCGTTCCCATCGGAACGCCAGTACGCCTCACCGCCACCGACATCGGCAAACTCATCGGCCTGAGCACCACCAGCGCATCGCGCAGCATCGGCCGACTCACTTCCAACGGCTGGCTCCAACTCGCCTACACAGCAGTCGGAGTGAAGTTCTACCGCCTCGGCCACAAGACAATCGCCCAGCCGTCGGCCCCCGAGTCCTTTGACGAGACGGATACCCCGTGGGCGACCGTCCGCCAGCTTCACAGCCACCGGAACCCCCACTGACCGAAGCCGTCTCCACCGCCCACAAGGCCAGGGGCGGCGAGTGGTCCTCTGGCCGCATCGGCGAGGACTTCACCTCACCCGCCGACCAGGGAGAAGCCGAGGACCGCGATCATCGACACGTTGTTGTCTTGCCGGTGCCAGCGCCAGCCTTGCAGGACCAGGTGGTCACCATGCCGGAGGGAGTCGATGGCGCTGCCCTGCTCGGCGGTGAGGGCGGGCGCAGGCATGGTGCTCCTCGTACGGCGGGCGTGGCTTGATCGCAGGGTGGCGCCAGGGGCACCTCCGGTGTCCGGCGATCACGGGATCCGCACACGCGCGGGCGTTCGGTTTCGGTCTCTCCGAGGTGCCGCGCGCAGCGTGTGAGAGGCCTCCCAACTGGTGGGTGTCACCCCGCCGTGTGGCTGGTGCTGCCGCTCGTCGGGTCGGTGTGGGGGCCGGCTGGCTTTAGGGTCGTGGCGGTATGGGCGGCAGGAATGCAGATGAGGCGGGGCGCGCGTGATCCGGGTAGTGGTGGTGGACGACGAGGCGTTGGTCCGCTCGGGGTTCCAACTCATTCTGGGCGCGTCCGAGGATATTGAGGTCGTCGCGACCGCGGGCGGTGGCGAGGCGGTGGAGACGGTTCGGCGGGAGCGGCCGGATGTGGTGCTGCTGGACATCCGGATGCCGGACGTCGACGGGCTCACCGTCCTGCGTGAGCTGCGGACGAGGCCGGATGCTCCGGTAGTGGCGATGCTGACGACGTTCGACGCCGACGAGTACATCCTGACCGCGCTGCACTGCGGTGCGGCGGGATTCCTGCTCAAGGACACCGAGCCGGAGCAGCTCGCTCATCTGGTGCGCACCCTGGCCGCAGGTGGGGTGGTGCTCTCTCCTAAGGCTTCGCGGGCGCTGCTGCACAGCCATCCCGGTGTCGAGGCCGCCGTCGACGAGGAGGCCGCCCGGGTCCGGCTGCTCACCGCGCGAGAGCGTGACGTGCTCGTCCTGGTGGCGGAGGGGCTGTCGAACGCCGACGTCGGGGCGCGCATCCACCTCAGTGCCGGCACGGTCAAGGACCACGTCAGCGCGATCCTCACGAAGCTGCGGGTGACCAGCCGGGTGCAGGCCGCGCTGGCGGCGCAGCGGGCCGGACTTCTCGACGAGCGTCCCCGGTCGGGGGCCGGGCAATGAGCCGCGTCCGCGCGCTGTGGGCACGTGTGCCCGCGCCGGTCGTCGACGGTCTCCTGGTGGTGGCGGCGGCCGTGGACGTGCGGGCGAACCTGTGGGACGACACACCGCTCGGTATCGCGCTGGCGACGGTCGGCTGCGTCGCCTTGGCCTTCCGGCGCCGGTTCCCGCTCGGTGTCTTCGTGCTGACTCTGCCCATCGCGCTGACGCAGCCGGTCGCCGTCGCTCCGCTGGTGGCGCTGTTCACGCTGGCCGAGCGGTCCCGCAACCGGCCTCTTCTCGCGGTGTGCGTCGCCCTGACCGCCGTAGCGAACAGCACTCCGTGGCCGCTGGCCAGCCTCACCGAGGTCGGCCGGACCATGACGCTGGTCACCTTCGTGTACAGCCTGGCGACCGCCGCCGCGCCGGTTCTCATCGCCCAACTTCTGCAGGCGCGACGGGACTTGGCGCGGCGGCTCGTCGAGATCGAGGAGGCCAGGGAGCATGAGCGGGCCCTGCACGCGCAGGCCGTGCTCGCCCGTGAACGCGCCCAACTGGCACGCGAGATGCACGACGTGGTCTCCCACCAGGTCAGTCTGATCGCCGTACGGGCCGGAGCCCTTCAGGTCGCCACCAAGGACGCGGACGCCAAGGAGGCCGCCCGTACGATCCGTTCGCTGAGCGTCACCACACTCGACGAGCTGCGCACCATGGTCACGCTGCTGCGCGCATCCGGCGGCAACACCACCGAACTGACGCCGCAGCCCACGCTGGCCGACCTGCGCACACTGGTGGAATCGAGCGGCACACACGTCGAACTCACCGGTGAACTGCCGCCCACCGTGGGCACACCCGCGCAACGGGCCCTCTACCGTACGGTCCAGGAGGCGCTGACCAACGTCCGCAAGCACGCCCCCGGTGCCACGGCGTGTGTCGCGTTGTGGCAGGACGGCGCCGGTATCGGAGTGACCGTCACCAACACTCCGTCCACGCGTCCCTCCCTGTCCCTGCCCGGATCGCAGCAGGGCCTGGTCGGGTTGCGGGAGCGGGCCGACATTCTGCACGGCACCCTGGAGGCCGGTCCGACGCCGGAGGGCGGCTACCGGGTGCGGCTGCGGATTCCCCTCGGTGTGGACTGACCTCAGCGTGTGGGGGCCAGGAGTTGGGTGGCCGCCAGCTGCGCGTACAGCCCGTCCGTGTCCAGCAGTTCCTCATGGGTGCCCACCGAGCGGACCCGGCCGGCGTCCATGACGACGATCCGGTCGGCGCCCGTCACCGTCGACAGGCGGTGGGCCACCACCAGCACGGTGGTCTCACCGGCCACCTCCGCCACGACGTCCCGCAGCGCCAGCTCGTTGACCGCGTCGAGCTGTGAGGTCGCCTCGTCCAGGAGCAGCAGCCGGGGCCTGCGCAGCAGGGCGCGGGCTATGGCGACGCGCTGGCGCTCGCCGCCCGACAGCTTCGAGCCGCGGTGGCCGACCGGGGTGTCCAGGCCGTGGGGCAGGCGTGCGACGAGGGTGTCGAGTCTGGTGCGGGACAGGACGTCGCGGATGGCGTCGTCGGTCGCTGCGGGGGCCGCGAAGAGCAGGTTCTCTCGCAGCGTGCCGGCCAGGACTGGGGCGTCCTGTTCGACGTATCCGATGGTGGATCGCAGGTCGGGCAGCTGCCAGTCCTTTACGTCCTTGTCGTCGACCAGGACCCGGCCGCCGGAGGCCTCGTAGAACCGTTCGATGAGTGCGAACACCGTCGACTTGCCCGCTCCGGAAGGGCCGACGAAGGCGGTCATGCCGGTGGGCGGTATCTCGAAGCTCACCTGGTGGTGGGTGTGCGGCAGGCCGGGGTGGTAACGGAAGGAGACGTCCTCGAAGCGGACCGACGCCGGTCCCTGTGCCGCTGTCTTGTGCCCGGGGCGGGAGGACGTTTCCGTCGCCAGGCGTTCCACCTGCGCGATCCGGGAGATCGCGGCCGCGCCCTCCTGATAGGAGGTCACGGCGTCGATCAGCTTGGACACCGGTTCGATCAGGTAGAAGAGGTACAGCAGGAAGGCGATGAGGGTGGACACGGGGATCTCCCCGGACGCCACGCGCGCCCCGCCGACCGCGAGCACGGCGAGAAAGGCCAGTTGGACGGCGAGTTCGTCGGCCGAGCCGGCCACGGCCTCCCACTTCGCGCTCCTCACGCCGTGCCGCCACGCCCGCCGCGCCGCCGCCTCGACCCGGGCGGTCTCCCGCTCCTCGGCACCGGATGCCTTCACCGTGCGGAACGCCCCGAGAGTCCGCTCCAGCGCGACGGAGATCTCCCCGACCGCCTCCTGCGCCCGCTCCGTGGCACGGGCGATCCTCGGCATCACCAGGGCGACGGCCCCGCCGACCAGCACGACCACGCCGAGCGTCACGCCCAGCAGTACGGCGTCCAGGTACGCCATCATCACGATCGCCGCCACGAAGGCCACCGCGCCGGTGGCGGCGGAGACGACCGCCTGGGTGCTGACGGCCCGCAGCAACGTGGTGTCCGAGGTGACCCGGGACATCAGATCGCCCGGCGGGACCCGCTCCCACTCCGCGATCCGCAGCCGGAGCAACCGCCCCACCAGAGTGCGCCGCGCGGCCAGCACCACCGACTCCGCCGTCCGCTCCAGCACATACGCGCCGAACGCCTCGATGGCCGTACCCAGCACCACCACCACGGTGAGCGCGATCAGGATCCCGGCGATGGTCCCACCGGAGGCGAGCCTGTCGACCAGGACCTTCGTGGCCAGCGGTTGCAGCAGCCCTCCGGCGGCCCCGACCAGGGCGCACAGCAGGCCGAGGGCGACGGGCCATCGGTGCGGCCGGACGTACCCGCACAGTGCCTTGAGCGTTTCTCGGGCGGACAGAGGCGTTTCATCCGTCGTCGGGGCGGATGCGGTGTTCACGGCGTTCCCTTCAGGCATTCCGGTCAGTGGACGAGTCCCGCTGTGGTGGTGGCGAAGGTGTGCACCAACGCCTGGCCGGCCTCGGGACGGACGACGAACAGGACGAAGACGCCCACCGCCAGCACGAGACCGAGGAACTCCAGGAACTCGCCCCTGAAGTCGTCGTGCTTGGTGTGTCGCCCACGGTGTGTCATGCCTCCAGCCTGGGAGCCCGTCCGGCCCGCGCCCATCCGGCGACCGTCGGGGCCACCCCCGCCGGGTGGCGGAAGTCGATCGGTCTCAGGTCTCACGGGAACCGGCCGGGGACGCGGCTCCGCCGGTCGGCAGGGCGGTACCCGCCGATCGGCGGGGGCTCTACCGAGGACTGCCGGATACTCCGCCGGGTGACGCCCGCGCGAGGTTCTTCGTATGACACAGACACAGCCGCCGCAGGAGAAGCCGGCTCCCCAGGAGCACCCGCCGCCCCGCTCCTCCCCCGGCCCCTCGATGGGGCGCCTCGTCGGCGTGGACCTGGCCCGCGCGCTGGCCGTGTTCGGCATGTACGTCGTACACATCGGCCCCCCGCTGTCCGCCACCCACGGCGTCGCCAGCTGGGTGCGGTACATGGCGGACGGCCACTCGTCCGTCCTGTTCGCCACGCTCGCCGGGTTCTCGCTGATGCTGATCGCCGGGCGCCGTGAGCCCAAGACCGGTCTGGCCGGCCGGCAGGCGCGGGCGCGGATCGCGATCCGCGCCGTGGTGCTGCTGGCGCTGGGCACCGTGATGGCGATGGAGTACGGCGGGGTGATCATCCTCGGCTTCTACGGGGTCTACTTCCTGCTCGCTCTGCCCCTGGTGCGGCTGCGCGCCCGGACGCTCGCGATCATCGCGGCCGGGCTCGCCCTCGTCACACCGCAACTGGCGTACGTCCTGAACTCGTGGGTGAGCGACTCGGTCCGGCAGAGCATCAACGCCTACGACCCGCTCCACCGGCTCAGCGAGGTGGGAGTGCTCGAGCTGCTGCTCACCGGCTTCTACCCGGCCCTCACCTGGCTGCCGTTCGTGATCTCGGGCATGGCGCTGGGCCGCCTCGACCTCTCCTCCGGCGCCGTCCAGCGACGCCTGGCCGCGCTCGGTGCCACCCTCACCGTCGCCGCGTACGGCATGTCCTTGCTGCTGGCCGGGAAGGGCGCGTTGCGGAGCATGGCGGAGGACGGGTCGTCGTCATCCGGGGGCTCGGGCTCGGGTGCGATGCCCCTCGACAGTGGATCGGTGCCCCTGGACGGGTCGTTCCCCGAGATGCCGGCGTCGTCGCTGCTGACCGCCGGGCCGCACAGCGGCACCACATTCGACATCATCGGCAGCGTCGGCGTCGCGACCCTCGTGATCGTGGGCGCGACGGTGGCGATGGAGCGCCTGCCGCGGCTGCGCCGCCTCGCGAAGCCGGTCATCGCCGTGGGCACCATGTCCCTGACCGCCTACGTCGGCCACTTCCTCGCGCAGTCCGCGCTGTCCGTGCCGGCCGGTACCAGCACCCAGCAGTCCTGGGTGCCGCTGCTCATGTTCGTCCTCGGGGCGACCGTGTTCGCCGCGATCTGGTCCCGCTTCTTCCGGCGCGGCCCGCTGGAGTACCTGCTCAACGCCGCCACCAAGCCGGCGAAGCACATGCGGTGAGATCCGGCCGGGGTGGAACGGCGCCGCGCTTCACCCCGGCCCGCCGTTCAGAAGGCGAGGCTCCAGCGGGCGAGACAGCCACCCTCGCTCACCGCGCCGCCGGAGCGTAGTCGTGACGCGAAGTGTCCAGAGGCCGTTGGCCGACAGACAGAGCCATTCAACGGTGAAGGTCGGTCAACTCTGCGCCGGTGGCCCACTGGACGTTCTTTGCCAGCAGCACCGCGCCGCGAAGATCACTGAAGAATGCTTGAGGGCCTGCCTGATCGTTCCAAGCACAGCGCGCGGAATCCCTGAGGTGTCACATCCGGCAACCGCAACATGCTCGCCCGGTCCGCCCCTGCGTGCCGACTCAGCTCCGGCCGTCGGCGTAGAACTCGCCGGGCTCCCGTCTGTCCAGGTGCTGGCCGCCAGTCGGCAGCCGCATACCCCGGTGTGGCCGACGGGGCCACAATCGGGTCATGGCTCGCTCATCCGCAGTTTGGGGCGGTCCAGATCGAAAGAGGAGAGCCCGGAGCAGTGGCCCGTTCTGCGGACCCTGATCAGTCGCGCGATCCGTGACATGTGGGAGCACGCCCTCACCGAGCTGACCACTGCTCGCAGCGCCTCGGCCGCGTGAACCTCACCGACCTGCACCGTCGGCTGCTCGCCGACGTCCTCGGCACCGGTCTGCTTGCAGACATCGGCGCATATTCACCAGTTCAGCTTCTGAGTCCGACCAATGACAGTTGTTGGACTTCTAGATCACTGATTTCTAGAGTGACGGAACGGCGTCGATCAGCGCCTGCTGACTGGAGAAAACGCATGCGACAACGCACCATCGGCGAGCACGCGGTCTCGGCGGTCGGCCTTGGCGGCATGTCCCTTTCGATCGAGGGCCGCCCCGACGAGGCCCGTTGCTCGTCGCGACCAAGGGCGGTCATGCGCAGAACCAGTTGTCGCCCGCGTTCCGCTCCAGCCTGGGCGACCTGGAGCACTACGCGCGGCTCCGCAGCGCGTTCCTGTCCTGGAGCCCGCCGGGTGGCATCGCCGACGCCAAGAACCTGGCCGCGGGCCACGGCGTGTTCCAGGAGGCCGCGGACGAGGTGGGTGCCAGCGTGTACCAGGTGACGCTCGCGTGGGAACTCGCCCTCGCGCCGGTCGTCCCGATCCCCGGCGCCTCCCGCCCCGAGGCCATCCGCGACTCCGCGGGCAGCGCCGACCTGGTGCTCACGGCCGACCAGGTCGCCCGTCTGTCCGCCTGATCCGACACGGAGAACACAGTGAAGACCTTCACCCTGCCCGGCACCGACATGGTGGTGCCGAACATCGTCCTCGGACTCATGCGGATCCAGGACAAGAGCGACGACGAGGTGCGCACGCTCGTGAGCACCGCCCGCGACTGCGGCATCACCTTCCTCGACCACGCCGACGTCTACGGGTCGAGCCTGCATGGCTGCGAGCGCCGTTTCGCCGAGGCGCTGAAGCTGACCTCGTCCGAGCGCGAGCAGTTCGTCATCCAGTCGAAGGCGGGCATCGTCACGGACGGGCCGTACTTCGACTTCTCCTACGCGCACATCGTCGAGTCGGTGAACGGCTCCCTTGCGGCGTTGGGCACGGACTACCTCGACATCCTTCTGCTGCACCGGCCCGACGCGCTCGTGGAACCGGAAGAAGTCGCTCGCGCATTCGATGAGCTCTCGGCGGCCGGCAAAGTACGCGCGTTCGGCGTGTCCAACCAGACCCCGCGCCAGCTCGACCTGCTGCGCCGGTACGTCACCCAGCCGATCGTCGCGAACCAGCTGCAGTTGTCGATCACGCACGCGCCGATGATCGCGCAAGGCGTCGCGGCCAACATGCAGGGGCTGGACCAGTCGGTCGTGCGGGACGACGGCATCGTCGACTACTGCCGTCTGCACGACATCACGATCCAGGCCTGGTCGCCCTTCCAGGCCGGGTTCTTCGACGGTCCCTTCCTCGGTTCGGACCGCTATCCCGAGCTGAACGCCGTGGTCGACCGCCTGGCAGACAAGTACGGCGTCCCGGCCGAAGCGATCGCCGTCGCGTGGATCACCCGCCATCCCGCGCAGATGCAGGTGGTGCTCGGCACCACCACGCCCGAGCGCGTGGCCGCCGCGGCACAGGGCTCGGATCTGCCGCTCACCCGCGCCGAGTGGTACGAACTCTTCCGCGCCGCCGGTTACACCGTGCCGTAGGGCCCGCTCGGGCGCGCGTGTGCTCGCATGTGCCGGCCAGCTACTCCTCGTCCCCGCTCGTGCTGAAGCGTCAGCGGCCTTCATGGCGACGATGGACCGCCCGTACAACCGCGGCGACGGCCTTGTACCGCATGCCGGGACAAGCCTCGGCGGCGGCGCGGGCGTTGGTGGACACTGTGGGGGGGGCAGCCGGGCAACCTGCCAGCAAGGGGACCACGGCCATGGTGTGGCTGCGGTCCTGGACGGATGGAGCGGCCTACACGACTGTGGTGGAGGCCGCCATCCGCCGACACCGGAGTCAGCAGTTGTACGCGTACCAGACCGGCGCGAAGTTGTAGCTGGAGAATCCGTGGATCGTCCCGTTCACCTCACGGCCGGGGATGGTGTCGATGACGGTGAACTGCCGGTTCTTGAACGCGGCGACCGTGCCTACCGTTTGGGCGTTCCAGGCCGACCCCGCTCCGTTCCATTGCACCAGCCGGTAGTCGTTGCAGACGTAGAGGTCGAAGCGGGTGCCCTTGAAGTTCGGCTGGGTGTAGAGGCAGAGCCGCCCGTAGGCGCAGTCGCCGCCGTCCCCCCGCGCCGGCACGCCGTCCACACCGTCCACGCTGGCTTGCGAGTTGTCGTTGGAGCCCGCCGGTGCGGACCAGGCGGGCCCGGCGAGAGTGCCGGTGGTGAGCGCCAAGGACGCTGCGACAAGTACCGCGCCTCTGCTGAATCGCATGGTGATGCCCCCTCGTGAAATGTCGTGCGGTCCGCACGATCGTCACCTGAGGAACGCGTCGGCCGCCAACAATTCAACGAGCATGGAAATGTGGCGAAGCGGACAAAAGCCAATCGGTCAACCGTCGGTGGCCGCTGTCTGCTGTCGCACGTGCCCTCTCACCGGTATGCGGGTTGGGTGCCCCGTAGTGGGTCTCGGCGGCGTAGTGACCTGCTTCACACTGCCCGGCTGAATCCGGCCACCACACGCGTGGGGGTCGGTGCGCTGCATCGCGAGGGCGCGAGCGTACAGGTCAGGGTGCTCGGCTGCGCTGAGGATCAGGCTGCCGTCCAGGATCCCGGTGTCCTCGATGGTCCCGTCGTCTATCGCCTTCACCTCGTCGGCGAGGGTCAGGCGCGTCGCGGGACAGGCACTGACGTGGAAGTAGCAAGGCTGGAGTTCGTCGAAGGGCGCGAACTCCACATCGACGCGCTCTGGGCGAACGGCGATGGTGCGAGGCGGGCCGCGGTGCGGGATCTGGGCACGTCGCGAAGGGGAACCGTCGCGTACGGTGCGGGAGCAGGCGCTGACACAGTGAACAATGGCTTGCAGCACCCACCTTTCGTACCGCGGTTCTTGGAGACAGCAACTCGATGAACGACCTGGCCCAGTCGTTGAGTCCTGCTTCCGGACGGCTGATCGGACGGGACGAGGACCTGGAGTTCGTACGGTCCCACTTCGGCGGTTCCGGCCACGGCGCGGCCCTGCTGCTGTCGGGCGAGGCAGGGATCGGGAAGACCGCGATCCTCGACGCCGTGGCGGCGCAGGCCGCACTGGGAGGCACGCGCGTGCTGCGGGTGAGCGGCGTGCAGTTCGAGGCGGACGTCAGCTATGCCGGCCTCAACCAGCTGCTCGTTCCCCTGTTTGAATCATTCGACCTGCTGGACCCGGGGCACCGAGACGCCCTCAAAGTCGCGGTCGGTATCGGCAGCGGACCGCCTCCGAACCGGTTGCTGACCGCCACCGCGGCCTTGCTGCTGCTGCGCAGGATCGCCCAAGGGGCCCCGCTCCTGATCGTCGTCGACGACCTGCCGTGGCTGGACCGGCCCACCACCTTCGTCCTCGGCTTCATCGCGCGGCGGCTCGTCGGCAGCCGCATCAGCTTCCTGGCCGCCTCGCGCGTCACCACTGAGGGCTTCTTCGAGGCGAGCGGGCTCACCGAGCACCGCCTCCAGCCCCTGGACGACGCAGCGTCGGCCCAGCTCCTCGCCGAGGCACACCCGGGCCTCTCCCACGAGATACGGCGGCGTATCGCAGCGGAGGCACACGGCAACCCGCTCGCGCTGATGGAGCTGCCTGCCGCCCTCGACCGTGAGCAACGCACGGCGCCGGGCGCGGTGCCCTCGGTCCTGCCCCTCACCGAGCGCCTTCAGGCACTGTTCGCCACACGTGTGGCCGATCTGCCCGAACCCGGCCGCGAGCTGTTGTTGATCGCGGCGCTCGAAGGCACCGGTGACCTCACGGTCATCGAGGCGGCCGCCGGCGACCGCGACGCCATCGACTTTCTGGAGTCGGCGGAACGCGACCGGCTGGTGACCGTCTCGGCGCCCTCCCGGAAGATGTCCTTCCGTCACCCCTTGATCGGTTCCGCCGTGGTGGCGCAGGCCACGGCCTCCGACCGCCGCAGGGCACACCGGGCGCTCGCCGCTGTCCTCGTCGATCAGCCCGAGCGCCGCGCCGGCCATCTCGGTGAGGCGACGACCGGCCGGGACGAGACCGTCGCCGCACTGCTGGAGCAGGCCGCCCGGCTACGCCTCGGACGAGGCGACGCACTGGGTGCGGTAGCCGCCCTTACCCGCGCCGCGGAGCTCAGCCCCGCGCCGGCGGACGAGAGTCGCCGGCTCGCGGAGGCCGCCTACATCGGCACCGACGCCGGCGGCGATCTGGCGGACGCCTCGCGTCTGCTCGTCGGTGCACGCCGCGCCGACCCGGCCATCCGGGAGGGGTCCCTGCACGCGGCGGCTGCCTCCGCGCTCCTGTTGATCAACCAGGACGGGGACGTCAACACCGCCCACCGGCTGCTGGTCGGTGCGATCGAGGCCGGCGGACACGGCTACGACGCCTCGGACGAGGCTCTTGTCGAAGCCCTGTTCACCCTGATCACGCTGTGCTGGTACAGCGGCGATCCGGAAAAGTGGGCGCCGTTGCTGCGGGCCCTGGACCGGATGGCGCCCGCACCCCCCGACCTGCTGTGGGCGTGCGCCCAGACCTTCGCCGACCCCGCCCGTACCGGCTACCGCGGGCTGCAGGTCCTCGACGAGCAGCTCGCCGACCTCGGCGACGCGACGCACGTGGTGCGGGTCAGTACCTGCGCCGTCTATCCGGACCGGCTGGCGGACGTGCGGGAAGCGTCCCTGCGTCTGGTCGAGCAGGCCCGCGCGGGCGCCGCGCCCGTCCGCAGACACCTCTCCGCGCTGATCCATCTGGGCCTGGACGACTACTACAAGGGCCGCTGGGACGAGGCCGTGCGCCTGACCGGCGAGGGGCTCGCGCTGTGCAAGGAGTACGGCTACCCGTTCTTCGCCTGCAAGTTCCAGTTCGTGCAGGCGCTGGTGGCCGGAGCACGCGGTGACGTGGAAGCTTGCGAGGCGCTGTGCGAGGAGATCGCAGCCTGGGCCGTTCCCCGTGGCGCCCTTGGCGCCCGCTCACTGGCCTTCCACGCGAGGAGCCTGGCCTTGCTCGGCAACGGGGACGCCGAGGCCGCCTTCCGTCAGGCCACCGCCACCGGCCCGCTCACACCCCTCGCCCCCTACCTGCCGCACGCCATGGCCGGCGCCCTGGACCTGGTGGAGGCCGCGGTCAGATCAGGACGGTTTACTGAGGCCGCCACCCACGCAGCGGCCCTGCGGGAGTCCGAGATGGCGCGGCTCTCCCCGCGCCTGCACATGCTCGTGCTGACCTGCGAGGCACTGACGACATTCGACGACGATGCCCTGCCCCTGTTCCAGCGGGCTCTGTCCCTGCTCGACCCCGAGGAATGGCCCTTCGATGTCGCACGGGTACGCCTCTTGTACGGCGAACGTCTCCGGCGCCGGCGCGCGACCAAGGATGCGCGGGAACAACTGGTCCTGGCGCGCGGGGCGTTCGAGAAGCTGGGAGCGGCTCCCTGGGTGGTGCGCGCCAAGTCCGAACTGCGGGCGAGCGGTGTGGCGGCGTCGACCTGCACGGCAGGCAAGGGAGTCCTGACAGCCCAGGAACGCGAGATCGCGACGCTGGCCGCGACCGGGCTGACCAACAAGCAGATCGCGGAGCGCCTCTTCCTGTCACCTCGCACGATCGGCGCGCACCTGTATCAGATCTACCCCAAACTCCACATCAGTTCGCGGGCCGCCTTGCGGGACGCCCTCGCCGCTCTCGACCTGGAAGCGGTCGACTGAGCCTGCCTGCCCGGCAGTTGGGCGTGCGGCAGACGCCGACCAACGGCGGCTCTGACGATCAAGGAGCGCCCCGGCGGTCACTCCGGCAGCGGCAGGCTGCCAAAGGGCGTCCCGTGACGGGGTGTGTCCGGGCCATCCAACGCCTGCTGACCGCGCAGGCCGAAGGCATGTCGTGGCACGGACGGTCAGTGATGTCGGCACAAACTGTCACACCTATCTCCGTGAGAGGTACATCCTGAATGCATGACCAGCAACAACACCGCCACCTTCGGTGGGCGTCTGCTCATCGGCGCCACCGGCTCGGCCGCGGTGGCCACGCTTCCGGCATACATCAATGCACTGCGCGCCACCTTCACGGGGAGCGTCACCGTCCTCATGACGCATACCGCTGCCACGTTTCTTCCCCCGCACACGGTCCGTTTGTTCGCTGACCGTGTGGTTACCGGGACCACGCCGGACGCCTGGGCGCAGGAGAACCACGCGACGCTGGCGGCCGAGCACGACATGATGGCCGTGCTGCCGGCTACGGCCAACATCCTCTCCGCCGTCGCCTCGGGTGCCGTCCCGAACATGCTGACCGCCACGATCACCGCAGCGGACTTCCCTGTGGTGTTGTTCCCCGTGATGACCGAGGAGATGTGGATCAAGCCCGCCATCCGGCGCAATGTGGACCAGCTCCGAGAGGACGGATACCACGTCGTCGACCCGGAGCAGGGCCAGCGCTACGACGTCGGTCTCGGGGAGTTCGTGAAGGCGCTCATGCCGCCTGCCCCACCCCAGTTCATCGAATCGATCCGCACCTTCATGCCGCAGAGCGGGTCATCGCAGACCTAGCGGTGACCGCACTGGGCCCGGTACATGCCAGGCGTGATGCCCGTCACGGCCTTGAACGCCCGGTGCAGTTGTGCTTCACCGCCGAACCCGCAGGCACTGGCCAGGGCAGAAAGAGTCTGCTCGGAGTTGGTTGACAGCAGCCGCTGGGCGTGTGCGACACGCAGCCTGCGGATCAGCGCCGTCAGGGATTCACCGTCGTCGGCCAGGGCCCGGTACATCGTGCGCCGTGAGACCCGGCAGGCCACGGCGACTGCGGCGGCATCCAGGTCGGGGTCGGTGAGGTTGCGACGGACGAAACGGTGGACACGTTGGCTCGTCAACGCCGACGACGCCTGGGGCAATACGGCGCCCGCGGTCCAGGCCAGAGCCGTGTCCAGCAGGTCGACGGCGTGCGGCAGCAGCGCCATCGCTGCCCTGGGATCGGTGCCGTGCAGCCGGTCGAGCCCGAGCAGGAAATCCGCGATGACCTCTCCGGGGCCGGAGGCATCCAACTCAACGGCTGTCGCACCGTTCAGAGAGCGGTGTGACAGCCGGGCTTTGGGTACTTTCAGTACGAGTTGTGAAAAATCGTCCGCGAAGTCGAGCACGTACGGGCGGGAACTGTCGAGGAAGGCCATGGTGCCCGGGGTGAGCACCGCCACCCGCCGGTTCTGCTCCATCCTGGCCCGGCCGCGCAACTGGACGTTGACAAGAAGGACATCCTGATCGTCCCGGGCGATGAACCTCCGCGTCCGTGCCACCTCCTGCGGACCCGCGGTCAGTGAAGCGAAGGCGACACCGTCCAGGACGGACGTCTCGATGCGGCCCTCGAACACTGCGTCAGGGTCGGGACGCACTGCGACTCCGACAAACGTGTCACAGACGACGTCGACCCAGTAACTGAGGGCATCGGAGCCCTCAACGGCGGCGCTGGACCATTGCATGTGTGCGGGCTCGCTCATACGCCCATGATGCGGGGTGCCGCCGGACCAAAGGGATCCCCAGGTACCGGATCGATGCGGATCGTCGCGGCCCTGGCCTGGGCGCTCGCCACAAGGGCGTCGGCGACTGCGCCGTACTTGCCCCTGAAGGCGGCTTCGAGCCCGGCGGGTGGTTCGAGGTCGCCGGTCGTGAGCACCACGTCGCGCCTGACGTCGCCCACCTGGATCCTGCCGTGGCCGTGCTCGCGTGCCGCCCGGTACCAACGGGAGCGGACGCCGCGGTAGGCGCGTACGTACAGCTCGCCGTCGACGACGACCATGCCGATCTCCACACCAGGACCGTCGGTGTCTCCGGCGGTCAGGACGAGGGAGTAGGTGTTGGAGAACAGGGACTGCTCTTCGCTTGTCCAGGCGGTCATCGGTTCACCTCGGTGTCGGCTGCCTTCGCGGTCCAGGAGGCGAGGATGCTCAGGGCGTCGTGGGAGGGGCTGCCGGGCTCGGCGGTCAGGACCATCAGGCGCTGGCCGGAGCCGTCGGACGCGGCCCAGGTGTCGCAGTCGAGGGTGAGATCGCCGACGACAGGGTGGCGGTAGTGCTTGGTGCCGTAGGCGGCGCTGTTGACCCGGTGTTCCGCCCACCAGGTGCGAAAGTCGGCGTCCTGGATGGCCAGCTCGCCCACCAAGCGGGCGAGTTCCGGATCCTCTGGGTCGGCTGCGGCCTCCAGGCGCAGGGCGGCCACCGCGTCGCGGGCGTCGTGCTCCCAGTCCAGGTCCAGTTCCCGCATCGCCGGCTCGGTGAACAGCAGGCGGAGGTAGTTGCGGCGGTCGGCCGGGACGGCGGCGAAATCGATGTAGAGGGCCGCCGCGGCCTGGTTCCAGGCCAGGATGTCGAGGCGTTTACCGAGGACGAGGGCGGGAGTACGGGCAAGCTGGTCCAGCAGGCGGCGCATGGCGGGCCGTAGACGCTGGGATGCTCTGCGGCGGCGTGGCCGCTCGTCGGTCCGGCCGGCGAGCTCGTAGAGGTAGCGCTGCTGGTCGTCGTCGAGGCGTAGGGCGCGGGCGAGGGTGGCCAGGACGGGAGCGGAGGCGCGGACGCGGCCCTGTTCGAGACGGGTGTAGTAGTCCACGCTGATCGCGGCGAGGGCGGCGACCTCCTCACGGCGCAGTCCCGTGACCCGGCGGGCGGAGTCCGTCGCCGGCAGGCCGCACTCCTGCGGGTCGAGCTGCGCCCGCCGAGCCCGCAGAAAGGCGCCGAGATGGGAGGCGGGTGTCGGTTTCATGTCTTCCAGTGTCCTGCGGCCACCGCGGGCGCGGCACAGGTGTGAGGGGGCAGGTTCTTGCCCAGGCAGAAACCTGACTCTCCCGCGGACGGGACGGGTGGCGGATGGTGAATGTGTGCCCGGCGGAGACCGGGCGCTGCGGACCTAGTTCGTCACCACATCTCAGGAGTGTTTCTCATGTCCAGGACTCGTGTCAGTTTCGACAGCGCCGGTATCGAGATCGCGGCGCATCTCTACCTCCCCGACAGCGAGGCCGGGGCCGGGGTGTCGGTTGCGCGTCCGGCGCTGGTGGTGGGTCACCCCGGGACCGGTGTGAAGGAGCAGACGTCCGGCACCTACGCGCAGCTGATGGCCGAGCGCGGCTTCGTCACCCTCGCCTTCGACGCCGCCCACCAGGGCGAGTCGGGGGGTCTGCCGCGCGGGCTTGAGGACCCCGCCCAGCGCATCGAGGACTTCAAGGCCGCCGTGTCCTACCTGAGCACCCGTGAGGAGGTCGACGCCGACCGCATCGGCCTGCTGGGCGTCTGCGCCTCCGGTGGCTATTCGCTGGCCGCCACCGGTGGGGATCACCGGGTGAAGGCGGTGGCGACGGTGTCCACCGCCGAGCCGGCCCGCCAGTTCCGCTTCGGCGCGGACGGTTCCCAGGACCCGGCCGTCTTCCAGGCCCTGCTGGACGCCGCCGCCCAGGCCCGTACCCGCGCCGCCCGCGGCGAGGACCCCGGGGTGCTGACCATGTTCCCCGACACCGCCGAGGAGGCCGGCGCGCTGGGCGGCGAGCACGGCATCGAGGGCTGGGAGTACTACTGCGGCGCCCGCGGCTACCACGAGCGCTCCGCGAAGTTCCTCACCTGGGACAGCGTCGACAAGATGGCCTCCAGCGACGTCTTCCGCGCCGTGCCGCTCATCGGCCCCCGCCCCATCCTGCAGATCATCGGCGAGCGCGCGGTGACCGCCTGGATGGCGATCGAGGCCCACCAGGTTGCCACCGGCCCCAAGGAACTCCACCGCATCCCCGGCGCCAGCCACGTCGACCTCTACGACAAGCGCGAATACATCGACCCCGCCATCGACAAGCTCACCGACTACTTCACCACCCACCTGACCAAGTGACCGACAGCCCGTCACTTCGCCTGGAGAAACCGTTCCTCCGGCTCGGGCGCGTACCTGGTCGAGCCACCGTCGGGGAGGAATCGGCGGAGGTGGTCGAGGATGTCGGTCTCGTTCGGGGCGGTGGTGCGCAGAGCCACGTAGCCGTCCGGGCGGATGACGAGCAGGGTGTCGCCGTCGATGCCGTAGTCCTGATGGGCACTGCCCTCGCGATCGATGAAAGCGGTCCCTGGGGCGGCGTCGGGCGCCGCCCTCGGGAGCAGGGCGGCAACGGCGAGGTGGTCCGGGAACCGTCGGGCCAGGGCGTCTGCGCACTTCGCGCTGCGTGAGCCGAAGGCCAGTACGGTGCTGTGCGGGCCGCGGAAGAGGTCGAAGAGCCGCACCGCCGTACCGTCCGCCTGATACACCACGGAGTCGGGTGCGCGGTCGCCCGCCTGCACGTGCGGGTGCTCACTCGCCTGCTGGGTGCGGGGAGAGCCGTTGAGCTCACTGCCGGGGTAGCACACCTTGAGCTGCAGCGTGTCCCTGCCGCGGGCCCCGCCGGGCACGACGCCCCGGACGCGTTGGGCGATGAGCTCGCAGGACAGATTCAGCACGTCGGCCGCGACCGGCAGTCGCTCCTGTTCGTAGGTGTCCAGCAGCGCCTCGGGGGCGCCCCTCAGCACGTGCGCGAGCTTCCAGCCGAGGTTGTAGGCGTCCTGGATGCCGGTGTTCATGCCCAGGCCGCCGGCGGGCGCGTGGACGTGGGCCGCGTCGCCGGCCAGGAACGCCCGCCCGGCGCGGTAGCGGTTCACCATCCGCACGTTGAAGCGCCAGATGGACTGCCACGCGACTCGGCGAATGCGGAGGTCGCTGCGGCCGCTGCGCTCCTCCACCAGCGCCTGGATCTGCTCGACCTGGAGTTCTCCCGCGGTGTCGGGGCCCACACCGACCTGCAACTGGAAGGTGTCGGTCGCCGCCATCGGGCACAGGGCCAGCAGCCTTCCGTCGGCGCTGGGCCACCAATGCCAGAAGTCGCGGTCGAGGCCGCTCACCTCGACATCGGCGGTCAGCATCCTGACCGTCTCATCCGTCTGTCCCAGGAATTCGATGCCCAGCAGGGTCCGCACCGTGCTGGACGCCCCGTCACAGCCCACGACATGAGAGAACCTGCCGTGCTCGGAACCGCTCGCGGACTTCAGGAGGACCCGCACTCTGTCACTGTGCTGGGTGAGGTCGGCCAGTTCCGTCCCGTACTCCACCGTCACACCCAGATCCGCGAGCCGTTCACGCAAGATCTCTTCCACCCGCCATTGCGGGAGCAGCACGGTCCGGGGGTAGGGGGTCGAGGGCGTGGGTTCCGGGACGCCGGGTACCACGTCACTGGTTCCCAGCACCGACCTGCCCCGATATTTGCGGATGGCCAGTCGGGAACGACTCGTCGCCAGTACCCGCCCGGCAACCCCCAGGTCGTCGAAGACCTCGACGCTGCGGGGCTGCAACCCCTTCCCGCGAGAGCCGGCGCGGGGGGCGGCCTCTCTGTCCACCAGGCGCACGTCGACACCCCGGCGCGCCAACTCGATCCCGGCCACCAGTCCGACGGGGCCGGCCCCCACGACAAGCACCGGCCCCCACGGGCCGGTCAGGCCCCTGGCCGCGTCACCGTTGTCGACTTCACTCATCGCACCGAACCGTCCCGTTGAAGAGGTATACGCGGAGATGAACCTACTCTCGGACGACAAGAGAAAGGTGTGAGTTATCTGCTGCACACATGTGCAGCAGGCCGCAGGGACGCGTGATCGTCAGGGCACGAGGTCCGCCAGCTTCCGGGGGTGCGAGAGATGTGGGAAGTGACTGGTGGACGGGACAACGCTGAAGACTGTGTCCGGCAGGTGGGAGTGAACCCATGCACGATAGGGCTCGGGCAGCTCGCTCGTGCTGACATGCCGATAGAAGACGCCCTGTTCGCGCAGCGCAGCCAGGTCCCGTTCGCGCCCCGCGCGGATCTCGTCCGCGGACCTGACCAGCACGTCGTGCCAGTAGCCGAGGAACAGTTCCTGCCGGGGGGTGGTGACGGTGCGGACCAGTTCCTGCGCCTCCGGCGGGAGGCTGTCGATCCCCATGCCGGCGGTCAGCCGCTCCCACAACCGCAGATAGTCCGGGCCGCGCAGTAGTTCTTCGTTCTGGCGCAGGAGTTCGCCGAACGGGCCGGGCAGCAGGGGCTGGTCGACGTTGACGACGCCGCGCACGGGGTGTTCGGCAGCGTAGACGGTGGCCAGCAGGCCGCCGACCGAGTGCCCGACCACCACGGGTGAGATGAGCCCCGCGGCGGTGACCGCCTGGTGCACGAGCGCGGCCACGGCGTCCAGGGTGTAGGAGGTGCTCTCGGGTGAGGCGCCGTGGCCGGGCAGGTCGAGAGCCAGCACTCGGCGGCCCGCGGGTAGCTGGGCGAGGAAGGGGGCCCAGTGCCGCCGGTCGAACGTCAGCCCGTGCAGAAGAAGCAGGGGTGGTCGTACGTCGTCCGGTGTGCCGTGCAGATCACCGGCCAGACCGCCGAACACGCGTGTTTCGATGTGTGTCATTCCTACCCCGAATCGCTGATGTGTCGAATGTCGTCGAGATCATTCGAGAGGGCCCGTGTCATAGCCACGCGGTGTGTCACTCGGTGCACCTCGCTGACCTGTGGCACCGAACTGGCGCGAACGGCGGGTCAATCACCGCGTCGGGCAGATCGGCAGCAAAGCGAAGGTGTCCCCTCGGGGCATGTCCGCGCGCTCACGCGGCTTGGGTATTTCGTGCGGCGCTGGCCCTCGCCCCTCACCGCACGTGCTCGCGGTTGCCGAAACCCTAGTCCCGGAAGATCGTCCCCGTCTCGACGGGGTGGCTGCAGATCAGTCACCCGGCAGCCAGGCAGCAGGCAGAATCGCCGCATGAGCCACGCATCGCAGCTGCTAGCCGACAAGGTCGCCTTCGTCACCGGGGCCGGGCGGGGCATCGGTGCCGCCGCGGCCCGGTTGTTCGCCAGGGAAGGCGCCCGCCTTCTCCTTGCGTCCCGTACGGAGTCCCAGCTCAAAGCAGTTGCCGAGCAGATCCGGGAGGCCGGCGGCATCGCGGACCATGTGGCCTGCGATCTTGCCGATCCGCTGAGCATCCGGGCCGCCGTCGATCGGGCCGTCACCCTGTACGGCCGTCTCGACATCGCCTTCAACAACGGCGCCACGGGTCAGCCGCCCGGTCCGATGGACCAGTTGGCGGAGGCCGACTTCGACGAGGTCAGCGCCGTCAACCTCAAAGGCCAGTGGCTGGCCATGAACGCCGAGGTCGCCGCGATCCGTGCCACCGCCGGCCGGGGCGCGATCGTCAACAACTCCAGCGTCGGCAGCCTGCTGCCCAACCCCGCGCTGCCCGCGTACGGCGCCACGAAGGCCGCGCTCAACCACCTCACCACCACGGCGGCCGCGACCTACGGCCCCGAGGGCATCCGCGTCAACGCGATCGCCCCCGGCACGACACTCACCGAGATGCTGTACGAGTGGGACGAGCGTTCGCCCGGTGTCATCGACCAGTTGAACACCCGGACCGCACTGCGCCGTGCCGCTGATCCCGAGGAGATCGCTGAGGCGGCGGCCTGGCTGCTGAGTGACCGTGCCTCGTATGTCACCGGCGCCGTACTCCGGGTCGACGGGGGCAGGATCAGCTGAGCCCCCGCTGACTGAGGTACCGGCGCCAGCGTGTGCTACTTGGCCAGGAACTCCAGCAGCGCCCGGTTCACGTCGTCCGCATGGGTCCACAGGAGGCCGTGCGGCGCGCCCTCGATCTCCACGTAGTCGGCGGAGGGCAGGGCCTGGTGGAAGAGGCGGGCGGTGGATTCGACCGGGAGGATCCGGTCGCCCGTGCCGTGCAGGATGAGCGTCGGTACGTCGATCTTGGGGATGTCCTGGCGGAAGTCGGTGCCCCAGGTGAGGGGCGCGGCGGCGGCCGCGTGGGCGCCGCCGCTCGCGGCCACGTTCCAGCTGTTGCGTACGGCTTCGTCGCTGATGCGTGTGCCCAGGTTCTCGTCGAGGTTGAAGAAGTCCTGGAAGAACGCGGTGTAGTAGGCGTACCGGTCGGCCTTCACCGCGTCGGAGACGCCCTGGAAGAACTCCGCGGGTGCCGCGCCACCCGGGTTGTCGTCGCTCTTGACCAGGCACGGTTCGAGGGAGCCGAGGAAGGCCGCCTTGGCGATGCGTGTGGATCCGTAGGTGCCGAGGTAGCGGCCCACCTCGCCGGTGCCCATGGAGAAGCCGACGAGAACGGCGTCGCGCAGATCCAGCTTCTCCAGCACGGTGTTGAGGTCGGCGGCGAAGGTGTCGTAGTCGTAGCCGACGGTGGGCTGGCTGGAGCGGCCGAAGCCGCGGCGGTCGTAGGTGATGACGCGGTGGCCGGCGGCCAGGAGCGCTGCGGACTGTTTCTCCCACGAGTGCCCGTCGAGCGGGAAACCGTGGATGAGGACGACGGGCTGTCCGGTCCCGTGGTCCTCGTAGTACAGCTCGATGTCTGTCGTGTTCTCCTGGCCCACGGTGATGAACGGCATGGGTGTCCCTCTCGGATGGGTTGTGGGGCGACGGGTGGTGCCCCCGAACTCGGTTTCGCGCCTACAGATTTGTATCGGGGCGTGCGCCCCCGTAACCGTCAAATGACTCAAATTCGTACGCCAGCGGGCAGGAGGCTCATCCGGTCGTCCGTGAACCCGAGGTGGAGTCGCCGCCGTTTCAGTGCTGGAGGCTGCCTGTCGATCGGGCCGGTCCGACGCGGTGTCCGGTCGCGGCACCAGCACATGCCAGCCTCTCTTCGTCCCCTTCGACACAGACAGGTCGTGTATCCGATGCCACTGGACTCGGCGTTCGCCAAGATTGTCGACGCCTATCGGACCTGTGAGTTCGCCACCCTCGGCCGGGACGGCACGCCGATCGTCTGGCCGACGGCGACGCTTCGTCTCGAGGACGACACGTTTCTCGTCACCACGTCGATCGCCTTCGCCCAGAAGGCGCTCAACGTGCGTCGCGACGGCAGGGTCGCCCTGCTCTTCTCCGATCCCACCGGCAGCGGCTTGGACGGTGCTGAGCAGGTGTTCATCTCCGGTACGGCGGTCTGCCCGGAGGAGATCGTCACCTCACCGTCCGGCCATGAGGCGTACTGGTCGATGCTCTTCGACCGCCAGCCCGACAGCCGGCGGTATGTGGACCTGCCCGCTCGTTGGCTCATGGACTGGTACTACCTGCGGCTGCTGATCACCGTCACCCCCACGGCCGTGACCGTCCGCCCGCCCCTGTCCGCCGGTCTGCGCACCGCCGCGGACACGGGGTTTTCCCTGCCCGGCGCCGACATTCTCGCGCGCTTTTCCACCGCCGTCCTCGGTGCCCGGGACGCTTCTGGTGCTCCCCTGCTCATGCGGACGCCGGTCCGGGCGACGCCGGAGGGGTTCGTGGTGGAGACCGCTACCGATTGCGAAGTGGTGGCCGGTCCGGCCTCTTTGCTCGTGCACCGCCACGACGACCGGCTCGCCGGTCTGTACAACGCGCTGGTGCGGGGCGAGTTGCGGCGGTCCGACGATGGCGGCTGGCTGCTGGTGCCGCACCGTGTCGTCGAGCCGTCGGGAGGCGGCGGCGCTCGCACACTGCGTAACGCCCGTCGCGCGACGAACGCCTATCTCCGCAAGCGCGACCTGCGCCAGCCGCGGGTGGACTGGCCCGGGTTGAAGGCTCTCGCCGCCGCGTCCGCAGCCCGGGCCGGCGAATCCTGACTCGGGCTGCCGATCCCTGGTCAGGACGCGGCATCCGGGGCGGGCGCAAGTGCTCCAGAGCGCCGCCCGCCCCGTCAGGTGTCATACCTCGCGGTCCGAGCGCCAGCCGCATTCCTCGTGCGGGCACTGCAGCGTGAGAATGCCCGGATGGGCACTGGGGCCTCGGTGGATGTCAGGGGATCCGCAGCGGGGGCATGCGCGGTCGGGGAGGGCGGACGGGACCGTTCGATCCCCGGGGTCTGCGGGCGCCGTCCGATGGGCGGACGCTGACGCGTTGTTCTGGGGGTGCAGGAGGACCTCGCAGAGGGGAACAGCCGACCTTCTTCGCCGGCGGACAGGCCTTACATCGACGACAACGGGACAGAGGCGGAGCGGGGTTCATCCGGTGGTGGGCAGTGCCGGGCATCGGAAGACATGTGTGTGATGGCGATCACACAGGTTTTTCTCCCGTGCCTGTAAGAAGCGGGCCGCTGCACACATTTCCAGGTATGAAAGCCGAGATGAGGGGGTGCTCGTGACGCCTGCCGAGCGCTTCCACGATGTCTACGAGGAGTGCTACCCGCGAGTCCTCGCCTACGCCACCAGTCTGGTGGGACGTCAGGTGGGCGAGGACATCACCAGCGAGACGTTCACCGTTGCCTGGCGGCGCATCCACGACGACGTCCCCCACCCGAGCCTGCCGTGGCTCCTCGGGGTGACCCGCAATCTGGTGCGGGAGATGCGCCGCCGGGACGCTCTGCGGTACCTCCTCGCCGCCGAGGAGGCACAGCGCATCGCCGATGGCGCCCAGGACCGGGCCGGTGACGTCGCGGCGATGGTCACCGACCGGCATGTCGCGCTGCAGGCCCTTGCGGGTCTGCCGGAGAGCGACCGGGAGTTGCTGACCCTGATCGCCTGGCACGGCCTGAGCACGAAGGAGGCCGCCCAGGTCCTCAAGTGCACCGGCGCAGCACTGGCCGTCCGTCTCTACCGTGCGCGCCGGCGCCTGGAGAAGGCCCTGGAAGCGGCACAGGCGGCCGACCCTCCCGAGGCGGCGTCCGCGCGCGCCGTAGGCATCACCCGACCGCACAGCGAAGGAGCACCCGCGTGAAGAAGGCACAGGATCGATCGAAGCGAGCCGACACCCTGCAGGTGCTCGCGGACGCGCGGCCCGACGAGCTGGACCCGGCACGGTTGGCCGACCCCACGCGGCAGCGGCAGGACTTCGCACGTATCGTCGCCGAGCCCGTGGACGGCCGGGTGGCGCGCCGGTCGATGCGTTTCCGTCCGCTGGGGGCGGTTGCCCTCGTGGCGGTGGCGGCGTCCGTGGTGGTGTCGGTGGGCAGCTTCGACCGGCAGGCACCGGCCGCTCCGCCTGCGGCGCAGGCGCCCAGCGGCACGGCCGAGACTCCGGTCGACGGTCATATCGAACTGCTCAGCGCGGCGAAGAAGGCACAGGCCGCGCCCGCCGAGGGGACGTACTGGCAGACCACCACGCTGGCGCGGTACGTGGATGTCGCCGAGGTGGGCGGGCAGTACTTCGCCGTGCGCAGCGCGTCGACCGAGGACTGGTCGGTGGGTGTGCGGCCGGGGACGAAGAGTCTGATGGTGTCCGGTCTGGATTCCGAGGTCGAGCCCCGGACCGCGGCGGACGAGGCGGTGTGGCAGGCCGTGGGGTCGCCGCGCACGGTCCAGGTCGAGGTCGGGCAGCAGAGCGGGACCCACAAGGTCGCCTTCACCATGGGGGCCGGCCGGCCGACGGTCATGCGCACCGACCTCGGCGGCAAGATCTATGCCGTCGGCCCGAACAACGTCACGTACAAGGACCTGCGGGCACTGCCCTCCACCAGCGGTGAACTGCGCCGCTATCTGGAGGAGTTGTACGCGCAGGACAACGGCGCCGACGGCGGCACGTCGGGCCGCAGTACCTGGATGCTGCGTCAGGCGGGCAACCTCGTCACGATGCCCGTGAAGCCCGAGGTCCGGGCGGCGGCGTACCGGGTGATGGCCGGTCTGCCCGGTGTCCGGGTGGTCGGTCATGTCACCGACCCGCTGGGACGTGAAGGGGTGGCCGTCGAGTTCCCCGGCACGTACCGGACGGCACTCGGCACGACGAAGCAGCGGCTGGTCATCGACCCCTCCACCGGGGACATGCTCAGCGACGAACTCCTGCTCGTCGAGCCCTCGGCCAGGGCGAAGGCGGCGGGTCTCAAGGCGGGTACGGCGGTCAACTATCAGGCGACCAGCCGTATGGGCTGGGGCGAACGCCAGATCAGCGTGCCGAAGGACGCCCGGAGCTGATCCGGCACACCGTACAACTCGCGGCAGCGGCGGGCCGGTCGCGCTGCCTGGACGTCCCGCATGGTCCAGGCAGCGCCCGTGCCGACGGCCGTGATCCCGGTGCGCGGCGTTCGCCGGCACCCACGAGCCCCGCCCCGGGGCGCCTCGAACCTCCCGAGAAGGCCGATACCCATGCGCCTGCACAGGCCCTACCTTTCAGCGACCGCGGTCCTCGTCGTCTCCGCACTGGGGATCACCACGTACCACCACCTGGCCGAGGGCGACTCCCATGCGGCTCGTGTCCGGGCCACGAGCACCGAGCAGGCGGCCGAGGAGCCAGTGCCCGCGTCCGCTGCTCCGTCGGCGACGGTTCAATCGCGGCCGCAGCTCCCTACCCGGCTGCCGGGGCTCGGCCCGAAGACGCTGGCGCGCGTCCCGGCTGCCGCCCGGCAGGTCGTCGTCGTGACGGGAGCCGGCAAGAAGTCGTCGTCCTCGCAGGTCGTGCTCTGGCGGCGGGTCGACGGCGGCTGGCGTCGCGGGGAGGTGTGGGCCGCACACAACGGCTACGCGGGCTGGACGGACAAGCACTATGTGGGTGATCTGCACAGTCCCATAGGGGTGTTCGGACTCACCGACGCCGGCGGTCGGCTGGCCGATCCCGGCACCAGGCTGCCCTATCACCGGTCCGGTGCCTTCTCGGTCAGCGGCACCGGCTTCGAAGGGGAACCGTTGGCCGGGTCCTTCGACTATGTCATCGCCCTCAACTACAACCGGCAGCCCGGAACGTCGCCGATGGACGGCACCAAGCCGCTGGGGGAAGGCCGCGGTGGGGGGATATGGATCCACGTCGACCACGGCGGCCCCACCCATGCCTGCATCAGCCTCTCCAAGACCCATATGAAGGAGTTGCTGCGCACGCTCGATCCCGCGGATCATCCCGTCGCCGTCCTGGGCGACGCCGCCTCGCTCGCCCGCTGACCGCCCGGCCGGGTGTCAGCGGTGCGGTGAGCGGGCTCTTCGGCCGAGCCGCCCGGGGTCACCCGGTGCGCAGCAGTCCGGTGACGAGGAGGTGCAGGGTACGGCCGAGCATCTCGGCGAAGTCGACCTTCGTGTCGGTGAGTTCGGGGTGTCGCTGGGCCTCGGCGACGGCTTCCGAGGGGTGGGCGAAGGGCCAGAGCCCGGCCGTGCAGACGACAGTCAGGGAGACCAGTTCGCGGGCGGCGTCCGGCGTCAGCGCGGTGATGTGCCGGCGCAGCAGGTCGGCCAGGGCGCGCAGGAGTCGGACGTGGGCGAGCTTGAACTCGCGCGCCGACTCGGCGGAGATGTTCCGTTCGAGCTCCGAGCCCAGGGCGCTGAACAGGTCGCACAGCAGGGGGCGGCGGGCCAGCGAGTGGGCCAGGGTGTCCGTGACCGCGGTCACGGACCCTTCGGTCGTGGCCAGTTCGGCGGTCAGGTCGTCGATCCACTGGGCCAGGGAGCGGTTGAGGAGTTCGAAGAAGACCGCTTCCCTGGTCTCGAAGTAGCGCACGACGTTGGTCTTCGACAGCCCGACGCGGCGGCTCAGCTCGCGCAGGCTGATCTCACTGACCGGCATCTCGGTCAACAGCTGTGTCGCGGCGTCGAGGATGGCCTGCTTGCGGATCTCGCGCTGTTCGGCGCTGCGCGCGCGTTGAAAGCCGGCGGCCTTGTCGTCTGCTGTCATCGTCGCTTCCCCGGGGAACATCTCGCTCGCGGCCCGTGTGGCGCCGCCTGCGGCAACCCTAAGCCCCCTCGGCGCCGGTCCTCGGGGCGGCACCGGCGGGTCCGGAGTTGGTCTCTGAGGTGGCGCCGGGGGTGCGGCCGGGGCGGTTCCCGGCTTGGGGGCCGGGTGCCGGAACGGGCCCACGCGTCATACGGATTCGCTCACCTGGCGCCACTGCGCGTCCCCGGCGGCGAGGTTCTCGGCGAAGGTCCGCGCCACCTGAACGGCGTCCTTGCCGAGCAGCAGGCGCAGCGGCGGCCGCTCGGCCGCCACGATGTCGAGGAGGACCTGCGCGATGCGGTCCGGGTCGCCGGGCTGCTTGCCGTCCTGGCTGCGGATGGCGGCGACGGCACCGCCGACCACCTGCTGGTACGGCTCGCTGACGGGCGGGGTGGCCATGGAGGTGCCGGCCCAGTCGGTGCGCATGCCGCCCGGCTCGGCGACGGTGACCTTGATGCCGAGGGGGGCCACCTCCTGGGCCAGAACCTCGGAGAAGCCGCCCACCGCCCACTTCGCCGCCTGGTAGGCGCCCAGGCCCGGGACGGCCACCCGGCCGCCGACGGAGGAGATCTGGATGATGTGGCCGGAGCGCTGCTCGCGCAGGACCGGGAGGGCGGCGCGGGTGACGTTCACGACGCCAAAGAGGTTGGCCTCGATCTGGTCCCGGAAGACCTGGTCGGACATGTCCTCCAGGGCGGCCATGTCGGCGTAGCCGGCGTTGTTCACCACGACGTCCAGGCGGCCGAAGGCGTCCACCGCGGCCTGCACGGCCCGCCGGGAGGCGTCGGCGTCGGTCACGTCCAGGGTGACCAGCCGGACCTGGTCGCCGTACTTCTCGACGAGGTCGTTCAGGGGCTCGGTGCGCCGGGCGGTGGCGACCAGGTTGTCGCCGGCCTCCAGCACTGCCTCGGCGACTGCGCGGCCCAGGCCGCGGGAGCTGCCGGTGATCAGCCAGGTCTTGCTCATGGGGTGCCTCTGTTTCTGTTCTCGTCGAGACGCGATCTCATAAGAGGCCGCTGGACCTTTATCGCCTTCGACTTTAAGAGGCCACTGGACTCTTGTCTACTCCGGGGGCTCCTCCAGCCCGACATGGGCCCGCACCGAGGTGCGGGCCCACGCCGTTCACGGGGTGGCCGGACGGATCAGAAGGTGAGGCTCCAGCGGTCGAGGTAGCCGCCCTCACTCAGCGGGATGCCGGGGGCGGCCGGGGTGTAGTCGGTGACGCGGAGGTTCCAGATGCCGTTGGCGGGCAGGGCGGAGGCGTCCACGGTGAAGGTGTCGTGGAGTTCCGTGCCGGTGTCCCACTTGAAGTCCTTGACCATCAGCACCGTGCCGTCCGGGCCGACCAGTTGGACGACCTGGGCGCCGATGAAGGTGTGGACGAGGTCGACCGAGACCTTGAGGTCGGCGGGCGCGTTGCCGGTGCGGCCGGTGACCGTCAGGGAGGTCTCGACGCTCTTCCAGGGGGCGTAGTCGTGGCGGTCGGGGTCGACGAAGAAGTCGCCGCCTGAGGCCACCACGGTCCAGTCGAAGGAGTAACGGCGCTTCTCGGCGGCCGAGTCGGTGAAGGTGAGGGTGGTCGGGTAGGTGCCCGCTGTGGTGGGGGTGCCGGAGATCAGGCCGGTGCGGGAGTCGATGGCCAGCCCGGTCGGCAGACCCTTGGCCGCGTAGGTCACGGGGCCGGGGCGGGTGGAGACGGCGGAGACGGTCCGGGCGACCGGCTGGCCGACGGCCGCGTCACGGGTGTTCAGGGCCGTGATGGCGATGTGCTTGACGTAGCGGGGGCCGACGTTGACCGCGGCCCAGGCGTTCGCGACGGACTCGTAGGCGTCGCTGGTGGTGCCGAACAGGTCGGCGGCGGCCTGGAGGGTGGCGGTGCGGGCGCCGGCGTAGTCGGTGGTGCTGGTCATGTAGTGGGTCAGGGCGCGGTACCAGACGTTGGTGGCGTTGCGCAGACCGATGCCGGAGACCGGGAGACCGTCGTAGGTGGGGCTGTCGTAGTGGACGCCGTTGATGGTCCTGTGGCCGCTGCCCTCGGAGATCAGGTAGAAGAAGTGGTTGGCGACTCCGGCGCCGAAGTGCGGGTCGAGCAGGTGCGTGCCGGAGGTCCAGTAGTCCTGTGAAGTGCCCTTCTCCGAGGCGTCCTTGGACGGCTGGTCCATGTAGCGCAGGGGCTTGCCGGTGCCGCGGACGTCGGCGAGTTCGCCGATCGTGAAGTCGGGCACGTCCTCGGGGTTGTTCGCGAAGAACTCGACGGCGGTGCCCATGATGTCGCTGGTGGCCTCGTTGAGGGCGCCGGACTCGCCGGTCTCCAGGAGGCCGGCGGTGGCGGAGGTGACGCCGTGGGTCATCTCGTGGGCGGCTATGTCGAGTTCGGTGAGCGGGTGCCGGTTGTCCAGGCCGTCGCCGTAGGTCATGCAGAAGCAGCTGTCAAGCCAGTAGGCGTTGGCCAGGCCCGCGACGTGCACGTTGGACACGGCTCCCACGCCGTCGTCGGCTATGCCGTTGCGGCCGAACACGTCGTGGTAGAAGTTCCAGGTCGTACGCGAGCCGTAGGCGGCGTCGACGGCGGCGGTCGCCCGGTCGTCGGCGGTGCCGTCGCCCCAGACGTCGTCGGCGTCGGTGTACAGGACGCCGAGGCCCCCGTTGGTGACGTCACGGACGCTGTTACCGCCGCGCTGGGGGTCGACCAACTGGTAGGTGTCCCCCACCCGTTGGGTGTCGAGCTGGACGGTGCCGCTGTACTGGCTGTTGCCGACCCCGGCGGTCACCTCGTCGTAGGCGGCGAGCCGGTTGCCGGTGGCGGCGTCGAGGACGACGTGCAGACGGCTGGGCGTGCCGTCCTCCCGTACGCCGGCGATAACGTTGTCGAGGGCCAGGCGCGGAATGCCGGAACCGGCCCAGACAATGCGGCGCGCTGCTCCGGCGACGGCGGCGTGCTCGACATGCTCCTTCCTGGCCTCGGCCAGCGCCCCGCTCCTTGCGCGTTTCGCCGTCACCTCGTCCCTGACGGCGGCCACGGACAGCGGGGTGTGCAGGGAGTCGTCGAGGCTGCGGCCGTGCGGGCCGTCGTGCACGATCAGGTCGCCGCCGCCCTCGACGGGCAGCCCTTCGTAGGTGCGCGCGTAGCGGGTGTGGACCGTGCCGTCGGCGTCCTTCAGGACGTCCTTGGCCACCAGGTTCTCGTGGCTCCCGGCGTGCAGTGCCTTTCTGACGTCGGGGCGGTCGGCGGCGGCCCGGTCGAGCAGCGAGGAGCGTTCGGCGCGGCTGAGGGGCACGGTTTCGGCGTTCGCCCTGGCCTTGGCCGCGAGGAGCGGGGGCGCCGAGGTGTGTGCGGCGTCGCGGGCGGTGCCGGTGCCCACGGGGGCACGGGCGGTGCCGGTGCCCACGGGGGCGGGGGCCGCGGCGGCGTGCGGGGTGGTCAGGGCGAGGGTGCCCAGGGCCACGGCGAGGGACACCGCGAGCGGGCCCACGGGTCTCAGGCGCGACATCGGCCGGTCCGCGCGCGAAACACGTGCGACGGGGTTGAAGCGGGACATGACTCTCCTGGCTCGGAGGGGCAGGCGGCACAGGTGCCACGACGTCGGGGCTGCCTGTGGAGCTCAGAGGCGACTGCGACAGATGTACGAGGCAGCCGGAAGCGACGGGATCGTTGCAGGTAATGGGCCTGCTGTCAGCACTCCGGTGATCACTGTTCGAAATCCGGCCACTCCCGGGCTTCGACGCGTCGGAACCGACCGACCCCCGACGGGCACCTTTACGCCGCGGCAACATTCGGCCACTTCGGAACTTTGGCCAGTTCTCACTGGTGTCTGTGTGCCGCACCCAGCGGAGACATGTGCGTCCCGCGCCACCCCTGGCGGTGGCATTCCGCCGCGAACCGGGCAGGGACATGTGTAGACGGGTGTTCTGCGGCTAGTTTGACCTCATTGACGGCAACAGCCCGAGGACCAACATGCAGGTGCACCTGAACCCCCCGCTCGAACCCGGCAGTGCGCCCGAGCTCGCCGCCGCCATCGTGGCGGCGGCGGCCGACATCAGTGACGCGGCGCTGGACTACAGTCCCGAGAGCATCGACGTCGTGGAGGACATCGTCGACGGCTTCCGGGCCGAGGGTGTGAGCGGCGAGGACATGGCCGAGTCGCTGGTCGCCTTCGGTTGCTACCTCGGCGAGATCGTGACGCGCCACATCGGGGGTGCCTGGCAGCCCGCCCCGGCCGCTCATCCCACGACCGCCCCGTTCGTCGTGCTGCTGCCCGACGCTCGGGAGTGCCATCCCATCGACTGGGTCTTCAGCCGTCTGGAGTCCGGGGCCGCCGTCAGCATCCGCGACCTCTACGCGACGGCGGCGGCCACTGGGGCGGCCGGCCGGTTCGCGGAAGAAGCGGAGCGAGCGGAAGCAGCGGGAGTAGAGGAAGTCGAGGAAGTCGAAGAAGAAGGGGCGCACGGGTGAGCGCGTGCCGCGGCCTGTCCGGCCTGGAACGATAGAGGCGGCCCGGCACAGGGGCAGACAGGTCTGCGGACGGCGGGGGAGCGGAGGAGACGTGATCAGCGCGCACGTCGGCACGGCGGAGGGAACCGGCCCGGACGCCACCGGCCCGGACGCCTCCGGCCTGGTCGGTCGGGAGCGGGAACGGGAGCTGGTGGCCTCGTTCCTGACGGGCCTGCCCGCAAGCGGCGGCGTGCTCCACCTCAGCGGCGCACCCGGTACGGGCAAGTCCGCCGTCCTGCGCCTCGCCGCGGCCGAAGCGGCGGGGCAGGGCATACGTGTGCTGTCGGCGGCGTGGGCGCCCGGCGAGGAAGAAGTGACCTATGCCGCTCTGCACGGACTCCTACGGCCCGCTCTGACGCGTGCCGGCGACCTGCCGGATCGTGAACGGGCCCTCGTACGCGCCGCGTTCACCGGCAGCACCGTGCCGGGCCCCGCGGAGCTGGCCGCGGCAGGGCTGCGGCTGCTGGCCACGCTGCCGGAGCCGGTGCTGCTGTGCGTGGACGACCTGGAGCGGCTTGACGCCGCCAGCCGCGCGGCACTGCTCGCCCTGGCGGGGCTCTGCGGTTCGACGCCAACCGGATCGGCGTCGGGGGCGGATTCGGCGTCGGGGTCGGGGTCGGGGTCAGGGTCGGTGGGCATGATCGTCGCCGAGCGCACCGGAGGCGACTCACCGCCGTCTCCGCACGGCGTCGCTGTCACGCTCGGGCCGCTGCCCGACGCGCACGCCGGCTCGCTCGTCGCCCGCGCCGGGCGGGTCACCGGGTACGGCGAGGAGCAGCTCGTCCTCGCCGTGGCGCGCGGCAATCCGCTCGCCCTCACCGAGCTCTCCCTGGGCGGCGGTCCGCTCGGGGACGCGGCAGGTTTCGGCATGCTGCCCGCGACACCACGCCTGGCCGAGGCGTACGCGTACGACTGGGCGACGCTGTCGGCGCCCGCACGCGAGGTGCTGCTCACCGCCGCGCTGAGCGCCTCACCGTGCACGCGGGACATCCTGCGCGCGAGCGGCATCCTGTTCGGCGGCGACGACACGGCCCGCGCCGGGCTCTCGGAGCTCGTCGCTCGCGGGCTGGTCGTGGAGGCGGTCGACGAGGGGGTTGAGGGTCCTCGGGTTCTGTTCCGCGAGCCGCTGATGCGGCCGGCCGTGCTGTGGCTGGCGTCGGCCGCGCGACGTCTGGCCGTGCACGCCGCGCTCGGGCGGAGCCTCGGCAGTCCTGCCCACGCCGCCTGGCACGCGGCGCAGTGCGTGGCGGGCCCGGACGAGGAGCTCGCGGAGCGGCTGGACCGGCTGGCGGACGGTTCGCGCTCGATCACCGAGGTGCTGGTGGCGCTCGCCGCTCTGGAGGGTGCGGCGCGGCTCTCCGCGGATCCTGAACGCCGGGCGGTACGACTGCTGCGGGCCGCCGAGCTGGCCGGTGACCACGGTCTGGTGGACCAGGCCCTGCGGCTGGTGCGCCAGATCGATCCGACCGAGTTGGGGACGTTCGGGCGGGCCCTGCTGCTGCGGGTGCACGATCTGCTGCCGGGCAGCAGCGCGGCCGGCCGCGAGCGGATCGTCGAGCTGTGCGAGGCGGCACGCGCGGTCACCGCGCAGGATCCGGTGCTCCCCCGGAAACTGCTCCTCGCCGCGGCCCGCAGATGCCGGTGGCAGCAAGTCGGGCCGCGGGAAAGGGACTTGGTCCTGCACACGGCGGAGGAGCTGCGGGCCGGGCCCCGGGACGGCTGGTATCTCGTCGTGCTGTCGCTGATCGACCCTCTGCGAGTGCCCCGGCCACCGGTCCCGCAGCCCGTTCCCCGGCCCGCCGAGGTCGAGGGGCGGAGTCTGTTCAGCCAGGTGACCACGCTCACCGTCGACTTCGAACTGGCCGAGCCGCTCCTCAAGGAGGTGGAGGGCGCCTTCCGCGCCGTCGGCCGGTACGGGCAGCTGCCGCTGATGCTCGTACCGCGGACGATGTGCCAGATCTGGCTCGGCACCCAGTGGGACTCGGCTCTGGCGCTGGCCGAGGAGAGCCGGATGATCGCCGAGCGGACGGGACAGCAGGACTGGGCGGCGCGGGCCACGGGGATGCTGGCCATCGTCGCCGCCCTGCGCGGAGAGCACGACAGGGCGTCGGAGGGCGCCGCCGAGGTCGAGGAGTCCTCCCTGCGTCTCGGTCAGAGCCGGCAGCTCAGCCTGGCCGTGCTGGCCCGCGCGCTCACCGCGTCCGGCACGGGCCGCTACGCCGAGGCCTACGTCCGGTTGCGCTCTCTGTTCGCGGACCCGAGGACGCCGTACGCCTTCGAGCAGTTCTGGGGACTCGCCTTCCTGGCGGAGGCGGCGCTGCCCGCCGGGGAGCAGGCCGATGCCAGGACCGTCGTCGACCATGTCGCGGAGCTGACGCAGGCCGGGTGTTCGCCCTTGCTGGAGCGGATCGTGGCCTACGCGGAGGCGGTGCTCGCCCCGGACGGCGAGGCGGAGGAACGCTACCGGCGCGTGCTGCGGCCCGGGATCGAGGTGTGGCCGCTGCTGCACGGGATGAGCCAGTTCGGGTACGGCGCCTGGCTCAGGCGTCGGCGGCGCGTCACGGAGTCCCGTACCCCGCTGTCGGCGGCCGAGTCGCTCTTCCGGACCCTGGGCGCCCCCTCGCGCGCCGAACAGGCCGCCTCGGAGCTCCGGGCGACGGGCTGGGCGGCGGAGGAACAGCCGGCCGAGGACGACACGGACGACTTCTCCCGGCTGCTGTCGCCGCAGCAGCTCACCATCGCCCGCCTGGCCGCCCGCGGCCTGTCCAACCGGGCCATCGGGGAACAGCTGCGACTGTCACCCCGTACGGTCGCCTCGCACCTGTACCAGATCTTCCCGAAGCTGGGTGTGTCCTCGCGGGCGCAGTTGGCCGCGAGGTTCGGGGCCGACTGACGCGAGGCCGGTCAGGTGGTGCGCGGATCCGCCGGCCCGATCAAGTCCCGCAGTATCTCGGCCAGTTGGGCCCGGGAGGTCACTCCCAGGCGGGGGAAGATGCGGTAGAGGTACGCGCCGATGGTCCGCGGTGCGAGGCCGAGCTGTTCGCCGATCTCCCGGTTGGACAGGCCGCGGGCGGCGAGTTCGGCGATCCGCAGTTCGCGGGCCGAGAGCAGATCGCGCGCCGCGGCGGGTCGGGAGGGGCCCGGGGCGGCGCCGTCCGCCCGCTCCCCGGAGGCGCGTAGCTCCGCGGCGATCCGCGGGGCGCGTGCCTCGGCGCCCAGCATGGTGAAGGCGGCCGCCGCCTGGCGCAGGGTGGCCTGGGCGTCGGCGAACTGCCGCCGCAGTCTCAGCCACCGGCCCTCGGCCAGCCGCAGCGGCGCCTCCAGGTAGGGCCAGCGGGTCAGGTCTTCGCTGAAGGCCCGTTTGAACATTTCCTGGGCATCGTGCTCGTCCGCGAGTACAGCCCGGGCCACGGTGAACCGGAGGGCGACCGCTGGGGGACGTTGTTCGCCCAGCTCCGTCTCGAGACGGTCGAGCATCGCGAGCGCCTCCGGCGATGCCTGTTCGGCCTTGGCGGCCTCGGCGAAGGCCACCAGGGCGAACAGGGCGATCGAGCGGGTATGCGGGGCGTCGAGGAGCGACGACAGCGCGGGAAAGGCCGACGTGTGGTCGCCGCCCTCCACCAGGGCCCAGGCGGTGCAGACGGCGAGCACCGAGTCGATCGCCGGCATCGAGCGCCTGGCCGCCGCCAGCTCACGGGCGCTGCGGGGACCCGCCGGAGTGCCGGTGCGCAGAGCCCGTACGACATCCAGCAGAAGGCGGGCAGCCGCCGCGTGGTGGTCCTGGCGGTACGCGCTGTCGGCCAGCTTCGTGCAGCGCCGGAAGGCGTGCTCGGCCTGGGCCCAGCTGCCCATGCCCAGGTGTGCCAGGCCCTGTCTCAGCAGCGTCCAGGGCAGTTGGTCCGGCAGGGCGTGGAAGCGGCGGCGCTCCGCCTGCCGGAACAGGTCCATGGCACGGACCGGGTCACCGGCGAACATCGCGGCTTGCCCCAGGCGTTCGATGGCTCGCACCGGCAGGTCGGTCAGGTGCCGGTCGGCGGGCATGCCCGCGAGGACGGTGCCTGCCCGGTCCAGCGGGCGGACCATCGCCATGGCGTGCAGCCACCGGGAATCGTGCGCACGCTCCGGCATGCCGTCGAGGAAGGCCAGCAGCGCATCGCATCGTCGGTCGTCGCCCACGAGGACGGGCGCCGTGATCCGGGCCAGCTCCAGGGCGTTCTCCTGCTCGTCGACACCGACAGGGGTGGGCCAGCAGGCCGGGTCGGTGGGGTCTGGGGCGGCGGCGGAGCCGGGACCAACGGAGGCGGGATCGGGGGCGGCGGGGCCTGAAGCGTCGGGGGCGGGATCGGTGAGGGCCGACCGGTCAGGCGGGGTGGCCGCCTCACCGGATGCTGCCCCGGACGCCTCCCTAGGCGCTGCCGCGCGGACGTTCACCGACGTGGGCCGCGGCTGCCCGTCAGCGTGCTCGATGACGGTCAGGGCCCGGGCGCACAGGGTGCCCAAGGGGCCCAGCGGGTGGCGCAGGGCGCGGTGCGCCAGCGTGCGTGTCATGCGCTCCAGCCCGAGCAGCTGGGCGAGTTGGGCGGCCCGCAGGGCGCAGCGGCCCCGGTCGGCGGGGCTCGGGTGGAGGTCGGCGGCGCGCCGCAGCAGTCGTACGGCCATGGCCGGCTCGTACTGTTCCAGCGCGTCGCCGTGCATCGCCTCCAGGCGGGCGGCCAGCTCCGGGTCGTGCCCCTCCACCGCCTGGGACCGGTGCCACAGCATCCGTACCGAGCCGGGTGGCAGGACGGCCGACAGCGCGGCGTGCGCGGCCCGGCACCGGCGCGGGTCGGTGCCATGGACGACCGCCCCCGCCGTCGCGGGGTGGCCGAAGCGCGCCCGCAGGCCGTCGAACGCCACGAGGCCCGCGCGCTCCGCGGGGTCCAGTACCGCGAAGTCGAGTTCCGCGCCACCGAGCCGGGACGCTGCCGCCAGGAGCAGCGGCAGGTCCGCCTCCGGGTGCAGCGCGGCGACCAGCAGCAGGTCCCGGGTCCCGGCGGGCAGGCCCGCGGCGCCGGGCGCCATGGCGGCGGCCAGCCGGTCGGAGGAGGCGGGCATGGCGGGCCGTGCGTCCTCAGACGGGGCGGGCAGTTCCAGCAGGGCCAGGGGGTTGCCGGCCGCGGTCGCCAGGAGTTCGCGCGCGGTCTCCGCGCCGAGGTGCGGACGTCGCGAGGCCAGGAGCAGAGCGGACTCGGCGGGAGACAGCGGGCCGAGCGGGAGTGCCGGGAGGCCTGTCGCGGGGTCGGGCAGGGTGGGAAGACCGGTCGCGGGATGGGGCAGGGGGCTGTGCGGACGGGTGGTCATCAGCAGGGCCAGCGGATGGCCCTGGATCCGTCGGGCGACGAAGGTGAGCACCTGCCTGCTGGGTTCGTCCAGCGCGTCCCAGTCGTCCACGGCGACCAGGAGGGGCGGTCCGGCGTGGCTGACGGCTGTCAGCACCTCGCGAACGGTGAAGGCCAGCCAGGAGTGCCCACCGCCCGGTGCCGGGGCGCCGTCGACCAGCACGCCGAACAGTGCGTCGAGGTCCGCCGCGTCGAGGTCCGTGGCGCCGCGCACCGGCCAGATGATCTGGAGCAGGCCGGACAGGTCGGGCGGGTTGCCGCCGCGGATGCCGGAACACCGTAGGACCCGCATGCCATCGGCCCTCGCCGCCTGGACCGCGGCTTCCAGCAGTGCCGACTTGCCTGCCCCGGCCTGCCCGGGCACCACCAGGGCCGCGCCGCGGTCCGTCGCCTCGATCAGGAAGTCCCGCAGCGCTCGCAGTTCAGCGGCCCGGCCGACGAAGCCGAGGTCGCCAGACCCTGTGCGGTGGTGGAAGGAGGTGAGCGCCGGTGCGGGCTGTCCGTTCTCCACCGGGGTGAGGGAGGAGAACCTGTCTTGCGCGTTCATCGGTTCCCCCTGCTTGCTACGCACGGTCCCGTCCGTCGCCAGGAGCGCTCTCGTGCATGCTGCCATCCCGCCGGAGGGGAAGGCGAATGACCTGGGCGGTTAGGGTCGGCGGCATGCGTCTTGCTCTCTTCGACCTGGACGGCACCCTGGTCGACCGTCGTGCCGCGTTCGCCGATGCCATAGCCGAGCTCGTCCACGACCACGCCTACGGGCCGGAGATCGAGGGCTGGCTGCGTGCCGAGTTGGCCGACAGTGCGGATCGCGGTGACTTCGAGCGGTTGCGTGCCGCGTTCCCGGTCCGGGAGTCGGCCGAGCATCTGTGGCGGGTGTACGTCGACCGCATGGCGTCCGCCGTGCACTGCCGGCCCGTCGTGCTCGACGGTCTGGCGCGGCTGAAGGACGCGGGCTGGAGCATCGGGGTCGCGACCAACGGGGCCAGTGACATCCAGCGCGCCAAGGTCAGGGCCACCGGTCTCGCCGATCTGATCGACGGGATCGCCGCCTCCGGTGACATCGATGTGCGCAAGCCCGATGCGCGGCTGTTCGAGCTTGCCGCGGCTCGGTGCGGCACGCAGTTGACTCCTGGGGACTGGATGACCGGTGACAACCCCGAGTCGGACATCGCCGGTGGTGCGGCGGCGGGGCTGCGCACGATCTGGGTACGGGGCCGTGACTGGCCGGACGGGCTCGCGGTCGCGCATCACACGGCTGACGATGTCGTCGAGGCCGTCGACTATCTGCTCGCTCACTCCACGCCGTAGCGCGGCAGGGTCACGCCATGCGCTTGCGCAGGCGGTGCAGCAGCGCGTGGAGAGCGGGGTCGTCGTTGGCGCGGCGCCAGACCAGGTCCAGTTCCACGGTGGCCGGCGCGGGGAGTTCGAGGCGTTTGAAGACGACGTCGGGGTGGCGCAGTTGGGCGGCGGTCTCGGGGACGAGTGCTACGCCGAGGCCTACGTTGACCAGGGCGAGGATGCTGTGGACCTGGCTGAGGTACTGCGAGTAGACGGGGGTCACCTGGGCGGAGCGGAAGACGCTGATCAGCAGTTCGTGGAAGTAGCGGGCCTCCACGGGTGAGTACATCAGCAGCTCCTGGCCCTCGAAGTCCCTGATGTGCAGCGCTCCTTCACCCTTCGCGAGTTCGTGGGTCGCGGGCAGCGCGGCGACCAGTTGTTCCTTCACCGCGGGTGTGGAGACCAGGTCGGGGCCGATGGCCGAGGGGCGGACCAGGGCGAGATCGAGGCTGTTGTCGGCGAGCGCGGCGAGCTGGTCTCGGGTGACCATCTCGCGCAGGACGATCTCGGCGCGGGGCATCGCCTCGCGGGCGGTGCTCAGCAGGGTGCCGAGCACGGAGTGGGCGCTGGCGGCGGTGAAACCGACGGTGATGCTGCCCGCCTCCCCCGACGACACCTGCCGTACGGCGAGAGTGGCGTGCTCGGACTGGCGCAGGATGGTGCGGGCCTCGGCGAGGAAGGCCCGGCCCGCGGGCGTGAGTCGGACCGATTTGTTGGTGCGGTTGAGGAGTTGGGCGCCAAGGTCGTGCTCCAGCTGCCGTATCTGCCGGCTCAGCGGGGGCTGGGTCATGCGCAGGCGCTGTGCCGCGCGGGTGAAGTGCAGTTCCTCGGCGACGGCCACGAAGCTGGTCAGTTGCGTGAGTGTGAACAACGATGCTCTCCCGGTATCAACGTATGCAAATTTTGAGTTAGACGTGCATTCTCCGGAGCCCTAACTTCAGGGGGCAACCAACCCCTGCAAGGCACCGGAGCTGCACGTGGTGAGCACGATGAACTCGACGCCGTACGGCACACACCAGGGCGAGGCGACGCTGGACCGGATCTCCTGGCTCAAGCTGTCCTCGGTCGTCCTTCCGCTGGCCACGCCGGTGAGTGACGCCAAAGTGTTGACGGGTCGGCAGACACCGATGACCGAGGTCGCCTTCCTCTTCGTGGAGGTCGGCACGGAGCAGGGGTACGAGGGTGTCGGCTTCAGCTACTCCAAGCGAGCGGGCGGCCCCGGTCAGTTCGCACATGCCAAGGAGATAGCGCCCGTACTGATCGGGGAGGATCCCAGCGACATCGCCCGGATCTGGACGAAGCTGGTGTGGGCGGGGGCCTCGGTCGGGCGCAGCGGTCTTGCCACGCAGGCCGTCGCCGCCTTCGACATCGCGCTGTGGGACCTGAAGGCCAAGCGGGCCGGTCTGCCGCTCGCGAAGTTGCTGGGCGCTCATCGGGATTCGGTGCGCTGCTACAACACCTCCGGCGGCTTTCTGCACGCTCCGACCGAGCAGGTTCTCGAGAACGCCACCGCCTCGCTGGCCGGCGGCATCGGCGGTATCAAGATCAAGGTCGGTCAGCCGGACGGCCGGGCGGACCTGCGCCGGGTGACCGCCGTACGCGAGCACCTCGGCGACGACGTGCCGCTGATGGTCGACGCGAACCAGCAGTGGGACCGGCCCACCGCGCAGCGGATGGGGCGGGCGCTGGAGGAGTTCGGTCTGGTCTGGATCGAGGAGCCGCTCGACGCGTACGACGCACAGGGGCACGCCGCTCTCGCCGCGTCGCTGGACACGCCGGTCGCGTCGGGCGAGATGCTCGCGAGTGTGGCCGAGCACCAGGAGCTGCTGCGGCACGGCGCGGTGGACGTCATCCAGCCGGACGCGCCTCGGATCGGCGGCATCACGCAGTTCCTGCGGCTGGCCGCGCTCGCCGAGATCCAGCACGTGCACCTCGCACCTCACTTCGCCATGGAGATCCATCTGCATCTGGCCGCGGCCTATCCGCACGAGCCGTGGGTGGAGCACTTCGACTGGCTGGAGCCGTTGTTCAACGAGCGGCTGCGGATCAGTGACGGGCGGATGCATCTGTCGTCGCGGCCGGGTCTCGGTATCACCCTCAGCGAGCAGGCCCGTGCGTGGACGCAGGCGGTGCACGAGGTGGGTGCGCGGCCCTGAGCCGTCGTATCGGGTGAGCTCCGGCCGGTATCGGGTGAGCTCCGGCCATTGACCCAGCACGGTCATCACCCTAACCTCCATCCTCATATGTAGATAGAGTCCATATACATGGAGTGAGTTCATGACATTGAACAGGGCGGCTCAGGATGCTGCTCAGCGTCTGCGGGACGGCATGGCACGCGGTGTGCTGTCCTTCCCGCTGACCAGCTTCGCGGCGGACGGCAGCCTCGATCTGGACGCCTACCGCACCTATCTGGCGGGGCAGTTGGCCACCGAGCCCGGCGCGGTCTTCCCCGCCTGCGGCACGGGCGAGTTCAGCGCGCTGGACGAGGACGAGTACCGGCAGGTCGTCACCGCGGCCGTGGAGGTGGCCGGCGGCCGGATACCCGTCGTCGCCGGTATCGGGTACGGGTGGGCGCAGGCCGTGCGGTTCGCCCGGATCGCGGAGGAGGCCGGTGCGGACGCCGCGCTCGTACTCCCCCACTACCTGGTCAAAGGCCCGCAGGAGGGGCTCGTCGAGCAGGTCCGCCGGATCGCCACGGGCACCGGCATCCCGCTCATCGTCTACCAGCGCGACCATGTCGCCTTCAGCATCGAGAGCCTGCGCCGCATCGCCGAACTGCCCACGGTCATCGGCCTCAAGGACGGCCACAGCGACCTGGACCGGCTCCAGCGACTCACCCTCGCCGCCCCGGACCACCTGCTCTTCTTCAACGGGGCCGCCACCGCGGAGATCCAGGCCCGTGCGTACGCCACAGTTGGTGTGCCCGCGTACTCCTCGGCGGTGCATGCCTTCGCGCCCGAGATCGCGGACGCGTTCTTCGCCGCGCTCCGTGACGGTGACGACAGCACCGTCGACCGGCTGCTGCGCGACTTCTACGTGCCGCTGGTCGAGCTGCGGGACCGGGTGCCGGGTTACGCGGTCTCGCTCGTCAAGGCTGCGGCACGGCTGCGTGGGAGGCCGGTCGGGCCGGTCCGTGCGCCGCTGACCGATCCCGGTCCGCAGGATCTCGCCGAGCTGGAGAAGCTGCTGGAGACGGGCCTGGGGCTGGTCGGAGCAGCCGCCTGAGACAGCGGACGAGGCCCTGATCGAGCCATCGGCTCAGGCCTCACGCGCGTCAGCTGAACCATCGGTTGAGCCACCTTTCAGCGGAGCGCCCACCACCGGCTCCGCTCACCTCCGCGCTCCTCGGCACTTCCGGCGGAGCGCCCCGCGGCACCCACACCTGCTGTTGCCCCCACCCCCACCTCACCACGACAGACGGCCGCCGCCCCTGGGCGGGTGGCGGCCGTCATCTGCGCACAGTTCAAAGGGGAACTGATCCATGCCTCTTGTCGTCGTCGGAATCAGCGTGCTGGTCCTGCTGTTCCTCATGACCAAGCTCAAGCTCAACGGCCTCATCGCCCTCCTCCTCGTGGCCGTCGGGGTCGCCCTGGTCCAGGGGATTCCGGCCGCGGAGATCGGAGACGTCCTCGGCGAGGGCGTCGGCGACCAGATCGGCGACACCCTGCTCGTCGTCGGGCTCGGTGCCATGCTCGGCCGGGTCATGGGCGACTCGGGTGCCGCGCAACGCATAGCCGGGCGGCTCGTCGATGCCTTCGGGCCGCGGCACGTCCAGATCGCCATGGTGATCACCGCCATGCTCATCGGCGTGACGATGTTCTACGAGGTCGCCTTCGTCATCATCGTGCCGGTCGCCTTCACCATCGTCCGCGTCACCCGCAAGAACCTGCTGTGGGTCGGCCTTCCGATGTCGATCGCGCTGTCCACGATGCACAGCTTCCTGCCGCCCCATCCCGGCCCCACCGCCGTCGCCGCCACCTTCGACGCGTCCGTGGGTCACACCCTGCTCTACGGTCTCTTCTTCGCCGTGCCGATCGGTGCGGGCATCGCGCTGGTGTGGCCGCGGCTGCCGTTCGTGCGGCGGATGGACCCCTCGATCCCCCAAGGGCTCGTCACGGAGCGGGTGTTCGAGGACGACGAGATGCCGGGCATGGGCTGGTCGCTGTTCGTCGCACTGGTCCCGATCGTGCTGATCGCGGGGGCCGCCGTGGCCGACATGGCGGTGGACGACGACAAGAACGAGGTCCTGCACGCCGTCGACTTCATCGGCTCCGCCCCGGTCGCCCTGCTGCTGACCCTGTGCCTGGCCATCTGGGCGTTCGGCCCGCGCATCGGCCGCAGCCTGGACGAGGTCAGCGCCTCCTGTGTCTCGGCGGCCAAGTCGATGGCGATGATCCTGCTGGTCATCGGCGCCGGCGGCGCCTACAAGGGCGTCCTCGTCACGGGCGGGATCGCCGACTACATCAAGGACTTCACCGAGGGCTGGGACATCTCGCCGATCATCCTGGCCTGGCTCATCGCCGCGATCCTGCGCATCGCGCTCGGCTCGGCGACGGTCGCCGTCGTCACGGCCGCCGGTGTGGTGGCCCCGCTCGTCGCGGGCAGCGGTGTCCACCCCGAGCTGATGGTGCTGGCCGTCTCCTGCGGTTCCATCGCCTTCAGCCACGTCAACGACCCCGGCTTCTGGATGTTCAAGGAGTACTTCAACCTGTCGGTCCTCGACGCGATCAAGGCGCGTACGACCTACACGACCGTGCTGGCGATCCTCGGCCTGGGCGGCGTACTCGCCGTCGAACGTGTCCTGGACGCCCTGAGTATCTGACCTGCCCCCTTCTCTTGGCCGTAAGGATTTCCGATGACCAGCCGAAACCAGCCCACCATCACCGCGTTCGCCGTCTATCCCGTCGCGGGCCGTGACTCGATGGAGCTGAATCTCTCCGGTGCCCACGGCCCCTACTTCACCCGCAATGTGGTGGTGTTGACCGACTCCGAGGGCCGCACTGGGCTGGGCGAGGTGCCCGGCGGCGAGAAGATCACGCAGACGCTGCGGGACGCCGAGTCCCTGGTCGTGGGCGCGCGAGTGGGCGACTACAAGCGGGTTCTGCGCGAGATCGGGGACCGGTTCGGCGACCGCGACTCCGGCGGTCGTGGCATGCAGACCTTCGATCTGCGGACGACCGTCCACGCGGTCACCGCCGTCGAGTCCGCGCTCCTCGACCTGCTCGGCCAGCACCTCGACGTCCCCGTCGCGGCCCTGCTCGGCGACGGACAGCAGCGCGAGTCCGTACGGGTCCTCGGCTATCTCTTCTACGTCGGTGACCCCGACCGCACCGATCTGGAGTACGTCCGCGAGCCCGACGCCAAGGTGGAGTGGCATCGCGTCCGGCACGAGGAGGCGCTCACCCCCGAGGCGATCGTCCGCCAGGCCGAGGCGGCCTACGACCACTACGGCTTCCGGGACTTCAAGCTGAAGGGCGGCGTGCTGGCGGGTACGGAGGAGGTCAGGGCGATCCGGGCGCTGAAGGACCGCTTTCCCGACGCACGGATCACCCTGGACCCCAACGGGGCGTGGTCCCTGCGGGAGGCGATCGAGCTGTGCGCGCCGCTCGTCGGCACCCTCGCCTACGCCGAGGACCCGTGCGGAGCGGAGGACGGCTACTCGGGCCGGGAGATCCTCGCGGAGTTCCGCCGGGCCACCGGGCTGCCCACGGCGACCAACATGATCGCCACGGACTGGCGGCAGTTGACCCATGCCCTGGCGCTGCAGTCGGTGTCGATCCCGCTGGCCGACCCGCATTTCTGGACCATGCAGGGGTCGGTGCGGGTGGCCCAGTTGTGCAACGCGATGGGTCTGACCTGGGGTTGCCACTCCAACAACCACTTCGACATCAGCCTGGCCATGGTCGCGCACTGCGGGGCCGCGGCGCCCGGCGAGTACAACGCCCTGGACACCCACTGGATCTGGCAGGAGGGCCTGGAACGCCTCACCGTCTCCCCGCCCCGCATCGTCGACGGCGAGATCGCGATCCCCCGCGCGCCCGGTCTCGGCGTCCAGCTCGACACCGACCGGCTGCTCGCCGCGCACGAGCTCTACCAGGAGAAGGCCCTCGGCGCCCGGGACGACGCGATCGGCATGCGCTACCTCGTGCCCGACTGGACCTTCGACAGCAAGCGGCCGTGTCTGGTGCGCTGACGCATGTGTGCCGGGGCGCCGGAATGTCAGAAACCTGTTGGGTTCCTGTTGTCCTCCGGTGCCCGCTCGCCCGGTTCCGCGGCGGCGGCGAGATGTGGGCCGCCGTGGTTCCTACGATGACCGCATGTGTGCGTACATGGTGCTCGCCGACGACGACCCCAAGCAGGCCGAACTCATCCGGCGCTATCTGGAGCGGGAAGGCCACTCGGTCTCGGTCGTCCACGACGGGCGGGCCGCCCTGGACGAGATCCGGCGGCGCATGCCGGATCTCGTGGTGCTGGACTGGATGATGCCCCGCGTGGACGGGCTCGATGTATGCCGGGTGCTGCGCGCGGAGTCCGAGGTGCCGGTCCTGATGCTCACCGCGCGCGCCGAGGAGGACGATCTCCTCCTGGCGCTCGATCTCGGCGCCGACGACTACATGACCAAGCCCTTCAGCCCGCGCGAGTTGGTCGCCCGCGTGCGCACCCTGCTGCGGCGGGCCGGCCGCGGGGCCGCTTCGAGTGCCGGGCAGGACGAGCCCGTGTTCGTGGTGGGGTCGCTCGTGGTCGATCCCGGCCGGTTCGAGGTGCGGGTGGACGGGCGGCTGACCGAGTGCACTCCCGGCGAGTTCCGAGTGCTGGAGGTCCTGGCAGCGGCTCCGGGGCGGGTGTTCACGAGGAAGCAGATACTTGAGCATCTGCACGGCATCGACCGGTATGTGACGACCCGTACGGTCGACGGACACATCATGAACCTGCGCCGCAAGATCGAGCGCGATCCCGCCCGGCCGACATTGCTGCTCACCGTGTACGGAGTCGGCTACAAGATCGCCGAAGTCCGCTCCCCCGCCGACGAGGGCGGTCTTCGTGCCCCGTGACCTGCCGTTGGGCAGAAGTCTGCGGTCGCGGCTGCTGGGGCTGTCCGCGTTGGTCTCACTGTGCTCGATCGTCGCGACGGCCTGGCTGGTCGTCAGCCTCACCGCGGTGGCCATCGGACGCGAGCGGGGGCAGGCTCTCGCCGACGACGCGCGAATCTACGACACGCTCGTGGGGTACGCGGCCACCCATCCCGACTGGAGTGGCGTCGGACCCACGCTGCGCTCCCTGTCGGAACGGACCGGCCGCCGCATCACGTTGACCGACGAGGCCCGTCATCCGCTGGCGGACTCCGGGAGCGAGGGTCCGACGGGGACGCTGCCGTCGAAGGCGTCGGCGACGGTCGACGCACTGGCCGTGGACACCACGCTCGCCCGCCCTGGCGCCGGCTCCTCCCCCGACCGTATCGATCCCCGCGCGGTCGGACCCTTCCGGTTGACCGGCCGGGAACGGGACGACCTTGCGGCGCGAGCGTCCCGGATAGCGGCCTGCATGCGCGATGCCGGTCCCGCGCAGGAAGTCGAGGTGACGCGGACACCGAACGGGCGGGCGCAGATCGAGGTCGACGGCCATGTCCTCGACACAGGGGACCGTTGCGGGGCTGATGGCCTCCAGCGGCGTACGCGTACGGAAACCCGGGCTCTCGCCCAGCTGGCCGAGCTCGTCAATGACTGCCTCGGCGACCGGCATGCCGCGCCGGTGCGGCTGGCCGACGATCTGACCTGGGTTCCCGCCGACGTACGCGGTGCCCCCGACACCCGCGCGGTGACGTCCTGTCTCTCCACCGCCCGGCGCGAGCAGCTCGACCCCTATGTGGCGCCGCCCGCGCTGCTCTTCGCCACCGCGCCCGACCGGAAGATCGCCACGTTCTTCGACCTCTCCGGCGCCAACCGCATGCGGATCGTCGGCGTGACCCTCGCGGTGCTCCTGACCACCGTGACGGTCACGTTCGTCGCGGGCACCCGTATGGTGCGGCCGCTGCGGGCGCTGACCGGGGCGGCGCAGCGGATGGCGGACGGCGACCAGAGCGCGCGGGTCGAGGTGGCCGGTGACGACGAGTTCGGCAGGCTCGCCGCCGCGTTCAACCTGATGGCGAGCAGACGCCAGGAACTGGAGCGGCTGCGGCGGGCGTTGGTGAGTGACGTCGCCCACGAGTTGCGGGCACCGGTCAGCAACGTCCGGGGCTGGCTGGAGGCCGTCGAGGACGGTGTCGTACCCGCCGACGAGAGCCTCGTCTCCTCGCTGCTGGAGGAGGCGATGCTGCTCCAGCACATCATCGACGACCTGCGCGACCTGTCGGCCGCCGACGCCGGTGCGCTGGAACTGCACCCGGAGGACGTCGACGCCGCCTCGGTGCTCGGCCAGGTCGCCCGCGCCCATCAGGGCAACGCCGGGTCGGCGGGGGTGGAGCTGCGGGTGCGGGCCGAGGAGGGGCTCGTGCTGTGCGCCGATCCCATGCGGCTGCGGCAGGCGGTCGGGAACCTCGTCTCCAACGCCGTACGGCACACACCGGCCGGCGGCACGGTCGCCCTCTCCGCGCAGCGGGAGGGCGACGACGTGGTGTTCCGCGTCGCGGACACCGGGTCCGGCATCAACGGTGAGGATCTACCGAAGGTCTTCGACCGGTTCTGGCGGGCGGAGAAGTCCCGGAGCCGGCAGAGCGGGGGAAGCGGGCTGGGATTGTCGATCGTCCGCAAGCTGGCCGAGGCCCACGGCGGCAGCGCGCAGGTGTCGAGCGTGGTCGGGGAAGGCTCGGTGTTCTCGCTGCGGTTGCCTGGATGAGGACTCCGGTGCCGGTCAGTCGACGTGCTGGGCGGCCTCGTAGAGCGGGCGAGTGATCGCGGAGGTGAACTGCGGGCCGACGAGATGGCGCTCGCATGCCGGGGCGTCCGTGTCGTCGCAGACCTCGCCGGAAGGGGTGAGGAAGGCGCTGTGGGTGTTGACACCGACGACCGTACCGAGGCCGCTCACCGGGTCGAAGCCGGTCATGCGCGGCCCGCCGCTCGCGCCACCGCCCATCACACAGACAGTGCCCCATTCGCCCCTCGGCTCCGGGAAGTCGGGCGTGCCGGGGTCCTCGCGAGCCGGACCCGTGCAGTGGGCGAGGCGGGCGCCGGTGTACTCGGGCAGGCCCCCTCGCGCCGGGTCGGACGCGGAGCGCGGATAGCCGAACTCGTGCATCGTCCGGTCGCCGGGCCGGTCGAAGGCGATGCGCTGGGCGGCACCGACCACGTCCTGTACGGCGCGGCCCCGGGGGTCGGCGCCGAGGACGACGAACGCCTGGTCGTGGCCGTCGTACCTGCGCGAGTCGATCGCGTCGTACCGCAGCCAGGTCGAGTCGGCCACACCCAGCCGGCCCACGAACTTCCCGTACGGCGCACGGCCGTCGCGGTAGCCGGGGACGAACATCACGTTCGTCGTCCACTGGTTGTCCTCGCCGAGGAGGTTCGGGCTGTTCACGCAGTGCCCGCCCGTCACCACCGTGCTGCGGTTGGCGCTCGTGACGACGGTCGCGGTGCAAGTGGCGTCCTCGCCGTGGTCGGTGAAGAAGAATCTGCCCACGGTCCGGCCGAGGGTGTCGGCGCCGGCCCAGGGCGCCCCGTCCGGGCCGCTCTTCGGCGGCTGGTCGGGGGATGACGGTTCGGTGAGGGCGGCCATGCGGTCCGGGGTCCAGTAGTTCAGTACGGCCTGTTGCTGGGCCGCGGTGACGGCCTGGGGGTGGAGGGCGACGCCGTCGGCGTGTGAGGTGGTCGCGGCGGCAGGGGCGGACAGGGCGATGCCCGCGGCGAGCGCAGTAGTGGCGAGGGCGAGCGTGCGGCGCGGGTGGTTGCGTGTTCGGTTCCGGCAGCCGTCTGTGCGGCAGGAAGTCTTCGGCATGGGGCGGGAGCGTAGGAAGGCGGCGTCGTGATGCTGTCAGCAACTGGTCGGGGAGTTGTGCTGCGACGAAGGTCGGCACCGGGTCCGCAGTCCCAACAGACCGGCAAGGGATCCTGACGGCTTCCCGACACATGGCACGGACCATGGCCCCCATGACCCACCCCACCCTTCCCCGCCTTGGCCGCCGCACGCTCGGCGCGGCCGTGCTGCTGGCCGGCGCCCTCGTGCTCACCGGCTGCGGCGGTTCGGACGACGGCAGCTCCACGCGGCAGGACGTGGCGTCCCTGCAAAGCGATGCCCCGTCCGGCAAGGCGAGCGCAAGTACGGCACCGGACCCCGACGCCGACCGTCCTCAACTGCGCCTGGACAGTTCGGACGCGGAACGGGACCACTACTGGCACGTCTACGCGACCTGCCTGAAGGACCACGGGCACAAGATGCTCCCGCAGCGCGGCCCGGACTCCATCGACGACACCGACCAAAGTCCCACGGCCAAAGCCGCCACCAAAGCCTGCGTCAACAAACTGCCGTTGCAGCCACCCGAGTTGGAGCGGTCGACGAATCCGCACTACGACGACGACTACCGGGCCTATGTGAAGTGCCTGAACCGCGAGGGGCTCAAGGTCACCGCGCTGCCCGACAACTCGGGCTGGACGTACGACGGTCAGACCACGATGAGTGAGGCCCGGCAGACCGAGGTCGACAAGAGCTGCACCATGGAGGCCTTCGGTGGCAAGACGCGCTAAGGCCGCCGCCGCGCTGAGCGCCCTGCTGGTCGTGAGTGTCTCGGGCGCCGGGGCGGTGGTGTGGAGCGGCGCGCACTCGGGCCGGGACACCGAGGCCACCGCCCCGCTGCGGGTACGGACGGCGACGGTGACCAGGACCGACCTCTCCGACAGCCGCACACTGCCGGGCACCCTGGGCTTCGGCAGGTCACATGTGGCGAAGGGCACCGGGCAGGGTGTGGTCACCGCGCTGCCGAAGCCGGGCGCCCGCGCGGTCAGGGGCCAGGCCCTGTACCGGGTCGACGACCGGCCTGTGCCGGTCTTCTTCGGCGCCACCCCGTTCTTCCGCACCCTGAGCAAGACGGGGGTGCGAGGACACGACGTGAGCGTGCTCGGCGACAACCTGCGGGCCCTCGGGTACGACACCGGCCCGGCGGGGGCCTCTCGGAACGCGGGCGAGGGCGAGGAGTTCACCCCCGGGCTCGCCGCGGCACTCAAGCGGTGGCAGCACGACACCGGGCAGGACGCCACCGGCACCCTCGTCCCGGGCCGTGCCGTCGTGCTGCCCGGTGCGGTGCGGGTCGACACCGTCCAGGCCCAGGTCGGCGACCCGGTTGACGCCCCGCTGCTCACCTACACCTCGGCCGCCAAGTCCGTCACCGTGCCGGTGGAAGCCACCGACGTGGGGAGCATCAAGGTCGGCGACAAGGCGCAGATCACGCTGCCCGACGGCAGGACCGTACGAGCCACCGTCAAGGCACTCGGGCGCACCGTGCAGGGCGGCGGAGCCCAGGACGCGGCGGCACAGACCGGTCCGGCCACCGTGGACGTGAGTGTCGTCCCCCACCGGGCGGCGGACGTGGGCGGTCTGGACGCGGCGGCGGTACAGGTCAGGTTCGACACGACCGCCCGCAAGGGGGTGCTCGCCGTCCCGGTGAGCGCGCTGCTCGCCCTGCGCGAGGGCGGGTACGCCCTGCAACGTCCGGACGGCACGCTGGTCGCGGTACGGACGGGCATGTTCGCGGGCGGCCTCGTCGAGGTGAGCGGCAAGGGACTGACCGAGGGCAGCAAGGTGGTGACGGCCTCATGACCACTCCCGACACTTCCGCCGCTACCACCCCTGCCGCAGAGCCTGTTCTCGTCCTCGACGAGGTCACCAAACGCCACCCCGGCAATGTCACCGCGCTGGACCGGGTATCGCTGCGGGTCGACGCGGGCGAACTCCTCGCCATCGTCGGCCCGTCCGGGTCCGGCAAGTCGACACTGCTGCACATCATGGGCACCCTGGACCGGCCGACGACCGGCACCGTCCGCGTCAGCGGGCACGATGTCCGCACACTGCGCGACCGTCACCTCTCCGCACTGCGGGCACGGTCGCTGGGCTTCGTCTTCCAGCACTTCCACCTCACCGACGGGCTGGATGCCACGGAGAACGTGGCCACCGCTCTGCTGTACGCCGGTGTCCCGCGCCGCAAGCGCCGGCCGCTGGCACAGGAGGCGCTGGACCGGGTGGGACTCGCGCACCGCCACGCGCACCTCCCCCAGCAGCTGTCCGGGGGCGAGCGCCAGCGGGTCGCCATCGCGCGGGCGCTGGCCAACCGTCCCGCTCTGGTGCTGGCGGACGAACCGACCGGAGCGCTGGACGCGGCCAACGGCAAGGCCGTACTCGATCTGCTCGTCGAGCTGAACGCGCAGGGCACGACCATCGCCGTCATCACCCACGACCGTGACATCGCGGCCAGGCTGCCGCGCAGGGTGGAGTTGCGTGACGGCCGTATCACCGACGACGTGTGTGAGGTGAGTGCCGTATGACGCGCACGACTGCTGCGCACGGGCCGCGCCCGGTCCGGCCGGCGTTCTCCGACATCCTGCGCCTCGGTCTGCTGGGGATCAGAACCCGTGGTCCGCGGGCCGCGTTGTCCGCTCTCGGCATCTCCATCGGTATCGCGACACTCGTCGTCGTGACCGCCGTGCCCGCCTCCAGCCAGCGGGCGCTGATGGACCAGTTGTCCGCGCTCGGCACGAACATGCTGCGGGTGGCGCCGCAGGCGAACAGCGATCCCCCGGTGGTGCTGCCCGCCGACGCGGACGCCATGGCTGCCCGCATCGGGCCGGTGACGGGCGCGAGCGCGGTCGCCAACACCCATACGACGGTGCTGCGTTCGGACCGGGCCGACCCGGCGGACGCGTCCGGCATCAGCGTCCTGGCCGCCCGCACGAACCTGCTCGGGGCGGTGCACGGCACGGTCCGCTCCGGGACGTTCCTCACCCCGACGACGGCTCGTTTCCCGACCGTGGTGCTGGGCTTCCGGGCCGCGTCCCGGCTCGGCTTCGACCGGGTACGCCCCTCCCCGGCCGGTCAGAATGCCGGGCAGGTCTACATCGGCGGGCGTTGGTTCACGGTCATCGGCGTCCTCGACCCGCTGCCGCTCGCCCCCGACCTCGACAGTGCCGTCCTGGTCGGCTGGAAGGCGGCCCGGGACCGGCTCGGTTTCGACGGCCACCCCACGGTCGTCTACGTCACGGCCCGCGAGGCGCAGATCGAGGAGGTGCGTGCCGTGCTGCCGGCCACCGTTCACCCCCAGCTGCCGGGCCTGGTCCAGGTCAGCCGCCCGTCGGACGCGCTGGCCGCCAAGCGCGCCACCGAGCAGACGCTGTCAGTGCTCCTGCTCGGGCTCGCGGGGGTCGCCGTGCTCGTGGGGGGTGTGGGCGTGGCCAACACCATGGTCGTCTCCGTGCTGGAACGACGGCGCGAGATCGGCCTGCGCCGGGCGTTGGGCGCCAGCCGCCGGCAGATCCGGGGGCAGTTCCTGGCGGAGTCGGTGGTGTTGTCCGCGCTGGGCGGCGGTGCCGGGACCGTGTTCGGGGCGGCGGGGGCGGCGGGGTACGCCGTGTCGCAGTCCTGGCCCGTGGTGATCCCGACGCTCGCGCTGGTCGCGGGCGGGGCGGGGGCGGTCGTCGTCGGGATGGTGGCGGGTGTGTATCCCGCCGTCCGGGCGTCCTTGCTGCCGCCGACGGAGGCTTTGGCCGCGGTGTGAGGTGTACGGTCGGGACATGTATGAAACGGGTGTCTCGACCGAGTGCCACGTCGACGGACACCCCTTCCAAAACTGTGGAAAATGGGCCACTTTCGGAAAGGCGCCAGCCGCCGAAATTGCGGGTGCCCTATCGAAACCGGGTCCCTTCAGTCCCTGCGCTCGGCCCGGTCCGTTCTCACACCTACCTTGATCGCTACGCTGCGGCCATGCGATGGTTCTGGCTCGTGATCGGGCTTTTCGCCGCGATTCTCGTTCCGTTCTTCCTCTTCGGGGACTATTTCGACGGCCTGGCCTCACAGGCGGCGGAGCACCGGCTGTCGACCTCCGTGGCCGTGACGGTGATCGCCGGTCTGCTCGCGCTGGACGTGTTTCTCCCCGTGCCCTCCAGCGTCGTCTCGGCTGCCGCGGGAGTGCTGCTGGGGTTCGGGTGGGGTACGGCCGTCGTCTGGGCCGGGATGACGGTCTCCTGCGCGCTGGGCTATCTCGTCGGGGCGCGTTCGGAGTCCCTGACCCGGCGGCTGGTGGGTGAGGCGGGGCTGGCCCGTGCCGCCGACGGCGCCCGGCGCCACGGGCTGGTCGCACTGGCCCTGTGCCGTCCCGTGCCCGTACTGGCGGAGGCGAGTGTGGTGCTGGCGGGCGCCACCCGGGTACGTCCCGGCAGGTTCCTCCTGGTGTGCGCCTGGTCCAACCTCGGTGTGGCCGTCGTCTATACGGGCGTCGGTGCCTGGTCGGTGTCCGTGAACTCCTTCGCGCTGGCGTTCCTCGCCGCGATGGCCTTCCCGGGGTTCGCGCTGGTGGTCGCCCGTATGCGGGCCGGGTGGGCGCGGGTGGAGGAGGTGAGGGCAGAGGGCGGGGGCGGCAGCTGACCACACGTATGCTCCTGCGCATGAGTCCCGAGCAGCCTGCCCGTAAGCGTGACGGTGCCGCGACCCGCGAGGCGATCCTGGCCTCGGCCGTCACCGAGTTCACCGAGCACGGTTACGCCCGGGCCGGGGTGCGGCAGATCGCCGAGCGGGCGGGTGTCACGGCGATGATGATCAATCGCTACTTCGGCTCGAAGGAACGGCTGTTCGCCGAGGTCGTCGACCGCGTCTTCGCACCGCCGACGGTCGTCGGCGACCGGCTGCCCGGCCTGGCGGACTCGGTCGCCCGCACGCTCGCCGAGCGCACGGCGCCCGACGCCGAACGGCTCGACCCGTTCCTGCTGTTGCTGCGATCGGCCTCGGACCCGGAGGCGGCGGACATCGTCCGGCGGGGCATCGAGACCCATGTGGGCACCCGGCTCGCCGGGCTGCTCGAAGGCTCCGACGCGGAGGTCCGGGCGCAGTTGGGACTCGCACTGCTCGCCGGTACGTGGCTGCTGCGCAGCATCGTCGGTACCACCGCGCTGGCCGAGGCCGACAACGACCACCTCGCGGGCCTGATCGCCGACATGCTCCGCCCTGTCACCCAGGAGACCGGCAGGACCGGCATCGCCCATCGCTCCGTCGGCGGCCCGGCCGACAGCGCCGAATAGCCGCCGGGGCCGGGGCTGGGGTCGGTGCCCGGGCCGGGGCCGGGGCCGGGGCTGGGGCCGGGAGCGCTCAGAACGCGGAGCGGATCAGCCCGCCGTCCACGCGGATCGTGGCCCCGCTGACGTACTGGGCGTAGTCGCTGCACAGGTACGCCACCGCCGCCGCGATCTCGTCCGGCTCGCCGAAGCGTTCCTGGTCGTTGGGGATGAGGGCCTGCACGGCGTTGGGCTGGATCTCCTCCCAGGTGTCGCCCCAGCCGCGGGCAGGGCCGATCTCCGTGACGAGTTCCTTCGTCGCCTCGACGAGGATCGCTCCGGGTGACACGACGTTCGAGGTCACGCCGGTGCCCTTGAGCTCGCGGGCCAGGGACACGGCGAGGTTGTGCCGGGCGGCCAGAGTGGCGTTGTACTGCGGGTGGGTGTTCATCGGCTGGGACGCCAGTCCGCCGCCGATGGTGACGATCCGGCCCCAGCCGCGCTCGCGCATCGCCGGGACCAGGTGCTGGATCATCCGGACACCGGAGACGACGTTGACGTTGTAGGTGGTCCGCCATTCGTCGGGGCTCGCCTCGGCCCATGACAGATGCCGGTAGAAACCGGCGTTGTTGATGAGGATGTCGACAGCACCGTCGCTGGTCGCCGCCCGTGCGACCTCGGCGGCCGCCTCGTCGTCGGCGAGGTCGCCCACGACCGTGGTGGCCGTGCCGCCCGTCTCGCGGATCTCGCGCGCGACCTTTTCCGCGCGCTCCTTGTCCCGGCCGTGCACCACTACCGCCGCGCCCTCGGCCGCCAGCAGCTTCGCGGTGGCCTCGCCGAGGCCGGCGCTCGAACCGGTGACGAGCGCGCGCTTTCCGGTCAGATTGAGGTTCATGTCTGTTGTCTGTTCTCTCTCCGGGGTTCCCGGGCCCTGACGGCCCGGGAGTGTGTGTCTCTACTCAAGAAGTCTACGACTGTATACTTCTTCGCGCTCGCCGACTTCGAGTGGCGTACGACACGGTGGCCAATAATCATGACCATGACAACAGTGGAGCGTCAGGCGGGCATGGCGACCGCGCCGGCCGCTCAGGTGGCCGCGGGCCAGCCGCGCAGCTGGGCGGCGATCTGTGCGGTGGTGCAGGCGGGGCCGCGCAGCAGGTCGCGCAGGGCGATGGCGTCGTCGCGGGTGGGCTTGACGGGGATGCCGGAGGCTTCCAGGTACATGACGCCGGTGGCCGCGGCCACCGCCATGTTGGAGCGCTCCAGCCAGCGGCAGCGGCCGAGGATGTGGACGAGGGCGGCGGCGCGGGCGTAGGGGCCGTCGTAGACCGGCTGGTCGAGGAGTTCGGCGCGGTGGGCGGCGACGGCGGCGACCGGGATGCCGTAGTCGTCGGGCGCGGGGTCGCGGGCGCCGGCGAGTTCGGCGACCTGCAGGATCCAGGGGACGTCGATGTGCAGGTCCATCAGGCGGCGTGGGCTCCCGGTGCGGTTCGGTCGGCGTCCTCGGCCTCGTCGAAGAGCGCCTGGTGTTCGTCGAGGAAGCGGCGGGCGGCCTCCAGGCCGCGGGCGCGCAGGCCGTCGGTGTCCTCGCGGACGAGGGCGGCGATGTAGTCACCGACGCTCAGGCCGCGGTCCTTGGCGCGGGCTTTCGCGAGTTCGGCGACCTCGTCGTCCACGCGGGCGCCCAGTTGTGTCTTTGCCATACAGGCATGGTAACAGCTGTTACCAGATCTGTGGCGGGCCGTGTCGCGGCCTGAGTCACTTCGGTCGCTGCGGTGACTGAGGGCGGCGCTAAAACACGTGTCCTGCGACGGTGTGTTTCAACACGTGTTTGTTATCTCCCCATTTGGATAGAGGCACACTTCATTGAATGCCCTACACTCCTCGCCATGCGAATCCTCTTCTCCAGCACTCCGCAACACGGACACCTCCTGCCGGAACTCCCCCTGGCCCGCGCCTTCCGCGACCGCGGCGACGAGGTCGCCGTGATCACCTCGGCTTCCTTCGGGCCCCTGTTCGCCGCCGAGGGCATCACCCTGTTCCCGGTCGGCCCCGAGATTCCCGAGCTGCTCGCGGAAGCCGCCCGGCTGGCCGGAGTGGACGACCCGACGGTGCCCGACCCGGCCGTCGCCGCGGAACTGTTCGCCGGTGCCCGGATCGACCTCACCGCGGACGCGGCGATCGCCGCGGCACGGGACTTCGCGCCGGATCTGATCGTCGCCGAGGCCACCGACTACGTGGGCCCGCTCGTCGCCGCCGCTCTGGAAGTCCCCTACGCCAAGCTCGCCTTCGGCCCGCTGATCCCCGCCCAGTTCACCGACGTCTTCGACACGGTGGCCGAGCGCCGCTACCAGCAGCGCGGGCTGACCGTGCCCCAGCCCGACTGGTACCTGGACCCATGCCCCGAAGCGCTCCAGGGCCCGGACTGGCAGGCGCCGCAGGGCCGTCTGCCGCTGCGCCCGGAACCCCACCGCGGCCTCGACACCCCACAGCCGCCCGCCGCGGTGTCCACCGGCAACGGCACCCGCCCCAAGGTGCTGCTCTCCTTCGGTACGCACTTCGCCGAGCCGGGGTTGCTGCGCCCGGTCATCGACGCGCTCTCCACGCGGGCCGACCTGGTGGTGACGCTGGGGCTGACCGCGACAGCGGCCGACTACGGCGACGGGCTCGACCATGTCGAGTTCGTCGGCTTCACCCCGCTCGCCGAACTGCTCAGCGGCATCGACCTGGTCGTCACCCATGGTGGCGCGGGTACGACGCTGGCCGCTCTCTCGCGCGGTCTGCCGATGGTGGTCGTACCGCAGGGCGCGGACCAGTTCCTCCAGGCGGGTGCGGTCGCCGCTTCCCGGACCGGTGTCGCTGTCATGCCTCCCGCCGACGCGGGCGCGGTCGCGGACGCGGCGGCGGAGGTCCTCGACAGCGAGGAGTACCGGACGAACGCGCAGCGGATCTCCAAGGAGATCGCGACGATGCCTTCGCCCCGTGAGGTCGCCGACACGCTGGCCGGCCTCGTGGGCTGACGCAGCGTGGGGGTCAGCCGTCCTTCGGCTCCGCGAGGAGGGCGGCGATCGCCTGCTGGGCGAGCCACTGCTCGGTCTCGTCCCAGGACCAGCCGTGTTCCGCGACGAACAGGCGCCAGGACGGCAGCCCGAGCAGGAACCACAGCATGTCGGTGGCGCGCTCGGTGCTCAGGCCGGGACGCAGCGCACCCAGTTCTGCCAGGCGTTCGGCGAGGACTCCCAGCGCCTGGCGGTAGGCGGTGGAGACCTGACGGAGCTGCTCCTCGACCTGCTCCTCCACGGCGGCGGCCGTGATCATCACCTGGACGATGTCCAGGTGACGTTCGTTGTCCAGGCGCACCCCGTGGGCCATGGCCGCGACCGCCGCCCTGGCGTCGGTCGCGGTACGGACGGCTTCCAGCGTCCGTTCGACGACCGGGTCGTCCACCCCCCGGTTGATCAGGACGGTCAGAATGGCCGACTTGCCGCCGGTGCTCGCGTAGACCGTGGGCACCGCGGTCCCGGCTTTCCGGGCGATGTCGCCGATCGTGACCTTCGCGTACCCGTGTGCGACGAAGAGCCGCAGGGCGGCCTCGAGGATCGCGGCCCGGGTTCCCGCGGCGGCTTCGGCCCGCCGGTCGTTACGGTAGGGGCGCCGCCCGCCGCCGGTGTGCGCACTCATGCTTTCCTCTCCTGCGCCGGCGGACGCGTCTCTGCTTTCGTCGGCCGTGCCCCCATGATGCCCTGCCCAGCCGCAGGTCCTGAGCTGGAGCCGGGGCCGCCCGCAGCTGGACGGCATGGGTCGCTCGGCGCCAACAAGCAGGGGTGCGGCCTGCTTCTCTGCCGGTCTTCTCACACGTGTCTGGGGTGGCCGGTATTGATCTCTCCCTCACATGGTTGAACGTGCAAGAGTTTGCGTCGAGCACATTTGACGCACAGGAGAGGGTGGATCACATGTTCGCCTCCATGACGGGATTCCGTGCCGGAGTCGCCGGCGCGACCTTGGCCGGCGCGCTGGTCGTCGGCGCCGGTGCCGGCACAGCGGTCGCGGCCGGCTGGCCCGCGTTGCAGGAGGGCGCGTATCTCTACCCGGGCACCACCGGGACGGGTACGGCGACCGAGGCCGACCTCACTGACCTGGGAACCTGCCACACCCTGTCGAAGCCGGCGCTGTCGGTTCAGGTCGTCTCGGGCTCCGCGTCCCTGGAGCTGTACCCCGGGGCCGGCTGCACCGGCGCCGTTGCCTGGCGCAGCGGCTCTCTGGCCCAAACCGACCTTCCCTGGGCGGCGTTGAGCTACCGGGTGGTCACGGCCTGATCGTGCACGGATGCCCCCAGTCTGGCGTGGGCGTTCTTGGGGTCCTGCCGCCGCAGGACCCCAGGTGACGCGGGCCGTCAGAACGTCGGGCCGGTGCCCTTCGCCAGCGGGGTGATGTCGATGCGGCCCTTCTGGAGGACCTCACCCAGCTTCCACGTCGTGTTGAGGTGGTGGCGGGAGTCGGGCGGAGTGACCTCCAGCCGGGTGGGGTTCTTCTCCGCCTTGGTCGGTTCACCCGCGGCCGGTACCGCTCCCCAGTGCAGCCGGGTGTAGGCGCTCTGCCCCGGCTTGAGAGTGATCAGTGGGGTCCGGCCCTCGTCGCGGACCACGTGCGTGGGCACGTCCTTGCCGCGGGAGTTGAGGAGTTGCAGCCCCACGTATCCCTCGGTCCGGACGGTCTTGTGGGTCTTGTTGGTGAGAATCACCGTCGCGTAGCGCTGTCCGGCGCCCGAGTCCAGCGCGTGCACACGTACGGACAGCGAGGACGTGTCCGCCCAGCCCGGCCGGGTCGCGGCCTGCGACGGAGCGGCGGTGATGCCGACCAGCGCCGCTGCGGCGAGAGCCGAGAGAGCGGCAGGTGTGACGAGGCGGTGGATGCGCCCGTTGGAGAACATGGTGTGTTCCTTTCCGGATGACCCGTTTGAGGCCTTCCGATATGTATGAGGCTTTCGGGAGACGGGCGGTTCGCGCACCTTCCGGTTCTTTACGTCACGGTGGACGTTGTTGAATCGTCTTTGGGTGTTTCGTGACCACCGAGTCGCGACCGCACGTTGTGCGATCATCGCCTCTCACACGTGTGCGGAATGTTCGAGGAGGCGTCGAGTGATTTCCGAGCCTGAGATGACGGAAGGCGTCGACCCGCCGGAGTCCCGCGAGGTCATGGCCGACCTCGTGCAGCGGCCCCCCGCACGCTCCCTGCGCCGAAGGCCGTGGCTGTGGCCGGCTCTGGGCGGCGCGTCGGTGGCGTCCGCACTGTGGGCCGCGGCGGTTCTCCTTCTCAACGTGGGTGACCAGAGCCCTGATCTCCGCGGATACCGGCTGGACCGGGACTCCTGCAAATCGGCGCGGTTGGCATCACTTCAGGAGGAGCTCGCGCTGAAGAGCGTGCCGAACAACGTCGATGAGGAGCTGTTGAAGCACCCGGCGCTCGACCAGGTTCACTGCTCGCTGGGGTTCCAGAAGAAGGCAGAGAACAAGCCGGGCGGCCATTGGCAGGTGAGCACCACCGTCGGTGTCGCTGTGGCTCTTCACAAGGCGACCGATCCGCGCGACGAGTTCGACGCCGACCGGCGGGTGACGGACTTGGGTGTCGTGGCGGCGGACAATGTCAAGCCAGTGCCCGATCTCGGTGACGAGGCGTTCCTGATCGTCGAGGACTTCGGCCACACCGAACTCAGGGTGCTCGACGGAGCGGCGGTCGTGACCCTGAGTCTGTCCACCACCACCTTCTACGAGGGAGACATGGGCACCGCCGAGGAGAGTCCCGAACTCCCTGATGTGTCGACCTACTGGCCCGCCATGATCAGCGACATGCGTGAGCTGATGGCGGACTTCAGGCGGTCGTGAGCCCCCGGGAGCCAGTTCCTCAGCGCAGGAAACCCTCGTAGTGGCGCTGTTGGAGCTGGCTCTCGATCTGCCGGACGGTTTCCAGGCCGACACCGACGACGATCAGGATGCTGGTCCCGCCGAACGGGAAGTTGTTCGTCGCCCCGAACCCGATCAGGGCGATGGTGGGCACGAGGGCGATCAGCCCCAGATACAGGGAGCCCGGCCAGGTGATCCGGGTGAGGACGTACGACAGGTACTGCGCGGTCGGCCGGCCCGCCCTGATGCCGGGGACGAAGCCGCCGTACTGCTTCATGTTGTCCGCGACCTCGTCCGGGTTGAAGGAGATGGAGACGTAGAAGAACGCGAAGAACACGATCAGCAGGAAGTACAGGCTGATGTAGATCGGGTGGTCGCCCTTGGTCAGGTTCTGTTCGATCCAGGTCTTCCAGCCGGGCGTGCCGTCGGCGAACTGCGCGACGAGGGCCGGTATGTAGAGCAGTGACGACGCGAAGATGACCGGGATGACGCCGGCCTGGTTCACCTTCAGCGGGATGTACGTCGACGTACCGCCGTAGGCGCGGCGGCCGATCATCCGCTTCGCGTACTGCACCGGGATGCGGCGCTGCGCCTGCTCGACGAAGACCACCAGGCCGACCATGACCAGGCCGACGAGGATGACGGTGCCGAACTCGATCCAGCCGCCTCCGAGGGTGCCCTGCTTCTTGATGGCCCACAGGGCGGACGGGAAGGTGGCGGCGATCGAGACGAACATGAGGATCGACATGCCGTTGCCGATGCCGCGGTCGGTGATGAGCTCACCGAGCCACATCACGAGGGCCGTGCCCGCCGTCATCGTCACGACCATCACGACCGTCGTGAAGATCGAGCGGTCCGGGACGATGGACGAGGCGGTCGTGCAGCCGGAGAAGAGCGCTCCGCTGCGGGCGGTGGCGACGAGGCCCGTGCCTTGGAGGATGGCGAGCGCGACGGTCAGGTAGCGGGTGTACTGCGTGATCTTCGCCGTACCGGCCTGGCCCTCCTTCTTGAGGGCTTCCAGACGCGGGATCACGACGGTCAGCAGCTGGAGGATGATGCTCGCCGTGATGTACGGCAGGATGCCCAGCGCGAAGATCGTGATCTGGAGCAGCGCGCCACCACTGAAGAGGTTGACCAGGCCGAACAGCCCTTGGTTGCCGGAAGCCTGTGAGACGCATTCCTGGACGGCTCTGTAGTCGACGCCCGGGATCGGGACATGCGTGCCGACCCGGTACACCACGATGACGGCCAGCGTGAAGAGCAGCTTCTTACGCAGGTCAGGTGTCCTGAACGCCTGGATGAACGCGATGAGCACGGGGCCTCCTGCAATGAAGCGGCACGGCCGAGATCGCATGTATCTCCGGCCGGATGGGTGTGGGTGTGAACTTCGGGCATTCACCCGTCCGTTGGAGGAGGGGAGATGCCGCCGGGCCTGAGAACGCCCGCGATCGTGAGTCCGGGGCTCATCGACTATGAGCAGGAGTGCAGCGTGCTGCCCGAGAAACATCTGCGGACGATCGTGCAGATCGGCCTGTTCCCCCTACGTGGGGCTGCGGCTGTCTACTGGCTGACGGTCGGCTGGTACCTCCACAGGCCCTCGCGCGAGGAACGGAAGGCCCTGGAGATCGCGCGGCGAGCGGCGGCCACTGCCGGACAGTCACAACCCACGGCCACGGCCACGGCGCTGCGTTGACGGTCGGCGGGCCGGTCCGTGTTTCGGCGGTCAGTAGTAGATCGAGCCTTTGTGGCCGCCGCTCGGGACGATCGTGTCGCCGTTGAGCGCCACGCTGAGCGGGCTGGCCAGGAAGGCGATGACCGCGGCCACCTCGTGCGGTTCCACGATCCTTCCGATCGCGACGGACTCGGCCCACTGCCGCTCGATGTCCGCTGGGCTGCATCCCCTGGCCTCGGCCTGGCGGTCGAGGTTGGTGACGAAGGTGTCGGTCCGGGTGGGGCCGGGCTGGACCGAGACGACGTTGACGCCGCTGGGCCCGAGTTCGTCCGCCAGGTTCTTGGAGAGGGCGACCACGGCGGCGTTGCGGACGGAGCCGGTCACCGAGCCGGACAGGCGTGCCGCCAGTCCGCCGATGTTGATGATCCGGCCCCAGCCACGCTCCGTCATCCCTGGCGCGAAGGCACGGGCACACCGGAGGTATCCGCGTACCTTGACGTTGATCTCGGCTTCGAGGTCGTCCTCGGAGATGTGACCGGGGTTGGTGATGGCGGCGTTGTTCACCAGGATGTCCACCCCGCCGAGCCGCTCTGTCACCCTGCCGGCCATGGCCGTCACCGCGGCGTCGTCCCCGGTGTCGGCCGCGACCCCGATGACCTCGGCCCCGGTCTCCTCGCGCAACAGCGCCGCCTGTTCCTCGGCGTGCGGGGCGGACCTGGAGACCAGGGCGACGGAGGCGCCTTCCGCGGCCAGGGCACGGGCTACGGCGAAGCCGATGCCGCGGGTGCCGCCGGTGACCACGGCCCTACGGCCCTTGAGTTGGAGATCCATGTCCCATCCCTGTGTGGTGAGGGGTTACTGGCGGGTGGAGGGGGTGCTGGGTTGCCGGACGTTCGTTCACTCAGGCGGTGAAGGCGACCCACGTCTCTTCCGTGCGGAAGCCGGCCTGCTCGAAGAGCGGAAGGGCCTCGTCGCTCGAGTGCAGGTAGGCCGTGCGGGCCCCGGCGGCCCGGGCGTCCCGGAGGATCGCTTCGACGATCGCCCGGCCGATCCCGCGCCGCCGGTGCTCGGGCAGGGTGCCGATGTTGGCGAGGCCGACGTGCCGTTCGGTGACGATCGCCAGGCCGGCCGCGACGGGGGTGCCGTCCGCTTCGGCGAGGTAGGCCTTGACGAAGGGTTGGCCGAGGACGTGCGGGGTGTAGAGGCTGCTGATGATCATCGGCGGGGCACCGAACGCCGTGCCGAGGACCGCGGCGAAGGTCTCGTACTCGTCGCCGCTCAGCGGGCGGACGGTCACGGACTCGGGGCCGGAATGCCCCTGCTCCCGGCCGACTTCGGGTCCTCTCGCGCGTCGGTCCGCACGGCCGTCCGCACGTCCGTCCGCACGTCCGTCCTCCAGCGAGAGCAGCATGAACGGCTGCCGCAGCTGCGTGGACAGGCCGCGACGGGCGGCCAGCTCGGTGATCTCCCCACCGGCCTCACCCCGCAGCCGGATGCTCCAGGGCAGCTGCCGGACATGCGGCTCGGCCTTCTCGCACAGCAGCCTGATCTCCTCCGCGTCCGGGACGTCGGACACGCTCATGATGCTGTTCAGCACGGGGATCATGGAGCCGGTGACGGCCAGCAGGGCGCCGTTGGGGCCGCGCTCGTGCAAGCCGTTCGGAAGGATGTCGGCGAGCTGTTCGGTGGCCGTCTGAAAGGCCTCAGCCGCCTCGTGAACCACATGTCTGCTGGTCATACGTGTGAGTATATCCGTGTCGGTTTGTCACCGCACGCGACACACTTACTTGCCGGTAGGTATCGTCAGGACATGCCTCAGCCCGTGGGGCGGCGGAAGGCCCCGTGCCACCAGATCTGGGCGAGTTCGCGAGCGAAGACGGCGTCCCCGGTTCCGTCGTCGACCGCGATGTGATGGGCGATCGCCTGTGCTCCGCCCCAGATGATGATCCGGCTGGCGGAGGGGGCGTCGACGTCGGCCGGAGTCGCCCCGGCGGCCTGCTCCGAGCGCAGGGCCCGCAGCATGGTCTCGTCGAACCCTTCGAGGTTCGCGGTGTAGAAGTCACCCACGGAGGCGTCGTAGGACGCCGCCTCGCGAACGGCGGTGAGCACACCCTGGTGAGCGCGGTGAACGGTGAGCACGTCCTCGAAGAACCGGGCGAGCCGGTCGGCCGCGCCCTCCCCCGTCCCCAGCTCCCACTGCTGGGCGAGTGCCAGCAGTGACTGCCTCAACTCGTCGGTGAGCTGTACCAACAGGTCGGACTTGCTCTGGAAGTGCGAGTAGAACGTGGCCCGGGAAACGCCTGCTTCCTCCAGGATCCGCTGGACGCTGATCTCGGAGAACGGCTCACCGGCATCGAGCAGGTGCTCCAGGGTGCGTATCACCTGGGCCCGCGTCGCGGCGGAACGCGCGGCATGGTGGCCCGCCTGACGCCGGGTCACCGGCCTCATCGGACGTCGCTGTGCGCGATCCCTGCGAGGATGTCGGCCAGCTCACCGGGCATGGAAAGCAGCGGAGTGTGGCCGCTGGGCAGGTGGTACGTGGTGCCCGTTCGCTCGGCGAACGGCTTCTGGTAGTCGGGCGGCAGGCTCTGGTCGTTGTCGCAGAAGACGTAGCTGGAGGGGATGGTGGACCAGGCGGGCCTGGTCACCGTCACCGGCTCGGCGAAGGAGAGTGCGCTCTGCGGCAGAAGCCGCGCCACGACCGCGTCCCGCTCCTCCTCGGACACGTCGTTGTACAGCGTCGTCTCCGGGTCGTCGCGGACCGGGATGATCCCCTCCACCGCGGCGAGGTCCGGAGCCTCGGCACCGAAACACGTCATCAGGCTCTCGCCCACGTCCAGGGCGAAGCCGGAGATGTACACCAGGTGGGAGACGTTGGCCGCTCCGTCGGCGGCCTGGGTGACCGGGGCTCCACCGTAGGAGTGCCCGACGACCACCAGGGGTGCGCCGATGGCGTCGATCTTCTCGCGGACGGCGCGGGCGTCGTCGTACATCCCGGGCAGCCGCCCTTCGGACCCGGCGGGCACGAGGCTGGGCAGGTCGACGGTGTGGCTGACGAAGCCTCGCTCCGTGAGAGCGGTCTGCACCTTGCTCCAGCACCACGACCCGTGCCATGCACCGGGGACGAGGAGGAATTGGGGGGCGGTTGCGCGGTCGTTCATCTCGATCCTCAGTTCACCAAGGGGGAAGCGTGGTCCCACAGCCGGTCGGCGGCCGTGGGGTCGATCGCCCACTTCGCCACGCCGGCCATCGGTTCGGGGCCGCCGTCCACGATCTCGGCCTGCTGGTTGTCCTCGAAGTACTGTCCGGTCACCCCCTCGACCAACGGCGAGGCGGCCAGCAGCACGGTGGTGGCGGCGCCCTGGGCCGGGGTCTTGTAGTAGTCGGGGGTGAGGAGGTTGCCGTCCGCGTCCATGGCCCCCAGGGCCTGCATCGTTGCCCGGTCGATGTGTCGCGTCAGGTTGGTGTGGATCCATCCCGGCGCGCAGGCGTTGGCGGTGATGCCGTCCTCGGCCCAGCGACGGCTGATGCCGACGGCGAGCAGCACGTCGGCGGTCTTCGACTGCGCGTAGGCCAGGAAGGGGTCATAGGGGCGCTGGTCGAACTGGGGGTCGTCGAAGTCGAACCCGGCTCGCAGCTGGGCGCCGGAGCTGAGGACGACGACGCGGGGCCGCTCGGCGGCCTGGAGTGCCGAGTGCAGGCCGGCGGCGAGGGCGAAGTGGCCGAGGTAGTTGGTGGCGAGCTGCATTTCCCAGCCCTGGGCGTTGACCTCCCGCGTGGGGAGCATCATCACGCCCGCGTTGGCGATCAGCGCGTCGACCGGTCCGCTCCAGTCGGCACAGAAGGCGCGCACGGAGGCCAGGTCCGACAGGTCGAGCGCGACTGCCCGCGTGCCGGGCAGTTCTTCGAGCAGCGGCTGGGCGATGGCGGGGTTGCGGGTGGCGATGGTCACCTGCGCGCCCGCACCGGCGAGCGCCCGCACCGTCTCGGCACCGAGGCCGGAGGCTCCGCCGGTGACGATCATCCGGCGCCCGGTCAGATCGAGTCCTTCGATCACTTCGGCAGCCGTGGCGCGCAGCCCGTACGGGGTGGTCGTCAGCTTCATGCGACAACCATACAACGTGTTCATACATGTTAGTCACCCGAGGCGAGCCGCGGGATGAGAAGCACATGTGAACACGGCACCCCATTCGTCCACATGCTGACTGGTAGGGTGCGCGCCGATCCCCCACCCACACATGTCTGGACTCGCGCTTTGGATTCCATGAGCAGGTTGACCAAGGAAACACAAGAGCCGGCTGCCTTCCAGCCCGGTGGCCGGCGTCGGCACAGAAGGGCCGGGGAGAGCGGCCCGGGTGTGCGGCGTGCCGTGCTGCTCGCGCTGGCGGTGCCCATGGCCTCGGCCGCGCTGGCCGCCCCTTCGGCCTTCGCGGTGACCGGCGACAGCGCGAAGGGGACGACGGCCGGGACGACCGACGGGGTCGACTCCGACGACCAGCAGATGGCCGCGAACCTGGACTCCCGGGTGCTCGACCAGCGTCTCGGTTCCGAGGTGAGCGGCGTGGTCCTCGACGCGGACTCCGACGCGACCCTGTGGGACCACAACGGCTCCACCGCCCTGATGCCGGCCTCGAACACCAAGCTCGCCACCTCGACGGCCGCCCTGACCGTCATGGGCCCCGAGCACCGGTTCACGACCAGGGTCGTCTACGGCGACGGCACGCTCACCCTGGTGGGCGGCGGCGACCGCACCCTCAGCAGCGGCGACCTGGCCGAACTGGCGCGGACCGCGGTCGCCGGACTGAAGAAGGCGGGCCTGAGCACGGTGAAGGTCGCGGTGGACGACAGTCTGTTCGCCGCGCCGACCCTCGCCGAAGGCTGGAACGAGGGCTACTACCCGGATTCCGTCGCCCCCGTGCGTGCCCTTGTCGTCGACGGCCGAGGCGTCCAGGACACCTCGATCGACGCCGGGCAGGCGTTCGCCGACCTGCTCGCGAAGGACGGGGTCACGGTCGACGGCGATGTCACACGCCGCACCGCGAGCCACTCCGATGTGCCGGTCGCCCGCCACAGGTCGGCGCCCCTGGCGGACATCGTCAAGCTGATGCTCAAGACGAGCGACAACGACATCGCCGAGACCCTGCTGCGGATGACCGCGGTGCAGGCGGGACACCCCGCCACCTTCGAGGGCGGTACCGAAGTCGTACGTCATGTCCTCAGCCGCCACTACGGCGTGTCCCTCGACCACTTCGAGATCCACGACGGCAGCGGACTGTCCCGCAGCAACCGGATCCCCGCGGCCACCCTCGCGCAGATCCTGGAACTCCTCACCGAGCACCGCTACACCCACACCCTGGGCTCCGTCCTGGACGGCCTGCCGGTCGCCGGTGAGGCGGGCTCCACGCTCGGCCCGGAGTGGGGCCGCTTCGACGACCCCCACTCCCAGTGCGCGGTGGGCAAGGTGCGGGCGAAGACCGGCACCCTGACCGGAGCCGTCGCGCTGAGCGGTCTGACCCGGACCGACGACGGTGAGTGGCGCGTCTTCTCCTTCGTCGAGAACAACTCCACGGCCGCCCCGAACGACATCAAGGACGCGATGGACGGTCTGGCCGCCACGGTGAACGGCTGCTGGGCGTAGCGCCTGACCACAGCATGGGCGGATAAGCTCAGGTCTCAACTGCCCTTCCGACGCGCCGCTTTGAGTCGGCGCCCGCAGGCCGGTATGAGTCACAGGGTCACATGTGACAGGGCCGGGCTGTCCAGGAAGCCGGTCGTACACCCCCCGCACACCGCCACCCATGTCTCGGTTCTGCCGGAAAGGAACCCATGAAGCCTCCTCACGCGCCCCGGTCCGCGGGGGACCTCCCCAAGAGAGTCCCGGGCAGCGGAAAGTCGGTCAGTTCCGGTTCCGGGCCGGTTCAGGACGGCTCCACAGCGTCGGGCCCGGCCGCAACGCGGCAAGGTACCCCCGGACCGCGGCAAGGTTCCGCCGTACCGCGGCTCTCGCAGATCTCCTCGCTGGGCTCGCCGCGGAACTCCGGCCGTCCTCAGGCCGCTGACCGCCGGACCGGTGACCGCCGGACCGGTGACGATCCGGTCGTGGCGCTCGAACCGGCCACCGGACGAAAGGGCAGGCGTGAGGGCCTGCGCGGTGCACTGGGCGTCGTAGGGGTCGTGGGGCTGCTCGCGGTGGCTGCCGTCGCGCTGACCCTGGGCCTGGTGCGCGGCGGCGACGACAACCCGCGCGACGATGCGTCGGTGTCCGTGGACTCCGATGGTCATGGCTCGGACGTCACCGACGCGCTCGGGGACCTGTCCGGTCCCTCGGCGCATGCCTCGGCAACCGCGTCCGGCAAGGAGCCCGACTCGGCGAAGAAGCCCAGCAAGGCCGCCTCGCCCACGAACAGCGGGGCGAGCGAGGCGTCCGCGAAACCGGACGCCGGTTCCCCCGACTCGGCTGAGGACAAGGCCGGTTCGGACTCGACCGCTTCGGCCACGGCGCCCGGGGTGAGCGTGTCCAGCCACGCCTCGGGGCGCTGCATCGATGTCGTCGGCGGCAAGGCCGTACAGGGGGCAGCGCTGATGATCTGGGACTGCAACGGATCCGCCGCGCAGCACTGGACGTTCACGGGCGGGACCATGCGGACCCTCGGCATGTGCGTCCAGCTCGCGGGAGGGTCCACCGATGACGGGACGGACCTCCAACTCGCCTCCTGCGACGGCAGCGCGGTCCAGCAGTTCAACCTGAACGTCCGCAGCGACCTGGTCAATCCGCTCGCCGACAAGTGCACGGACGTACGGGACAACCAGACGGCCAACGGCACCAGGTTGCAGCTGTGGTCCTGCTCCGGCGGCGAGAACCAGAAGTGGTCGTCGTCCTGAGGGACCGGTAGGTCCGGCGGGCCGCGGTGCGGCCCGCCGGAGGGTGGGTCAACCGTTGATGCCGACCAGTGTTCCGGTGCCGTCCGGGTATCCCACGTACGCCGTGGCGGGACCGGAGGTGTTCACCCCGGACCACGTGCCAGTCACCTGGAACGGGACGCCCGGCTTCGTCGCGGGACGCGTCGGAGAGACGCTGAACGTGCCCGTCGTGGGCGTGTCCGGGCCCACCACGTTCGCCTGGAGGGTGAACTTGATGTCGGGCGAGAACGGCGCGCCCAGGGTCCAGCCCGTGATGACGGTGGCCAGGTACTTGCCGGGCTTCAGGCTCGCCATGCTGACGCGTGCCTGGTGTTCGGGCAGGGACCCGTTGAGCTGTCCGCCCGGTCCAGCGCTGCCGTCGGCCTGCATGGGCGCGATCCACAGGAAGACCTTGGCGGCGGGGTCGTCCGTCGTCGCGTAGAACTCACCGGCCTTGCTTCCCTCGGGGACCGTGAAGGCGTACTCCTGGTAGCCGCCGGTCGCCTCCAGGAGTTGCCCAGGCACCGGAACACCCGCGACCGGGGCGTAGGCGGTGAGAGTCAGCTTCTCGGTGCCCGGGGTCACGGAGTAGCTGACGCTGCCGTCGCTTCCGCTGCCGGAGACCTGGCTGGGGGCCAGGACACTCTTCGGGGTCACCGCGATCGGGCTGCGCACCGACACACGTCCGCCGCCGGTCCAGGTCAGCGAGCCCGTGACCGCGACATCGGAGGGGGCGGTGGTCCGGGTCAGCTTGATGCTGACCTTGGCGCGCTGTCCGGGGTGGGTGAAGCGCAGGGTCGAGGGCTTCACCTCGGCCTTGAAGCCGGGCAGTTTCACCGAGGCCCGGTACACACCCGCCTTGGCCGCGGTCAGGGTGCGGGTGAGGGTGCGCGAGCCGAGCAGCTGGTCGACCGAGAGGGACGGGTAGTTGAGGTCGCTGGGTGCGACGGGCGCGACGCCGGTGCCGGTGTCGATGCCCAGCCCCTCCTCGTAGGCGAGCCAGTCGGGGTTGGAGGAGTCGTACACCAGGCCGGGGTTGAGCATCGCGGTGGCGTCGACGACTCCCGAGCCCTGCGCGTACACGTCGGTCTCGGTGCCACCGGACGGGGTCCTGGCGTCCACGGCGGTGGTCATCAGAGCCGACTTGACCGCCATCGGGGACCACGTGGGATGTACGCCGAAGTAGAGGGCCGCAAGGCCCGCGACCTGCGGTGCGGCCATCGACGTACCCGACATGAAGTCGAAGTTGTGCCCCTGGTTGTGGGGCGGGGACACGGCGGCGAGCACGGCCACACCGGGTGCGGCCAGGTCCGGCTTGATCAGCGCGCCCTTGTTGTACTCCGAAGGTCCCTTGGAGGAGAACGCCGCGATCTGCGGGTAGGGCGTCCCCGTGGAGCCTCCCAGGACCAGCGAGACGGTGGCGTCGGGCCCCGCGGCGTAGTCGCGGACGGTGGTGGCGGCCGGAACGTTCAAGTGCACGGTCGGGACCAGGTGGATGTCGCCGTCCGTGTCCAGGTCACTGGTGTTCACCAGGACCATGCCCACGCCCCCGGCCCGCTTCACCTCGGCGGACTTGCTCACCCGGGCGGTGATCCCGCGGTCGCAGACCACGACCTTGCCGGCCGTCTTCACCGGGTCGAGCGAGCCGTCCCGGCACAGATTCGCGTCGCTGACGGATGCCGAGGCGTTCCGTACGGCGGAGGACAACACCAGTGGCTTGGGGCCGAGTTCCGCGGCCAGGGTGACGCTGGCACCGACGAAGGTGCGGCCGTCGCCGAGCCTGACCGTGGCCTCGGGGGTCGCCATGGTGCTCGCCGCGACCGTGGTGACCCAGGGAGAGGTGTTGTCCAGCCAGCCGCGGCCGTAGTTGCCCACCGAGGCGGACACGAACACCCCGGCCTGTGCGGCCACCCGGAACGCCTGCTGGATGGGCGAGTCGAGCGGCGTCTCGATCTGCTGCCCTGCGGAGTAGTTGATGACGTCGACGCCGTCCGCGACGGCCTGGTCGATCGCCGCGACGATGTCCGAGTCGGCGCCGCCCACGTCCTTCCACAGCGCCTTGTACACGGAGATCGCGGCGCCTGGGGCCACACCGGAGATCTTCCCGAAGTCCTTGCCCTCTTCGTTGACCTGAACGTCGGCGTTGCCGGCCGCGGTCGACGCGGTGTGGGTGCCGTGGCCTTCGGCGTCCCGCGGCGAGATGTAGTCCGCCCGCTGCTCAGGGGGTATCTCCGCGAGGTAGGCGTCACCGAAGTACCGCGCGCCGACGAGCTTGGTGTTGCAGGCGGTGGCGGCGAACTCCTCGCCGGTCTGGCAGGTGCCGGTGAAGGTGCTGCCGTCCGCCTTCTTCATCGTGATCGTGTCGCCCTTGCGGTACGGGCGGTACGGGTCCTTGGGGGTGGGCTTCGCACTTCCCAGGGCGGGGGCGGCGAACGACTTGCTCTCGGGCCAGATGCCGGTGTCGATGACACCGACCACCACGCCCTTGCCGGACTTCGCGGTGCCGCCGAGTGACGACCACACGCCGTGCGGTCCGGACAGGCCCATGAGGTCGGTGGACCGGGAGTCGTCGGTGACCTTGTTCCAGGCGTCCGGGCTGACCTTGAGGACTCCTGGCTGCCCGCTGAGACGGGCGGCCTGAACCGCCGTCAGGTTCGCGGTGAATCCGTTGGTCACCACCGAGTAGTGGCGGCGGACCTTGGCCCCGACCGAGGCGGCGATCCTGTTGTGCCGCTTCTGGAGGAAGTCCCGGTAGCGGTGCGCCGCGGTGCTGGAGGCGTCGAGCTTGCGGCCCGCCGTCGGGGCGGTGGCGGCGAGGCCGTCCACCCCGCCCTTGTAGAGGGCGACCGGCTCGTCGGCGAGGGTCACGATGTAGCGGCCGGACGTCGGATGTCCGGCTGTGGGGACGGGTGTCAGCGGGTCGGGGGCGGCCTGGGCCGGAGCGCCGGGAGAGAGGGCGGTCAGAGAGACGGCGAGTACCGCCGCGCTCCAGGCAAGGGACCTTCTTCGTCGGGTGGAACTCACACGTTGCTCCATGGGAGAAGTACGTCGGACGGGGGACACGGCGGCCGTGTGCGAGTGCCTGGCGGGGCAAGTGAACGCTGTACGTCGGACAGGTGTCCAGATAGCCTGTTGGCGGGTTTGGACGGCTGACCAACGACGCCACGGATGGCACACACCTGTCCGATGGAGGTGCGCATACGTGCTTGCTGCTCTGGGTATAGGCGAGGCCGATGAGCGGCTGTACCGGTGCATCGTCGACCGCGGCCGGACCGACGTCGCGGACATCGCCTCGTCCCTGGGCATGCGGGAAGCGGACATCCTGCGCTCTGCCGCCCGGCTACGGAAGCTGGGGCTCCTGCACGACGTCAGCCAGGGCCACTTCCAGGCGACGAACCCCGAGGCAGCGCTGCTTCCTCTGGTGGCCAGGCGGCAGGTGGAGGTGGCCGACGCACTGGCCGCGGCCCGCGGTGAGATCGACCGGATCGCCGAGCGCTACCGGGAGGGAAGGCTGCGTTCGGATCCGCGCAACCTGGTGGAGGTGCTGTCGGACCGTGAGCTGATCCTGGAGCGGGTCGCGGAGCTGAGCCATACGGCGACCACCCATGTGTGGGTTCTGGACCGGCCCCCCTATGTGGGCCGCCCGGACGGCGAACTCCACAGCAACGGCGAGGAGTTCGAGATCACGAGCGCCTGGTTGCGACAGGGCGTCGATGTCCGCTCCATCTACTGCCCGCAGTCCATGGAGCGTCCCGGCCGGTTCGCGACCCTGCTGAGACTGGCCGAGCTGGGCGAGCAGTCCAGGATGCTGCCGTACCTGCCGTTCAAGCTGCACATCATCGACAAGCGGGTCGCCCTCGTCCCGCTGTCCGGCCCGGTCTATGACGACCTGGTCGTCATCCATCCGTCCGGCATGCTCGACGCGCTGACGGAGCTGTACGAGGCCTACTGGGCCCGTGCCGAACCGATCACCGGCACGGTTCCGGCCGAGGACGACACGTTCGGCCCGGACGACGTCGCTCTCCTCGGCATGCTCAAAGCCGGGCTCAAGGACCAGGCCATCGCCCGCCAGTTGGGATGCAGCACCCGGACCGCCACCCGTCGGGTCGCCGCCGTGCTGACCAAGCTGGGGGCCGACACCCGGTTCCAGGCGGGCATCAAGGCCGCCGCACGCGGACTGATCTGAGTCCGCCGGGGACCGGACAGGGAACCCAGATCAGTCCAATGACTTACATATCCGTGTTTTGGAGCTGTCCCAGATGTGTCGATCGGCAGCAAATCGACGGAGGTCCGATGCCGGTCCGGTCAGGAGAGTGAGAGAGGACTCCTCGGCCTTCACCTCGGTGAGGCAAGAAACAGGAAGGCACTCTCATGGCTACGACATGGTTGATCACCGGCGCGTCCCGAGGTTTCGGGCGGGCCCTGGCGGAAGCGGTGCTGGCAGCCGGTGACCAACTGGTCGCCACCGCTCGTCGTCCCGAACAGCTGGCGGAACTGGTCACCCGGTACGGCGACCGGGTGCGGGCCGTCGCCCTGGACGTCACCGACCCTGCCGCCGCCCAGGCCGCGGTACAGGCGGGGGTCGATGCCTTCGGCCGACTGGACGTGGTGGTGAACAACGCCGGCTACGCCAACAGCGCGCCCGTCGAGGAGATGGCGGAGGACGACTTCCGCGGCCAGTTCGAGGCCAACTTCTTCGGGGTCGTCAATGTCACCAGGGCGGCCCTACCGGTGCTGCGCGGCCAGCGCTCGGGCATGTTCGTGCAGTTCTCCTCGCTCGGCGGCCGTGTGGGTGGTACGCCCGGCATGGGCGCTTACCAGAGCGCGAAGTTCGCCGTGGAGGGCTTCTCGGAGGTCCTGGCCAACGAGGTCGCGCCCTTCGGACTGAAGGTGGTCATCGTCGAGCCGGGTGCCTTCCGCACGGACTGGCAGGGTGCGTCGATGGAGCTGCACGCGGTCGGTCCCGACTACGAGGAGACCGTCGGCGCCATGAACAAGTACCGGGCGGAGAACAACGGCAACCAGCCCGGCGACCCGGTCCGCGCGGCCCAGGTCCTCATCGACGTCGTACGCGACGACGATCCGCCGCGCCGGATCCTGCTCGGTGCCCAGGCCGTGACCATGGCGCTGGAGGCCGGCGAGGCCCGCGCCGCGGAGACCCGCAAGTGGGCCGCGGCCAGCGCCGCCGCGGACTTCCCGGCCGGCGAGTAGCCACCGCCCGCCGGGTCGCACTCCTCCGCCGCCCGGCACATCGCTCACACATGTCTTTCTCTACGACACATCCCTTTCACCCCTTCACAAGGAGATCGCTCCATGTCTCGTAAGACCTGGCTCATCACCGGTGCCTCCAGTGGCCTGGGCAAGGCCCTGGCCGAACACGTTCTCGCCCACGGCGACCAGGTGGTGGCGACGGCCAGCTCCACTAAGGCCACCACCGAGCTCGCGGCGCACTACCCGAAGACCGCGCTCGCGGTGAAGCTCGACGTCACCGACGCCGAGGACCGGGTGGCGGCCGTGCGTGCCACCGAGGAACGCTTCGGTGGTATCGACGTCCTCGTCAACAACGCCGCCATCGATTTCATCGGCGCCCTGGAGGAGCAGGAGGAGAGCGATTACCGCCGCCTGTTCGAGGTCAACTTCTTCGGTGCGGTCGAACTGACCCGGCAGGTGCTGCCCGGGATGCGTGCCCGTCGCAGCGGCACCATCGTCAACGTCTCTTCCATGGACGGCCTGGCCAGCCTGCCCGCCAACGGCTACTACTCCTCCAGCAAGTTCGCGCTGGAGGGCTTCACCGAGGCACTGTGGCAGGAGATCGAGCCGATCGGCCTGCGCGCCATGATCATCCAGCCCGGTTCCTTCCGTACCGGCATCGAGAACCGGACGAAGGTGTCCGGCGACGCCATCGACGACTACGCCGCCACGGCCGGTGCCTTCCGCGCCATGATGGGCAGCCTGACGCCGGAGATGTTCCCCGGGGACCCGGAGCGGGCCGCCGAGGCGATCTTCCAGGCCGTGAGTGCGCCGGAGCCGGCTCACTGGGTCGTGCTGGGCAGCGACGCCCAGCGCCGGATCGGGGCCAAGCTGGAGCAGCTGCGCGCCGAGTTCGAGGCGGGCCGCGAGCTGGCCTTCAGCACGGACTTCCCAGGCGCCGCCGAGAACGCGGTGCTCTGACTCTCACGACGGGCACGCGGCCTCCGAAGACCGGCAGCCGGTGGAAGGAAACCTTCCCCGCTGGTCCCGGTCCCTGGAGGCCGCGTGCCCGTTTCCCTTAGACGGTGTGCACTTGGCTCCGCGGCTTCGCGGCTTCGGCGTGTTCGTGCGTGTTCGATGCGCGTGTCCGAAATCGCCGTGCCGGCCCCCGGACACGACGCCGGCGGCAGGCGGTCGGAGGCCACCTGCCGCCGTGGGCGGATCGTGCTGTGCGGAGGGTGTCGTACGAGGTCAGACGGTGATGGTCTGGTACTCGGTGTAGGTGCCGAGGCCGACGGCGCCGTACTCGCGGCCGATGCCGCTGGCCTTGAAGCCGCCGAACGGACCGTCGAAGGCGACGGAGGCGCCGTTGATCGTGACGGTGCCGGTACGGACGCGGCGGGCGACGGCGAGAGCGTGCTCCTCGTCGGTGGACCAGACGCCGCCGGAGAGGCCGTACTCGGAGTCGTTGGCGATGCGGACGGCGTCGTCCTCGCCGTCGTAGGCGATGACCACCAGGACCGGGCCGAAGACCTCCTCCTGCGCGATGCGCATGGAGTTGTCGACGTCGGCGAAGACGGTGGGCGTGACGTAGTTGCCCTTCTCCAGGCCCTCGGGGATCTGCGGGCCGCCGGTGACCAGGCGGGCGCCCTCCTCGATGCCGAGCTGGATGTAGTTGCGTACGCGTTCCTGCTGGTCGGGGCGGATCATCGGGCCGATGAAGGTGTCGGGGTCGTTCGGGTCGCCGACCTTCAGCGACTCCACCAGCTCCTTGAGCGCTGCCACGACCTCCTCGTACTTCTCGCGCGGGGCGAGAATGCGGGTCTGGGCGATGCAGGACTCGCCGTTGTTGAGCAGGGAACCGAACTTCAGGCCCGCGACCGCCTTCGCGACGTCCGCGTCGGGAAGGATGATCGCGGCGGACTTGCCGCCCAGCTCCAGGCTGACCCGCTTGAGCTGCTCGCCCGCGATGGCTGCGATCCGCCGGCCCGCTCGCGTGGAACCGGTGAAGGCGATCTTGTCGACGTCGTTGTGCGAGATCAGGTACTCGCTGGTCTCCCGGTCGGCGGGCAGGACGCTGATGACACCCTCGGGCAGGCCCACCTGCTCCAGCAGCTCGGCCAGGAAGCCCATGCTCAGGGAGTTCTCCGGGGACACCTTGAGGACCACGGAGTTACCCGCCAGCAGGGCCGGAATGATCTTTGAAGTGGCTGAGGAGAACGGGGAGTTCCACGGGATCACCGCGGCCACCACGCCGACCGCCTCACGTCGGACCACGCTGCGGGTCGGTGCCGTCGGGTCGGAGGGGACGAGGGTCTCCTCCCAGCCGAACTCCTCGGCCGCCTTGAGGTAGGCGTTCGCCTGCCGGGTCAGTCCGGGCTGTCCGGCACGGGTGAACCAACCGGCCGAACCGTTCTCCAGCGAGATCAGATGGGCGATCTTCTCGGCGTTCTCCTCGCGCAGGGCGTTGAACCGGCGCAGGACCGCGATCCGCTCGACGGGCGGGGTCAGCCGCCACTCGCCGGAGTCGAAGGAGGCCCGGGCCGCAGCGACCGCGCGGTCGATGTCCGCGGGCTGTGCCTGGGCGACGCGGCCGACCACCGCCTGGTCGTGCGGCGAGGCGATGTCGAGCAACTGCGCGTCGCTCGGCTCGACCCAGGAACCTCCGATGAAAAGCCGGCCGTAAGTGATCATGTGCTTTCTCTCTTCCGGTGCTCAGGTGCAGTTCTTTTGGACTGTCATCCAACTGCCACTTCAATGTAGCACTTCTATCTTCTAGATGCACGTGCAGGTAGCTTTACAGGTCTTCAAGTTGCACATGCGAGGTACTCTTGACCTATGAGAGCCGACGCAGCACGCAACCTGGAAGCCGTCCTGACCACCGGCGCGCGGATGCTCGCCGCCGATCCCGGCGCGAGCATCGCGAGCATCGCCGCGGAGGCGGGCGTGGACCGGCGCACCGTCTACCGGCGCTTCGCCTGCCGCGAGGACCTGCTCGCGGCGATCTACGAGTCCCGGGTCACGGCCATCGAGAAGGCCATCAGGGAGGCTCGGCTGCGTGAGGCACCGGTCGCCGTGGCGCTGCACCGCTACGTCGAGAGCATCATCGCCGTGAACCGCACCTGGCCCGTCGACCTCGCCCGCATGCTCGCCGACGACGAGATCCGCCGTCGCCGGGACGCCTGTATCGCGGAGGTGGACCTCTTTCTGGAGCGAGCCACCGCCGCAGGACTGCTGCGCCGGGACCAACCGGAGCGCTGGGCAGGGCCGCTGCTCCCCGAGCTGGTGCATCTGGCGGCGCACCAGCAGACACACCTCAGCCCCGCGCAGGCGGCCGACGTGGTGGTCGACATGTTTCTTTACGGGGTCGGCGTCCCCCGCCAACGGACTCAGGAACCGGTGGAAGAGAACATCTCCGGACCATGACATGTATGCATGACTCCCTTCGGCGCGAAAGAATTCCCACGCACACCTACGCTCAGGGATGTACACACGTAGGTCGTCCTGTGGTGAAGGGGAGTGGGGCGCCGTGGAGTCGCTCATGACGATGGTCGGCCGGGACGGCGAGCGAGGGCGGCTGGCTGCGTTCGTGACGGCCACCGACGGTCAGACCCTGGTCCTCAGGGGAGAGACCGGGACGGGCAAGAGTGCGTTGCTCGACCATGCCGCCGAGTTGTCGACGCGGGCCGGCCACGAGGTGATCCGGTCCGCCGGGGTGGAGGCGGAGTCGGGGTTGCCGTTCGCCGGCCTGCACCAGCTGCTGCACACCCTGCTGCCGTGGACGGATCGGCTGGACGCGGTGCACCGCACCGTGTTCGGCACTGCCTTCGGGCAGGGGGGCGGGCGCCCGCCGTCGGTCATGGCGCTGGGCATCGCTGTCCTGGACCTGTTGGAGCAGGCGTCGGCGGCGAGGCCGCTGCTGCTGGTGCTCGACGACGGGCAGTGGCTGGACGCCGCCAGCACCGAGGTGATCGGTTTCGTAGGGCGTCGCCTCACCGGCAGTTCGGTGCGGCTGGCCGTCGGGCTGCGCTGCGAGATCGCGTCCGGCTGGGACACGGCCGCGCTTCCGGAGCTGCCCGTCCCGGCCCTGTCCGACGCCGCCGCGCGGGAGCTGCTGGATCTGCGGCACCCGGAGCTGACCGCGCCGGTGCGTCGGCTGGTGCTGGACCAGTCGCAGGGAAATCCGCTGGCCCTGCTCGAACTGCCCGCCCACCTTCACCGGATCGGCCACGCGACCACCGATGAGCAGGTAAGCACCGAACTCGGGTCGCACGCTGCCTCGCTGCCGGTTCCGGTGCCCGTGCCGCGGCGCCTGCACCACGTCTACGGCGCCCGGATCAGGACGCTCGGTGACCGGGTCCGCGGGGAGCTGCTGCGGGGCGCACTCGACGGTGTCGCGGCGATGTCCGGGGCAGCCGGGCTCGCCTCTGGCGTGGGCCGCCGCTATCGCATGCGGGACGCCGAGGAGGCGGTGACGGCCGGGCTGCTGGGGGTCGATCCGCTGAGCGGTGACTTCGTCTTCCGGCATCCGCTGGTGCGGTCGTCGGTGGTGCGGACGGCGACTCCCAACGAGCGGCGTGCGGCGCATGCCGTACTCGCGGACGTGCACCGCGACGACGTCGAACGCCGGGCCACACACCTGGCGGCGTCGACCGTCGACCCGGACGAGGAGGTCGCAACCGCACTGGAGGCGGCCGCCGAGTCGGCGACCCGGCGTGGTGGCGCGGTCGCCGCCGTGGCCTGGCTGACCCGCGCCGCCGAACTGAGCGAGAGCCGTGCGAAGCGGTCCAGCCGGCTGGGGGACGCGGCCTTCGTCGCCGGGCAGGCGGGCCACTTCGATCAGGCGCAGCGGCTGTTGCGTTCCGCCCAGGCGCCCGGCGCCGCCGAGTCTCCCGCTTCCGTGGTGACCTCGGCCTATGTGGCGCTCTTCGAGGACGGCGACGTACGGCACACGCACCGTCAGGTGTCGGCGGCGATCGAGACTCTGCGCGACCGTGGGATCCGGGAGCCGGACGAGGTGCTCACGCGGCTGATCGATCTGCTGCTGGCCATCAGCCAGTACGCCGGCTCCCCCGCGCGCTGGGCGGAGACGCGCGCGCTGCTCGAAACGCTGGGGGAACTGGCCCCGTCACGCTCGCTGGTCTACCAGGACGCGTGGGGGGACGTGGTGCGGCACGGGGCCGGGGTGCGGGAGCGGGTGGAGCGTGAGTTCGCCGGCCTCGCGGACCTGGAGCCGTGGGATGTGACGCGGCTGGCTGTCGCCGCCTATCACGTGGACACGCTCAGCCGGTACCGGCCGCAGCTGCAGCGCAGCGCGGACCGCGAGGCCGAGACGGGATTCGTCCGCATCGGGATGACCACCCAGCATCTGATCATGCTGGACCAGATCGCGGTGGGTGAGTGGGACGAGGCGGAGCGGACCGGACAGCGGTGCCTGGAGCTGACCCTGTCGCACGGGTATCACCTGCTCGCCCATCACACCCGCGCGTATCTGGGGTTGTTGGCGGCGTTGCGGGGCCAGGTCGAACACGCCCGCGAGTTGCAGGCCACCGTCGACGCCTGGGCCCGACCCCGCGGCGTCGGCTTCCTCACCCAGATCACCGACACCATCGGCACCACCGCAGCCCTCGCCGAAGGCGACTACGAAGCCGCCTACCTCCACGCCATCGGCATCACACCCCCCGGCACCTTCCACCCCTACGCCCACCAAGCCCCCCGCACCCTCCTCGACCTCGTCGAAGCAGCCCTCCACACCGGACGCACCCAACAAGCCCACCAACACGCCCAAGCCGCCCACCACGCAGGCCTCCCCCACATCAGCCCCCGCCTCGCCCTCACCACCTACGGCGCCCTCGCCATGACCACCCCCGACCCCACCCAAGCCGACCACTACTACCACCAAGCCCAAACCCACCCCCACGCCCACCACTTCCCCTACGAACTCGCCCGCATCCACCTCGCCCACGGCATCCGCCAACGCCACACCCACGGCCCCAAAACCGCCCGGCCCTATCTGACGCTCGCCGCTGAGGCGTTCGAGCGGCTGGGTGCGAAGACCTGGGGCGAGCGGGCCCGGGCCGAGCTACGGGTGGCGGGGATGGCCACGCGTGGCCCGTCGGTGCCGTCGGCCGAACTCACCTGGCAGGAGCGCCGGATCGCCGATCTCGCCGCGAGCGGCCTGACCAACAAGGAGATCGGCGAACGCATGCGTCTGTCGCCGCGGACGGTCAGCTCACACCTGTACCGGGTCTTCCCCAAGCTCGGCATCACCTCCCGCGCCGCCCTGCGCGACGCGCTGGCCAGGCTGGAGGGTGAGCAGGACGGCTGAGTGCGGATGGCTTAAGGCGGTGTACGCACCAGACCATGGCGTACGTATCACCGTCACATGACTGATGTGTCCGATTTCGCTGCGGACGAGAGTGTGTGCCGCCGACCCGTTCACGGTCCGCGGCACGGTCATCGGAAACACACGACGGAAGGCTTCACATGATCAACAGGCGCACCTTCAGCAAGGCCGTCGGCCTGGGCACCGGCGCGGCCGCGGTCTCGCTGACCGGACTGCAGACCAACGCGTCCGCCGCGACCGCCAAGTCGGGGTCGAGCGCCGCCACGGTGCCCACCCTCACCCCCGGCACCCACACCGAGTTCCCCACGATCAAGCAGGTCAAGGCCGGGCTGCTGAACGTCGGCTACGCCGAGCTCGGCCCCGCCCACGGCCCGGTCGTGATCTGCCTGCACGGCTGGCCGTACGACATCCACAGCTTCATCGATGTCGCCCCGCTCCTCGCCGAGCAGGGCTACCGCGTGCTCGTGCCCTATCTGCGCGGCCACGGCAGCACCCGCTTCCTGTCCCGGCACACGCCCCGGACCGCCGAGCAGTCGGCCATCGCCCTGGACATCATCGCGTTCATGGACGCCCTGAAGATCGAGAAGGCGGTCCTGGCCGGCTTCGACTGGGGTTCGCGCACCGGCGACATCATCGCCGCGCTGTGGCCCGAGCGGGTCAAGGCCCTTGTCTCCACCAGCGGTTACGTCATCACCGACCGCAAGGCGCAGCTCTCGCCCGCCCCGGCGGCCGTCGAGCACAACTGGTGGTACCAGTGGTACTTCGCCACCGACCGCGGCAAGCAGGCCATGGAGAACGAGAAGGACCGGCTCGCGCTGTGCCGCTATGTGTGGACGCTGGTCTCCCCCAACTGGAACTTCGACGACGCCACGTACCAGCGCACGGCGCAGGCCTTCCTCAACCCCGACTACGCCGCGATCGTGCTCTACAACTACCGCTGGCGCATCGGTCTCATCGAGGGTGAGCACCGCTACGACCGCTACGAGAAGCTGCTCTCGGCGCAGCCTCCGATCGCTGTGCCCACGGTCACCCTGGACCCGGCGCTCGACCCGTTCACCGCGCCGGGTGACGGCACCTCGTACCGCCAGCACTTCACGGGTGCCTACCTGCACCGCACGATCGCGGACATCGGTCACAACCTGCCGCAGGAGGCGCCCACGGTCTTCGCACAGGCCGTGGTCGACGCCGATCACCTCTGATCCCGACCCCTCTGATCCCGACACCTCTGATCTCGACACCTCCGATCTCCAGGAGCCCCGATGAGTGAAGTCCTGTGGAACCGTCTGACCGCCGCCGAGCTGCGGGCCCTCGCGGCGCGGGACGCGGTGGTGCTGCTGCCCATCGGGGCCACCGAGCAGCACGGCCCTCATCTGCCGACCGGTGTCGACGACTTCCTGGCGGCGGAGGTGTGCCGGCGGGCGGCGGTGCTGGCGGCCGAGCACACCGGTGTGGTGGTGACGCCGTCCGTGCCGACAGGTCTGTCGGAGCATCACATGGCGTTCGGCGGCACGCTCACCCTCAGTCTGCCGACCCTGCACGCGCTGCTGCGTGACATCTGCCGCTCCGTGATCCGGGCGGGTTTCTCACGCATCCTGATCGTCAACGGGCACGGCGGGAACATGACCGGCCTCAACGCCCTCACGACCGAGCTGACCACGGAGCTGTCGACGCCGATCGCGTTCGCCAGCTACTTCGGCGCCGGGCGGGAGGTGGTGCGGGACACCCTGGAGACGCAGGACGGTCTCATGCACGCGTGTGAGGGCGAGACGTCCATGATGATGGCCGCCCACCCGGACCTGATCCGGTCCGAGCACCTGGTCGAGGCGCACGGACCGCGGATCACCCTGCCCGCGGAGTCGACCGAGCCGGTGTACATGGCCGTGTCCTTCGACCGGATCACGGAGTCGGGGGTGGCGGGCGACGCCCGGGTCGCGACTGCCGAGAAGGGCGAGCGGATGCTGTCCGGGTGCGCCGCGGCGCTGGCGGACATCGTCGTACGGGATCCCTGGGCGAAGTAGCCCGCGGGTGTGCGGCGGGGAAACGCGATGCCGTCCCCCGCCGCACCCGCTGTCAGGCCTCGGCGCGCTTGGGAAGGCGCCAGTTGGGCCGCGGGAAGTGGCAGGTGTAGCCGTTCGGGTAGCGCTGGAGGTAGTCCTGGTGTTCCGGTTCGGCCTCCCAGAACGGGCCGGCCGGCACCACCTCGGTCACCACCGGTCCCGGCCACAGGCCGGAGGCGTCGACGTCGGCGATGGTGTCCTCGGCGACCCGGCGCTGCTCGTCGTCGTAGTAGAAGATCGCCGAGCGGTAGCTGGCGCCGATGTCGTTGCCCTGGCGGTTCCGCGTGCTCGGGTCGTGGATCTGGAAGAAGAACTCCAGGATCGTGCGGTAGTCGGTGGCCGTGGGGTCGAAGGTGATCTCGATCGACTCCGCGTGGTTTCCGTGGTCGCGGTAGGTGGCGTTGGGCTTGTCGTCGTCACCGCTGTAGCCGACCCGGGTGTCCTTCACCCCGGGCAGGGCCCGGATCAGCTCCTCCATGCCCCAGAAGCAGCCCCCCGCCAGCAGCGCCCTCTCCTCGGCGTCGCTCATGGCACCTCACCTTTCTGTTCACGCTTGTCTGTTCACGCTTGTTCGCGTGCATTCGCGCAGGTCTCCAGGCTCGCACGTCGGCGAACCGGAATCCTCCACACTCGCGTCACCACCTTGACAGGTGACGCATAGCCTGACAGATTCGTCACCAGTCAAAGCGGTGATGAATCGCAGAGTCGAAACACCGTAGATACCGATAAAAATTCCTGAGAGGGGTTCGTCGTGGTGACCATCAAGGGTGGACACAAGCAGCTGGTCATGGGCGCGGTCGCAACCGTCACAGCGGGGCTCGCGCTCGGCGCGTTCGCCCTCAGCGGCACGGCCAACGGCGCGACCGGGACGGCCGCGACCGCCGGTGCCGGCAAGCATGCCAAGCCCACCATCGTCCTGGAGCACGGCGCCTTCGCCGACGGCTCCAGCTGGAACGGCGTCATCTCGCGGCTGAAGGCCGACGGTTACCCGGTCGTCGCCGCCGCCAACCCGCTGCGCGGCCCGGCCTCCGACGCCGCCGCCCTGCGTTCGGTCCTGGACCACATCAAGGGCCCGAAGATCGTCGTCGGCCACTCCTACGGCGGCAACGTCATCAGCGAGGCCGCGACGAACGATTCCGACGTCAAGGCCCTGGTCTACGTCGCCGCGTTCCTGCCGGCCCCCGGCGAGAGCGCCCTGGAGCTGACCAACAAGTACCCGGGCTCCACCCTCCCCGGCACCCTGGACCCGGTCACCTTCCAGCAGACCGACGGCTCGACGGTCACCGACCTGTACATCCAGCAGGACAAGTTCCGTCATCAGTTCGCCGCCGACGTGCCCACGAAGCAGGCCGCCCTGATGGCCGCCGAGCAGCGGCCCATCGCCCAGTCCGCGCTGGAGGAGAAGGCCACCTCCGCCGCCTGGAAGACCATCCCCAGCTGGGACATCATCACCACCGAGGACCTCAACATCCCGCCGGCGGTGCAGCGGTTCATGGCCGAGCGCGCCCACGCGCACACCACCGAGGTCGCCGCCTCCCACTCGGTCGCCGTCTCCCACCCCCGCCTGGTGGCCGACGTGATCGAGCGGGCCGCCCGCGCCACCGTTCGCTGACCCCCTTCGAAGGACGGCGGGACGCCCGGTCCCGCCGTCCTCGGGGCGACGCGGCGACCATGAGACGCGAACTCGCAGGAGAACGGAACGGACACATGACCTCACCCTCCGACCCCCGCGCCCTCGGCGCCTTTCTCAAGGCCCGCCGCGCGCAACTGGACCCACGTGAGTGCGGCCTGCCCGAGACGGACTCCGCGCGCCGGGTCGCGGGACTGCGGCGTGAGGAGGTCGCCGCCCTCGCCGCGATCAGCGTGGACTACTACACCCGCCTGGAGCAGGGTCGCGTCCGTGCTTCCGCCCCGGTCCTGACGACCCTGGCCCGTGCCCTGCGCCTGGACGAGGACGAGGAGCGCTACCTGTACGCGCTCGCCGGCCGTTCCGACGCCCGCCCGCGCCGTGGCCGCCGCCCCGTCCAGCGGGTGCGCCCCGCCATGCGCCGCCTGCTCGCCCAGCTCCCCCACGCGCCCGCCCTCGTCCTCGGCAAGCGCCTGGACATCCTGGCCTGGAACGCCGCCGCCACGGCCCTCTACACCGACTTCGCCGCCGTCCCGGCAGCCCGGCGCAACTATCTGCGCCTGATGTTCCTCGACCCCGCGATCCGCGCCATGCACCGCGAGTGGGCCCATGACGCCCGGGACGCGGTCGCCGCGCTGCGCATGGAAGCCGCGGCCGACACCGACGACCCCGGCCTCGCCGCTCTCGTCGGCGAACTGACCATCCAGGACGCCGACTTCCGCACCTGGTGGGCCGAGCACCGCGTCAACAGCGCCACCTACGGAACCAAGGAGTACCGCCACCCCCTGGTCGGCGACCTCACTCTCGACTGCGACACCTGGGCCGCGTCCGACGGCTCCGGCCAGCGCCTGATGGTCCTGACCGCCGAGTCCGGCAGCCCCTCCCACGACGCCCTGCGCATCCTCACCTCCTGGACCGCGGAGCCGGTGAAGCAGGACGCGGCGCGGGACACGGCGGTGTAGGTGAACCCGCACGCCGCCTCTCTCGTGCTCCTAGGGAAGCTCATGGAGCTCGTGCTCCCGAGGAACGGGTGAGAGAGGTGGCGCATGCTCGCGTACGACGTCCATGGCAGCGGGCCCGGTCTGGTCCTGCTGCCCGGTGTCGGCGGCACCGCGGCCCTGACCTGGGAGACGCTGCTCGCCGGGCTGGCGGCCGAGCACACGGTCGCGCTCGTCGATCTCCCCGGGGCGGGGAGAAGCCGTTTACCGCTCGGCCGCCTTGAGGCGGAGACGGTGGCCGACCAGGTGGTGGAGGCCGCCGAACGGGCCGGGTTGAGCGACTTCGCCCTCGCCGGGACCTCGCTCGGCGCGGCCGTCGCCGTCAAGGTCGCCGCCCGCCATCGCGACCGGGTCCGCGGGCTGGTCACCCTGTCCGGCTTCGCCCGGCCGCGCACCTCGCTGTGGCTCAGGCTGGAGACCTGGGCGTCGTTGCACTCCCGTCGCGACGACGCCCTGAACGCGTTCGTGACCTCGCTGTCCTTCTCCGAGGAATACCTGGCCTCGCACACCCCGGAAACGGCCCGCCATCTGGCGGCCCGGCTGCTGTCCTCCGCTCCCGGCACCGCCCGGCAGATCGCCTTCGCCCTCGGCATCGACGTCCGCGGCGACCTTCCCGCCGTCAGCGCGCCGACGCTGGTCGTGGCGGCCGCCGGGGACCGGTTCGTGGCGCCGGAGCACTCGATGGACCTCGTGGACGGCATCCCCGGGGTCCTGCTGGCCGCGGTGCGCGGCGGGCACGCGGCGACCTTCGAGGAGCCGGAACGCACCCTGGAGATCCTCACCGGGTTCCTCCGCGGCCTGCGGCCCCCTTCCCCGCCGACGGCACGGCGGCCTGCTCGCACAGGGTGACTCACACCTGACGCAGGCGGACACCACCGGCAAGCAGCTGCGCCAGCTGATGAGCGGGGTGAACGAGGAGGCGTAAGTCCTCTCGACCGCCGTGCTCAGTCGGTCAGGCGGTCCAGGACCGCCGTGGCGAGGCGGACCGCGGCGTGCAGTTCCGTCACCTCGGCCACGGTGGGGCGGACCACTGCGGACCACTCGCCGCGCAGGCCCGGCCAGACCGCCAGCAGGACCTGGGCGCCGGCCAGGCCCAGGTGTGCCGTGACGTCGGTGCGGTCCTCGCCCGCGGGTGTCCAGGCCAGCAGGATGCGGCCCTGCGGGATGCGGGAGGGGTCGGTCAGCGGCAGCCAGGTGGCCATGAGGGTGCCGTGCACCGGGGTCACGATCGCGCCCCGGACGTCGGCGGGCATCGGCTGCCCGGTCAGCGTGGACAGCTCGGCCGCGGCGTCGGCCCGGGTGCCGGGCACCAGGGTGAGGGCGGGCCGGGCCGGACGGTGACCGCCGGGCCGCCGTCCGGACGGCGACGTCGTGGCCGGCGAAGGGCCGCCACCCGGTCGGCTGAATCTGTCGTGTCTCGTCATGTCCTCTCCCCCTTCGCACCCGGTGCGTGCTTCGTGGCCCGAAGCCTTCCGGAGCGTGCGGGTGAACACATCCGTCATCTGACTGCGCCCGGACTCAGAACCCGTCGCCGTCCCGCGCGGGTATGCCCGCGGTCGTACGCTCCAGCAGTCGTACGGCCTCGGACAGCACGGAATGCCGCACGGCGTACGGGACGGAGCTCGTCGTCACCTCGTACAGCTCGGCCAGCAGACGGGCGAGACGGCCGCCTCCCGTGTGGGCCAGGGCGACGCTGCCCTCCCAGAGGGTCTCGCGCAGCCGGTCGGGGGTGAACTGGCCGTCCCCGGCGCAGGCCAGCAACAGGCGGCCCGCCAGGGCTCGTTCCAACGGTCCCGGAAGCCAGGCGCCCTGGTCGAGGTCCGTGGCCAGGGCGGCGGTCAGCGAGGCGAGCCGCTCCACGGGGGTGCTGGGAGCAGCTGTGTCATGGGACATGGGATGCGATGGCCTTCTGTTCAACATGTCGGTGTAGGTTTCCATCAGAATACGTGTCTCGACGGGGCCCCGAGAAATGTGTGTGCCTCGGCGGAGAGGGACCGGAACATCAATGAGATCGGACGCACTGTCCAACCGTATGCGCATCCTTGAGGCGGCGGCAGAGGTGCTCGCCGTTCCAGGCGACACCTCGATGAAGTCCATCGCGCGCAGGGCGGGCGTGGGCCAGGGCACGCTTTATCGCCACTTCCCCACCCGGGAGTCCCTGGTGCTGCAGGTGTACGGGGCGGAGGTGGACGACCTGGTGACGGCCGTGCCCGCCCTGCTGGGCACCCTGACCCCGCAGGAGGGACTGTGCGCCTGGCTGCGGCGACTGCTCTACCTCGGCCGGTGCATGCCGGAGTTCGCCGACGCGATGAGCGTCGCCGGCGAGGCGTCGACGGGCCAGTGCCGAAAGGTGTACCGGCCGTTGCTGGACGCACTGTCGGTGCTGGTGAGCGCCAATGCGGCGGCCGGGACCATCGCACCGGGGACGACGGCCGAGGACGTGTTCACGCTGCTCGGTCCCGTGTGGCGCATCGGCGCGGACGGCGAGGAGGGCGTCCGGGCGGAGCGGCTCTTCGAGGTGCTGATGCGGGGGCTGTGCCCGCAGGCCGAGGCCGGGCCGGAGGTCAGTAGTACTCGACGGGGTAGTAGGTGACCAGCCTGGCCGTCTCCACGTACAGCCAGGTCAGGCTCAGGGTGAGCCCGAACGCGGCCGACCAGCGCTGGTCGCGGGGCGCGCCGTGGGTGAGGGCGGCCTCGACCTTGCGCAGGTGCAGGGGCAGGAAGGTCACCGTGAGGGCGACACCCACCAGGCCCATCAGGACGCCGAGTCCCGCGGAGCGCAGGCCCAGGCCGTCGGCGCCCATGAGGGGGAACAGGGCGGTGTCCGCGAGGGCGAGGAGGCACAGGGCGAGTACCACGGCTCCCGTGAGGCCGTACCGCCGCCGGTGCACCCGCATCCAGTGCAGCCGGTGGGCGAGCAGGATGCCGGCGGAGGTCGCCAGCGTCCCCAGGACCGTCTGCACGAGGAGGCCCGGGGAGAGGCGGTTGAACGCCGTGGTCGAGAGCACGCCGAGACATGTGCCCTGCAGGACGGCGAACGTCAGGGCCAGGATGGGTGACGGCCGCTTGCGGCGGCACTGGACCACCACCAGTGCCGCCGCGAGCAGTCCGGTGCCGCCGGCGAGGGCGTAGGCGACGGCCGTGCCGACCGGCACGTGGGGCAGCAGGGTCCACGACAGGCTCACGAAGAGGGCCGTTACCCCGAGTCCCGCCAGCCAGCGGGGCAGGACGTCGTCCATCGTCAGCAGATCGCCGACGGTGAGGGGCAGCGGACCGCCGTCCTTGTCCATGTCGTTGTCGTGGGTCTGATCGCGGCCCTGGCCTGTCGTGCTGCGGCCTTGGCCGACGGCGATGCCCGCTCGAGGGTCTTTCGCCATCGTCTTCTGCCCGGCCCGCCGTTCGAACTGCGGCCAGGCCAGTATCGGATTGCTGCTCTTCAGGGGGCGGTGCTGCTCGACCGGTGTCACGCCAGGTCCTCTTCTCCGTGTCCGTCCACGCCGGAGGTGTCGGCTGTCGTCAGGGTGCGCCACCGGACAAACGGCGCACATCAGTCAGTTGACGGTGGGTCCGCCGCGCCTGTCCGAACGGCGGGGGCCGTCAGGACAGCTCGAAACCCAGCTCGCGGGCGGCGGTCTCGGGGGTGGGCTGGGACCAGTGCTCGGCGACCGCCTCGTTCGTGGACAGCGAGCGCGACTGGGCCAGGTCCAGATAGAGCGTGCCGTTGAGGTGGTCGGTCTCGTGCTGGACGATACGGGCCGGCCAGCCGGTGAACACCTCGTCGACGGCCCGTCCGTGCTCGTCCTGTCCCCGCAGCCGGACCCGGGCGTGGCGGGAGACGACCGCCTGCCAGCCCGGCACACTGAGGCAGCCCTCGAAAAAGGCGGCCCGAGTGTCGTCCTCCGGCTCGTAGGAGGGGTTGAGCAGCACCCGGAAGGGCAGGGGTGTGCGGTCGCGCGCGTCGAGTGCCTCGCGGGGTCCGCGGGCCCGGTCCTCCACGACCGCGATGCTCAGTGCGATGCCGACCTGGGGTGCGGCCAGGCCCACGCCCGGAGCGGCGAGCATCGTCTCGCGCAGCGCGGTCACGAAGCGCTCCAGGAGGCCGGCGTCGAGCTGGCCGTCGTACGGCTCGGCGACACCGCGCAGGACGGGGTGGCCGGCGGCGACGATGGGCAACGGGCCGCCCGGGGTGAGGAGTTCCTCGATGTGCTCGGACAGCTGTCGGGGAGTCGGGTGGGTGGTCATGGGTCAGCTCGCCGGGATGTAGAAGCGCATCGGAGAGTTCGGCTTGAAGCCGATCCTCGGGTAGACGGGCGCGCCCGCGACGGTCGCGTGCAGGGTGGCCCGGGTCAGGCCGGTGGCGCGGGCGCCCTCGTGCAGCGCCTTGCGGGTCACCGCCTCGCCGTAGCCGTGGCGTTGGTGGTCCGGCTCGGTGGCGACGAGGATGACGAACAGGCGGCCCTGGGCCTCGACGGTCGCGGCACAGGCGACCGGGGTGCCGTCCCGCAGCGCCAGGTAGGCGTACACGTCCCGCTTCCACAGGGCCGACCCGGCGATCCCGTCGCGGCCGTCCGCCAGGTCGAAGCCGTAGGCGCGGGAGTTGATGTCGGCGTAGGCCGTGAGGTGTTCGTCGGTGGTGACCCGCTCGAAGGTGAGGTCGGGGTGGTGGGGCTCGGGGAGGGGCAGCAGGTCGCCGGCCATGCCGGTGCCGGGGAAGGCGTGGACCAGGCCCGCGCGCTGTGCCGCCTCGTCGAGGGCGGCGCGGGCGTCGTCGGCGAGCAGGTCCTCGAACAGCCACAGGAAGCCCGGCCGTTGCTTCGAGCGCATGATGTCCGCGGCCTGGGCCAGGCGGTTCTCCAGGAGCGCCTGGCCGAGGCCCGCCTCGTTGAGGGTGATCGCGTTCCAGAAGGCGAAGCGGCAGTCGGCCCAGCGGACGGCGAGGCCCGGCAGGTCGCGTACGTCCGCCTGCTCGTCCCGGTCGAGCACCATGGCGCGCCACACCGTGGACAGCTGTGCCACCGATTCGACCGCGGCCGCGAGATCCGTCATCGCAACTTCCTCACCTTGTCGGGTATGTGAAGGTCCCCCGTCGGTCCAACGATCGGCGGGGGACGGCAGTCCCGGGCTCCCTTCCCTTCCCCGCCCCCACAGCGAGGTCGGGCGGGAGAGCCCGGTGGCCGGCCGTCCGGATGCGCACCACTCGGTACGGCCGCCCTGTCCCCGCCCCGGCCGACGGCGGGAACCTGCCGCTCTGCACACGGATGCGGGGACGCGTTTGGTTCACCCGGCGAGGCACACTGGTGTCATACGTATCTAAAACACCCGCCATGAATTCTTACATGTGTGAACCGTTGGGCGAGATGAGCGCGTGTTGTTGCCGACCCATGATGAGGAGAATCCCATGACCTTGGCAGGCGAGGGCGAGACCCGGCAGTCCGTGGCCGTGGTCGGTGCCGGAGCGGTCGGCGGTGTGTTCGCGTCGGCCCTGTGCCGGGCCGGGCACGACGTCTCGCTCTGCGTCCGGACGCCGTTCGACGAGCTGGTGATAGAGACTTCCGACGGCGAGGACCATGTGCCGGCGACCGTGGTCACCGATCCGGCGGCGGTGAGGCCGGTGGACTGGGTGCTGCTGGCGGTGAAGTCCTTCGACACGGCCGGTACGGCCCGCTGGCTCGCGGCGCTGTGCGACGAGCACACCACCGTCGTCGTCCTGCGCAACGGCGTCGAGCTGACCGATGACGTGCAACCCTTGGTCCCGCAGGCAACTGTCGTGCCCGCGCTGGTGTACATCCAGGCCGAGCGGCTGGCGCCGGGCCGCATCCGGCACGGCTACGGCAACCGCCTCGACGTCCCCACAGGGCCCGACGCGGACCAGCTGATCCGACTGTTCCGGGGCAGCGGGACGGACATCCGCCCGCAGCAGGACCTGGTCACGGCCGCATGGCGCAAGCTGATGCTCAACGCCGCGGTGAACCCGCTGACGGCGCTCACCCTGCGCCGGATGGAGGTGATGGGCGACGGCATGATCCTTGAACTCGCCGAGGGTCTGATGCGCGAGACCCAGGTGGTGGCCGAGGCGGTCGGGGCCCGTCTCACCGGCGCGGACGTGCGGCAGACGCTTGAATTCATGAAGGACTTCAGCGACGGCAACGGCACGTCGATGCTGTACGACCGGCTCGCGGGCCACCCCCTGGAGTGGGAGGCGCTCAACGGGGCGGTTGTCCGGTACGCCGAGATCTACGGGATCGACGTACCGCTGAACCGGGCGATGACGGCGCTGCTCCACGCGCTCGGCCCGCTGCACACGACGGCGACGGCGGCCGAGGGTCCTGCGGGCGCGCATCTCGCGGCGGCGTGAGCCGCGCCGGGCCCGTGAGCCACGGCAGGGCGCCGCGGCTCACGGGCCTCGGGCCGATCAGGCCGGGGCGATGTTGTAGTTGAAGCGGAAGACGTTGGCCGGGTCGTACACCGTCTTCAGCGCGGCCAGCCGTTCGTACCGTTCCGCCCCGTACAGTTCGCGCACGCCCTCGGTGTCGGTGGCCTCGTCCGGCGAGAGGAAGTTCACCAGGTTCCGGCCGGTTGCCCAGGGCGCCAGCCCGTCGAAGACCCGCGCCAGTTCGGCGCGCAGCCCATCCGCCTGGTCCGGGCCGCCCACCGCGAAGCCGAAGACGACGTACGGAAGTCCGCGGCTGGGGACCGAGTTGGGGAACTCCGGTTCCTGGTCGAAGGCTCCGCCGAGCGCCCGTATCTCGATGCTCACCAGGGTGCAGCCCGACTCGGGTCCGGTCAGGTCCACCAGCGTCTGCGCCGTCTTCTCGGAGAACTCCTCCAGGCTGAGGCTGCGGTCGTAGTACGGCATCGGGTCGACCGGGTCGAGGTGGATCTCCCCGATCGCGGTGAACGGCTTCTCCCCCACCAGGTCGAGGAGGGGCGGCGCGGACTCCCGCAGCGGTGCGATGAGCCGGTCCCCGTCGGCCGCCGTACCGAGGTAGCCGATCCGCAGGTGGAGCACGAAGGCGCCGCGCAGCGGCTCGGGCAGGCCGGGGAGGTCGGGCAGCCGCTGGATGGCGAGCGAAGAGGTCATGTCCTCATCCACCGTGGGCAGCCAGGCGCGCCAGGCGTCCAGCACCCGGTCCAGGTGCTCGCCCGCGAAGTAGATGCCGCCGCCGTAGAAGCGGGCGACCGGGAAGGCGTCGAACTCGATCTCCGTGACGACGCCGAAGTTGCCCTTGCCGCCCAGCAACGCCCAGTACAGCTCGGGTTCGTTCTGCGGGGTCACCCGGCGCAGCTCGCCGTCCGCGGTGACGACGTTCAGCCGGCGCACATGGTCGGCGGCGTAGCCGTACTTGCGGCCCAGCAGCGGGCTCTGGCCGCCGCCGAGGGTGTAGCCGACGACGCCGACCTCGGGCGCCGAACCGACGACCGGGGCCAACCCCTCCTCCGCCGCGCGCGGCAGCACCTCGCTCCAGCGCACACCGGCCTCGACGCTGACGGTGCCGTTCTGCGCGTCGACGGAGATGCCCTTCATCCGCTGGGTCGTGATGAGCAGCCCGTCCGCCGCCGGGGAGACCACCTGGTGGGCGGCGGTCTTCATCGCGACCGGCAGGCCGTGCCGGGCGGCGAACCGGACCGCCGTCACGACGTCCCGCTCACTGCTCGCGCCGACCACGACGAGCGGGCGCAGGGGGCAGACCAGGTTGAACGTGGCGCACTCCGCCTCGTAGCCGTCCACGCCCGGTTCCAGCACCGGGCCCGTGACCTCGTGCCGCAGAGCCTCCACGTCCTGCGGGCTCAGCCGCACGCCTGTCGCACCAGACATATCCGCACTCATCCTGATCGCCACCTCACTGACACACCCGCGCCATCCCGTGGCGCGCCCGCGCGCAGCGGCGCGGGAACCGGGGACAGGCGACGGGCGTCGAAACCTGACGTGACTGACACGAGTCGGACGCCCTTCGCCGTTCACATGGATGTGTTCACACCTTGGGTCGGTCCGAGGGGGATGTTCGCGGTGAGTGTGGTTCCGGTGTCGGGTGTGTGTCGCACGGTCAGGGTGCCGTCGAGGCTGGTGGCGCGTTCGGTGAGGGCGGCCAGTGTCGCGAGGTCGGTGGCTGTCGCGGGTTCGGTCCCGTCGTCCGCCACGGTGATCACCAGTTCGGGGCCGTGGTTGGTGGTGACTTGGACGTGGTGGGCGTCGGCGTGGTCGAGGGCGCGTGCGACTGCTTCGGCGACGAGGAGGTATCCGTGTGTCTCGATCAGCTGGGGCAGTCGTCCGGTCAGGGTGCCGGTGACGGTCACTTGTCCTGGGTGGCGGCGGGCGAGAGCGGCGAGGGCCGCGGGCAGCCCGCCTGCGCGCAGGGCACCGGGGCACAGGGCGTCGGTGACCTCCCGGACGCCCGCCAGGGCCTCCTCGGTGTCGCGTACCGCATCGTGCAGCAGGCCGGCCGTCCCCGCCGCGGCCGGCCCCAGCGCGTGGCCGGCCATGTTCAGCCCGAGCAGGGCGCGCACCATCCGCTCCTGTGCCTCGTGCTGGAGGACCTTGGCGTAGTGGCGTTCCCGCTCCGCCTGACGGTGCGCCAGGAGCCGGTACGGCGGACCCGTGTCCCCGAGTCCCCGGCTGCCGGAAGCCTGCTCGGCGTCGAGTGGCTGGAAGAGGTACAGGGTCAGGGCCGCGTCACCGACCGCTCCGGGCAGGGGCAGCCGGGTCCATTCCACCGGCAGGAGGGTGCCGTCGGCCCGGGTGAGTGCGCCACCCTCGCCCCGGCTGGCGTGGTCCGGGGCGGGCCCGGGGTGGCCGTCGTAACCCAGCAGTGCAGAAGGGTGACCGTGTCCCAGCGCTTCGGCCGCCGCCGGGTTCGCGTAGCGCACGGTGTGCGTGGCGTCCACGGCCCAGACAGGCTGTCGTACGACGTCAAAGACGCTTCCCCAGGCTTCGAGGACGCTCCCCCAGCCGTCGGCGATCGACGTCATCGCACAGGTTCCTTCCCCCCGGGCCCGGTGGCTCGCCCGCCGGGCCCCGCTGCTGTCCTGACTTTCACAGCCGGTTCATGGGCATGCATCAGTCATTTGACTTGAAAGAACGCCTGGCTGACTTGAAAGAGCTCCCAGGAGGGGGATGGGCCGCTCAGTCCTTGGTGAGGGACATGACCCCGGCAATGCGGTAGGCGTCCGCCTCGTCCAGCGTCTCCTGCTCCAGCAGCGCCTGGGCGAGGTCGTCCAACTGGCCCCGGTGGTCATGGAGTTTGCGGCAGGCTTCGTTGTAGCACTCGTCGACGATGCGGCGTATCTCGTCGTCGATGATGTCGAGGGTGTGCGGGGCTGCCGAGAGGCCGTAGGCCTGCTGGGCGTCGTTGGGGAGGGCGGAGAGCCGGCCGACCCGTTCGCTCATGCCCCATCGGGCGACCATGCCGCGCGCGATGTTGGTGACCTGTTCGAGGTCGTTCTCCGCGCCGGTCGTGATCACGCCGTAGACGACCTGTTCCGCGGCCATGCCGCCCAGCGCGCCGATGATGCGGCCGCGCAGGTACTCCTCGGTGTACGCGTACTTGTCGGCGTCCGGCGTCGACAGCGTCACCCCGAGCGCCCGTCCGCGCGGCACGATGGTGATCTTGCGGACGGGATCGGCGCCCGGCTGGAGCATGCCGAGGAGGGCGTGTCCGCTCTCGTGGTAGGCCGTGCGGCGGCGTTCCTCCTCGGGCATCACCAGCGGGCGTTGCGCACCGAGTTGCACCTTCTCCAGGGCGTCGGAGAGGTCGGGCCCGGTGACCCGGAGCCGGTCGCGCTTGACGGCGAGGAGCGCGGCCTCGTTGGCGAGGTTGGCCAGTTCGGCTCCGGTCATGCCGGGGGTCGTCCGGGCGACCCGGGCGAGGTCGACGTCCGGGGCGAGCGGCATGGAGCGGGTGTGGATGCGCAGGATGGCCTCGCGTCCGGCGCGGTCCGGCGGGGAGACGGTCACCACCCGGTCGAAGCGGCCGGGACGGGTGAGCGCCGGGTCGAGGATCTCCGCGCGGTTGGTCGCGGCGACCACCACGACACCGTCGGAGGCGGAGAAGCCGTCCATCTCGGTGAGGATCTGGTTGAGGGTCTGTTCGCGTTCGTCGTGGCCTCCGATGCCGGACCCGGTGCGGGCGCGGCCGATGGTGTCGATCTCGTCGATGAAGACGATCGACGGGGCCACCTTGCGGGCCTCCGCGAACAGCTCACGTACCCGGGAAGCGCCCACGCCGACGATCATCTCGATGAACTCCGAGGCCGAGGCGGAGAAGAACGGCACGCCCGCCTCGCCCGCCACCGCCCGTGCGAGAAGTGTCTTGCCGGTGCCGGGCGGACCCGCGAGCAGCACCCCGCGGGGCATCCTGGCGCCCATGCGGCGGTAGGCGTCGGGGCGCTTGAGGAAGTCGACGATGTCGTTGAGCTCGTCCTCGACCTCGTCGATGCCGGCCACATCGGCGAAGCTCATACGCTCCTGCGCCGCCTCGACCGGCTTGGGCGGCTTACGGCCCAACATCCCGCCCATGCCGCTCAGTCCGCCGCCCGCCTTGCGGGCCACGAACACCCAGACGGCGATCAGCAGCGCGGTCGGCAGCAGCGACACCAGCAGGGACTGGCCGAGGCCGGGCCCCTGCGCCACCGGTGAGGCGGAGACCGCCACCTTCTTCTGCTCGATCTCCCGCCACAGTTGGTCGCTGTTCGCGAAGGCGGGCTTGTACGTCTTGAAGTGGACGAACCTCGTCTTGTCCGCGCTGCCGGGCACTTTGCGGGCCTGCTTCAGCGTGCCCTGGATCTGGGAGCCGCGTGAGTAGACGGTCTTGACGTTTTCCGCGTCCAACTGGGCGGTGAAGACCGTGTAGTCGACGGACGTGGTGCCGTCGCCGTGCATGCCGTTGTAGAGGAAGCCGGTCGCGAGATAGATGGCGACGAAGATCACGACCTGCACCAGGCGCCCGTTGCGGGAGCGGCGGCCATCAGGGGTGGGCGATCCGGACCCCCCTGGCACTCCTTCGGAGCGCCAGGGGGACCGCGGGTCGTGGCGGGGTGGTACGGGTGCGGCCATCGGGCCTCTCCTCACAAGCGGGGCACGGGAGTCAGGGGACTCGGTTGGCACGGCGGACCAGGGCTGTGGACACCAGGCCGAGCGTCAGGGTGAGCACCCCGAGGACGACGCCGTCGACGGCGGCCGCACGGCCGGGAGCATGGCCTGTTTTGCCGCCAGGGGTGCCGCCGACTGCCCAGGGCGAGACCGCCATCCACAGGCCGATCACTCCCAGGGCGGCGCTCAGCCCGGTCATGCGCTCAGGGGCCACCGTGAAGCCCGCGGCCGGCAGGCAGACGGCACAGCCCACGATCAGGTTGTGCACCGCGAGGTCGTGATGGGTGGCGGCGAAACCCAGCACCCAGGGGGAGACCGCGTAGAACAGGCCGACCACGAAGACCGGCCCGTTCACCAGTGCCACGTCGTGGCCGCTCAGCACCCGGATACGGCGCCCCCGGGTCTCGAAGGCGTCGGGCGGGTAGGTGCCATCGTCCCTTCCCTGCGTGAAACCTGGCACTTGAGAGCTCCTCACACTCGCCGTCCCGAGGGCTGCGTGGAGCACATGTTGTCGTCGGGATCGGGGGCAGGGCATCACACATGTGAGTGATTGGTCGCCGCTCGACAGAGGAGACTCGGACATTCGTCCCTTTTGGCACGTTTATGTGATGTGGTCGGCCGCCCCTCCGGGGCACCGTCGGGCGGAGCGCACTCCGCTCCCGAAAGGAGGAACCCGTGTCCGACACACAGAACTGGGTCCGCTGGGACGACGGCAGACTGGTCCGGGTGAGCAGGCGGTGGGGCTGGCTGACCGTCCTCGCCATCGGTCTGCTGGTGTTCTGGCTGATCCACGCGGCACTGATCTCCACCGGGAACCCCAACCTCGTCCCGGCCCTACTCTTCTTCGGAGCGGCCCTGGTCCCGGCGGCGTTCGTGAGTTTCGTGGCCGGGCGCCGACTCGACTTCGGCGTCGGACCGGCCGCCGTGGGCGTCACGGCGCTGGTCGGCGGCGCCATCGGGGTGACCACGGCCGGCTTCCTGGAGTATCGGACGCTGATCCTGCTGGACGTCCTGCCGATGGTCGCGGTGGGGGTGATCGAGGAGGCCGCGAAGCTCGTCATGCCGCTGGTACTGCTGCTGTTCATCCGGCGCCGGTCCCCCGGTGACGGCCTGCTCATCGGTGTCGCCTCAGGTGCGGGCTTCGCGGTGTTCGAGACGATGGGGTACGCCTTCGTCGAACTTGTCCAGTCCGGCGGTGACCTGCATGTGGTGGACCATCTGCTGGTGGTGCGCGGCCTGTTGAGCCCGGCTGCCCACATGGCGTGGACCGGGCTGACCAGCGCCGCACTGTGGTCGGCCGCGGCGCACCACTGGCGGCGCCGCTCCGTCGGGGTCCTGGTCCTGGTCTACGCGGTCGCCGTGGGCCTGCACACGGCTTGGGACAGCTTCGACGACGACACGGCCTACGCCGTACTGGCGGCCGTCAGCCTGTCCCTGCTGGTGTTCACCACCCACCGCCTGGCGGGCCTGTCCCGGTCTTCGGGCATCTCGCTACCCGCCACCGCGTCGGCGGTGGCCCCGGCGTCGCACAGCTGATCCGGCACCTGTCTCGCGACTGATCCCCCGCCTCTCCCACGGCTGATCCGCCGTCGGCCTGTCGGTGACGGCGGATCAGAAGGGGCGGGGGTGAGTAGCGGCAACCAGGGCCGTTCCTGGGCCGGGCTCGCCCGTCACCGAGAAGCCACGTCGTGTGTCCCGGTCCTGCCGGCGCTGCCCGCGCCCGCGCCGAGCTGCCGGCGTTCGTCGTCGGACAGCCCGCCCCAGACGCCGTAGGTCTCCCCCTGCCTGAGGGCCGCGGCCGCGCAGATGTCGACGACCTCGCACCCGCCGCAGACAGCGCGGGCGCGCTCCTCGCGGACGCGACGCGCCCGGCCCCGCTCGCCCGGCGGCGAGAAGAAGGTGGCACTGCTCATGCCTCGGCACGCGGCGCGTTGCTGCCACTGCCAGTCGGCCAGCCAGGGACGCAGTGTGTTCTTCGGTGTGTTGCGCATGGTCTTCCTCTCTGCCTGCGCCTGTCCGGCCACGGCGGCCGGACCCGTCGACGTCACTCGGCCAGCTGGGCCCACTCGTCCCAGTCCACGCCGTCCAGTTCGGTCCCCCGCGGGACCATGTCGTAGGTCCTCGCCAGCCAGCTCACGACCGGCTCGGCCGGGATCTCGAAGACCGCCTTGTGGGTGCTGCCCACGCGGACGCAGAAGGAGGACGGCTCGCCGTCGTGGTCGAGCACCGGCCAGAACGTCACGTCGCCCTCACCCACCCGGGCGGTCATGCCTTCGGCCAGCAGATCGCGGGACAGGGCCCAGGTCACCGGCCGCACGCCCTCGGTGTCGAGGACCAGGGTGACGGCGAGCGGGTCCTGGGTGTCGTAGGAGAACTCGCACTGCAGCGGCAGGTCGAGCTCGGAGAACACCCAGTGCGTGATCTCCAGTGCGAGCTGGCACTTCTTCATGGTCGCCTCCCAGTAGGGCCTCAGCCGGACATCCGGCGGGGAACGTAGGTTGTTGTGCTGCTGTGTCGTGCGGGGCTCAGCCGACGGCACGCAGAGCCCGGGGGGTTCGGCGTGCGGCGGCGAGCACCTCGAAGACCGCGGTGGCCACCAGGACGGAGCCGCCGACATCGGCCAGCTGCTCCGGTGACACGAAGGGGAAGGCGGTCATGAACAGGCCCGCCGAGACGATCACCGCGTTCAGGACGTCGTCGTAGACGAAGACGTGGCTCACCGAGGGCGAGGTCACGGAGATCGCCATGGTCAGTCCCCGCAGCAGCCAGGCGCAGCCGGTCCACAGGGCGAGCAGGAACACGGTGTCGGCGCGGCCGGCGAACAGGACCGCGCCCAACGGCAGTGCGGCGAAGCCGCCGCCGGCCAGCAGCCACCGGACGGCCGCCGAGGCCGTGGACCGGCGCACGGCCAGCAGTTGAAGCACCCCCTGGACCGCGATGTGCACCCCGAACAGCGTCCCGGCCTCGGCCGGGGTGGATACGGGTACGACGATCAGCAGGGTGCCCGCCGCCGCCGAGACCAGCGAACCCGCCAGCATCGTCGCCCGGGTGAGCGCACCACCCGGGCGGGCAGCCCCTCGGGACGGTGCGGAGTGCGGCGCGGGCCGGCGCATCCGGTCGCCCACCTCAACGCGAGGTGTTTCCAGGTGAACCATGTCCGCTCCCCGTTTCTGGCCGCAGGTGTTCGGTGTACCTGCGGTGCGTTTCTCGTCCTGCCGGTGAAAACCTTGTCTTCTGTGGGGGATCAAGAGGGTGTCCAGCGGTAGCGCCAAGTCTCGGAGGGGTCGGCATCCCGGTCTGTCGTGCGCTCCCTCGCCCTTGCTCGGGGTTCCCCCAAGCCCTTGTAGGGCCCACCCCACCTTCGGGCGGACTCCGACCGTTTGACCTGCGACGGCGTACGGCCGCCCGAACAGGTCGCGACCGCCGGATTCGGCCCGACCCACGCCCAGACCTCGGGTTTTCCCTACAACGACCGTCAGGTGGGCCCGCTGTGGGCGCTCCGGAGTCCTTGACAGCCACCGGGCGCGGACAGGACACATGCTGGCCGCGGGCCACACACCCATGTGTGCCTGGCCGTGGACACAGCAGGTGTGAGTGCGCGGGAGGCACGGCACACGGAACAGGGGAGGCTGCCTTGCTGAAGGCGACGACGACCGACATCCCTCACCAGCTCCTGAGGCGGGTGCTGCGTCTCGTCCACCGTCACGAGGGCGGGGTGCTGTGGATCGAGGGTCCCGCAGACGCCGGCAAGTCCCACCTGCTGGCCTTCGTCGCCGAGCAGGCAGCCCAGGCCGGGGCGACGGTGCTGGCCCGAAGCGGCGGCACCGAAGGCGGGCTCGCCGCCGACGACCTGCGGGAACTCGCCGAACAGGGCCCCGTCCTCGTCGTCCACGACGACGTGCATCATTGCGACCACCAGACACTGCTCACCCTGCGCACGCTCACCGCACGCCTGACCGGGCTCCCCCTGCTGTGGGTGCTCGCCGCACGCTCTCACCTCGACCGGCCGACGGTCACGGCCCTGCGCCGCGACCTGCCGGCCGAGCGGACAGACGGCTTCGAACTCACCGCCCTCGAACCGGATGCCGTACGGCGGCTCGTGACGGACCTCATGGGTGCGCGGGCCGCGGACGCCGACCCGTATCTGCCGCTGCTCGGCGGGCTGCCGGGCGCGATCCGGCACGCGTGCGCGCTGCTCACCTCGTCACGCGGGAGCCAGGAGGTGACTTCGGCCGTTATCACCCGCCGCCTCGACCAGTTGACCCCGCCGGCTCGAGAACTGGTGCTGACCGCCTCCGTGTTGGGCGACCGCCTCGGTATGCGGCAACTGTGCCGGATGCTGGAGCGCCGGGAACCGGCTCTGCTGAGCCCGCTGCGCGAGGTGCTCGCGGCGGGGCTGATGCACGCCGAACAGGAACACCTCACCTTCGTGCATCCGTCGGTGCGTGCGGCCGTCGCCGCCACACTGCCCCCGCCGGTACAGCTGTCCCTGCGGCGACGTTCGGTCGACCTGCGGCTCGCGGACGGCACGCCCGCGACGGCGCTCGCGGCCGAGATGGGCGCGCTGGCGCACCCCGGCGACGAGCGAGCGATCCGCGTGCTGGAGACCGCCGCCCGTGAGGCCGCGCCGCTCGCGCCGGCGGCGGCCGCCGCGTATGTGCGCCGTGCGATGGAGCTGGCCCCGCCCGCCACCCCCCGGCGGTCGAGGCTGGCTGCGCGGCTGGTCCCGCTGCTGTGGGAGACCGGCGCGTCCGGCGAAGCCCGCGCCCTGGCCCTCGAGGTGCTCCGGACGCCTCCCGACGCGGTCACCCACGCGCACGTATGCCTTGAACTGGCCCGGATGGGCGGCCCGTTCCCGGTGCCCCAGGCCGACGCTCAGCTGCGGCGCGCCCTGCGCCACCCCGATGTCCCGCTGCCGGTGAAGGACCAACTGCGCTCGACGACCCTGCTGCACCGTCTGCTGGCGGGTGAGGCCGAGGAGGCGGGCGGGGCCCTGCCCGGGGCGCTGGCCCACGCCCGTGGCACCCACCCGCTCAACGACCTGACACAGCGCACGCTCCGCTCGATCAGCGCCTGCCACCGGCAGCGCTGGAGCGACGCTCTCCGGCACAGCGAGCCGGTACCGGCACAGGCCGCCGAACTGGACACGGCATACGGGCCCATGCTGCCCGAAGTCGTCCTGTCGATGGTCTGGAGAGCCGAACTGCTGGGCCTGGCCGGCGACGTCCGAGGTGCCGAGGATCTGGTCGAGGGGGGTCTGGCAGAGGCGGAGCAGCGGGGCCGGCGGACGTATGCGGCGCTGTGGCGCACCTCGCGGGCCCGACTGCTGCTGAGCGGCGGTCAACTGCGGGAGGCGGTGCGGGAACTCGCGGCGGCGCAGGAAGCGACCGCCCATCTGGACGCGACAGCGAAGCGGACCCCGCCCGCCGCACAGGACGCGATCGCAAAGCGGGACCCGACCGCCGCACAGGACGCGATCGCAAAGCGGGACCTGACCGTCGCACAAGACCTGGCCACCGAGGAAACCCCGATCGCAAGGCAGGACCTGGCCACGGCGGGCACCCCCGACGCCGCTTACGAGGCCGCTGTGCTGTGTGCGCGGGCCAGGGCCGCCTTCCACCTCGGCGACGACCGCGAGATGGAGGTGTGCGCGGCACACGCGGAGGTCTGTCTCGCGAGCGGCGACCAGCAAGCACGCCGAGCCGGCGCATGGGTGTCGGTCCTGACCGCCTTGTACCGGGACGAGCCCGTGACGGGTGAGCGCCTCAAGGGTGCCGCCTCCCACCTGCGCCGCGGTCTCCTGCATGTGACCTGCGTCGATGCGGGGGACGTCGTCCTGCTGGTGGCCGCGGCGCTGGCCGCCGGGCAGCGTGAAGTGGCTGCGGCGGCGGTGGAGTTCGCCGCCGAGCGGGCCCGGCTCAACCCCGGCCTGCCCTTGTTCTCCGCCGCCGCCACGCACGGACGGGGCCTGTACGTGGGAGACGCGGAGCTGCTCATGGCGGCGGCCCAGGGCCACGGGGAGGTCCGCCCGCTGTTGCGGGCCCGTGCCCTGGAGGACGCCGGTGCAGGTGCGGCAGCGTCCGACGCCCGGCCCCGCCTTGAGGAGGCGCTCAGCGGCTATGTCGCCTGCGGGGCCGAACACGACGCACAGCGCGTGCGGGCCAGACTGCGCGCACTCGGCGTCCGGCCCCTCCCCGCAGCCTCCGCCGCCGTGCCCGGCGTGGAATGGCGCGGACTGACCCGGTCGGAGCTCGGCGTGGTGCAGCTGATCGCCGAGGGCGCCACCAACCGTGAGGCGGCGGAACGGCTGTTCGTCTCCCCGCACACCGTCAACACCCATCTTCGGCACGCCTTCGAGAAACTGGGCGTCCGCTCCCGGGTCCAACTGGCCCGGCTGTACGCACGGGAGGTCGACTCGGCCGGCGCTTGTGTCCGACCTCCGTCGGAGCCCGCTTCGAGGAGCGTCACCCTGGGTGTTCCCCTGATGCGCGGTTCGTCCCTGAAGGCTCACACCTCCTCCGAGGTGTGACACCTCAGCCGGTCAGCCGCCCTGTTCCTGGGCGGCTTGAGCACACACACCCCAGGTTAGGATCTCGCCATGAGCCAACCACTGCGGGCGGTGCTCGGAGAAGACCAGCCGTTCATGCGCGAAGGCATCGCGGCCATCCTGCGCAGGGCCGGAATCGACGTCGTCGAGGCCGTCGACAACGCGGTGGATCTCGTCCGGGCCGCCGAGGAACACCACCCCGACGTGGTGATCACCGACATCAGGATGCCTCCCGGTCTGGAGGCGGACGGTCTGCGGGCCGCGCAGAAGATCCGCGCCACCCGGCCGGAGACGGCCGTCATCGTGCTCTCCCAGTTCCTGGAGGCTTCCTACGCGCTCGACCTGGTCGGGGACGACCCGAGCGGCGTCGGCTATCTCCTCAAGGAGAAGGTGGCCAGTCCGCAGATCCTCATCGACGCCGTCGAGCGGGTCCTGGCCCGCGACTCGGCCCTGGACCCCGATGTGATCGCGGCACTGCTGGGACGCAAGCGCCCGGAGGACCCGCTGGCAGCACTGACGCCGAAGGAGCGGGAGGTCCTGGCGCTCATGGCGGAGGGTCACTCCAACACGGGGATCTCCGAGCAGCTCTTCGTGAGTGTCGCCGCGGTGGAACGCCATGTCACCGGCATCTTCCTGAAGCTGGGCCTGAACCAGTCGGCCACTGGCCAGCACCGGCGGGTGCTGGCGGTTCTGCGCTACCTCGGCCAGTAAAGCGCGGGGCCGGTGCTCCGGCGTCAGGGTGCGGTGGGTGTGAACAGGCCGCGAAGGTCGGCGTCGAAGAGTCTGTCCTTGGCGACGAAGGACTCGATGCCCGCGCGCTGGAGTTCCTCGGGTGACCAGAACGACTGGTCGGTGGAGGTCAGCACGATCCGCGGCCGGTCGCTCTGCGGTGTCTCCTGTGCCAGCCGGCGTGCCACGGTCAGTCCGTCGGTGTCGGGCAGGTGCAGATCGAGCAGCAGTCCGTCGGGGCGGTGCGTCCGCACCGCGGCCAGCGCCGAGGCGCCGTCCTGGGACTCCGCCACGACATGCAGGCCACGTGCCGTCAGCAGCGTCGTGGCGATGCGGCGGAACCCAGGGTCGTCGTCGACGACGACGATGTTGATGGACATGCCTTCAGCATGCCGAACCCCCTCACCACCGGACCATAGGGGGAGCCCTACGCTTTGTGTATCGCTCATGCAAAGAGAACCCCTCGGCGACCCCCCGGCGGACCCCTCACCGTCCGTCCCCGTTCCCGCTGGTCCGATTCCCGCTGGTCCGATTCCCGCCGGTCCCACCGGCGAGGGCGTGATCTGGATGCCCTTTAGACTGCAGTGATTGCATGACCGCACGGAGCCAGTGCAGCGCAGCCGGGTCGGCGGATGTCACCGGGCCTCCAGACGTCAGCCGTTGGAGGCCGCTCGATGAATGACCCGGACTCGACCGTCTGCCCGGCCTCCACACGGCTGGTCGGACGGGACAAGGACCTCGCCTTCATCCACTCCTTCTTCGGCAACTCCGAGGTTCATGGCGCCGCTCTGCTGCTGTCGGGCGAGGCCGGGGTGGGCAAGACCGCCGTGCTCGACGCGGTGGCGACCGGCGCCACGCACAACGGCATCCGGGTGCTGCGCGCGGCCGGTGTGCAGTTCGAGGCGGACATCAGCTACGCCGGGCTCAACCAGCTTCTCGTGCCGCTCTTCGACGACTTCGACGTCCTGGACCCGGTCCACCGCGACGCCCTGCGGGTCGCCGTCGGCATCGGCAGCGGTCCGGCGCCGGACCGGCTGCTGACCTCCACGGCGGTCCTGCTGCTGCTCCGGCTGACGGCGGCCCGTACACCGCTGCTGCTCGTCGTCGACGACCTGCCGTGGCTGGACCGGGCGACCAACGCCGTGCTCGGTTTCGTGGCCCGGCGGCTGGTCGGCAGCACGATCGGCTTTCTCGCCGCCTCCCGTGAGGGCTCCGAGAGCTTCTTCGAGGCCAGCGGTCTGACCGAGCACCGCCTTGAGCCGTTGGACGACGCTTCGTCGACCGAGCTGCTCGCCCTCGCACACCCCGACGTCTCCCCCGCCGTACGACGCCGTATCGCGGCCGAGGCGCGGGGCAACCCGCTCGCGCTGGTGGAGTTGCCAGTGGCGTTGTCGGCGGAGCAGCGGGCGACGCTGGCGATGGTGCCGGCCGTACTGCCGTTGAGTGAGCGGTTGCAGGCGCTGTTCGCGTCGCGGGTGGCGGAGCTGCCGGCGCGCAGCCGTGAGCTGCTGCTGCTCGCGGCCCTCGACGGGACGGGGGATCTCGCGTCCGTCGAGGCGGCGGCGTCCGGGCGGGCCGATGTCGACGACCTCGTTCCCGCCGAGCAGGCCCGGCTGGTGACGGTCTCCGCGGGCAACCGACGGCTGTCGTTCCGGCATCCGCTGATCGGTTCCGCGGTGGTGGAGCTGGCGACCGGGACTGAGCGCAGGCAAGCCCATCGGGCGCTCGCGGACGTCCTCGGCGGCCAGTTGGAGCGGCGTGCCTGGCATCTGGGCGAGGCGGCGACGGGTCCGGACGAGACGGTCGCGGCCCTGCTGGAGGAGGCCGCGCGCGGCCGGTTGCGCCGCGGGGACGCGCTGGGCGCGGTGGCGGCGCTGACGCGGTCCGCGGGTCTCAGTCCGGCGGCGTCGGACGAGAGTCGGCGACTGGCGGTGGCGGCCTATGTGGGCGTGGACTCCGGAGGTGAACTGGAGGACGCCACCCGGCTGCTCGCCGAGTCCCGGCTCGTTCATCCGGTCGGCCATCAGTCGCTGCACGCGGCGACGGCGTCGGCGTTCCTGCTGATCAACCGGGACGGCGACATCGACACCGCCTACCGGCTGCTGATCGGCGCGATCGAGTCATCGGAGCCCGAGCACCATTACGACGCCTCGGACGAGGGGCTCATCGAGGCGCTGCATCTGCTGATCCTGCTGTGCTGGTACGGCGGTGATCCGAAGCTGTGGGAGCCGATGCTGGCGTTCATGGAGCGGCTCACTCCCGAACCGCCCGAGCTGCTCTGGGTGATCACCCAGACCTTCGGCGACCCGGCCCGCACCGGTGCGGCGGCACTGCCCCGGCTGACGGAGCTGATCGCCACGGTCGGCGACGACCCGACACGGGTGATCCGGGTCGGCACCGCCTCGGTCTTCGCCGACCGGCTCGGGGACTTCCGGTGGGCCACGCACCGGTTGGTGGAGCAGGGCCGGGCCGGCACCGCGCCGGTGCGCCGGCACCTGGGTGCGCTGATGCATCTGGGCCTGGACTACTTCCATCTGGGCCGCTGGGACGACGCCGCGCAGTTGGCGGCCGAGGGGCTGACCCTGTGCGAGAACCACGACTACCGGTTCTTCGCCTGGTACTTCCAGTACATCCAGGCGGCGGTGGCGGCGGCGCAGGGGGACGCGGAGACCAGCGCCGCGCTGACCGAGGAGATCGTCCGGTGGGCGATGCCGCGCGGGACGTACGGCGCCCGGTTCTTCGCCTGTCACGCGCGGGCTCTGGCCGCGCTCGGCAGCGGCGACTTCGAGACCGCCTACCAGCACGCTTGCACGCTCAGCCCGCCCGGGACGGTGGCCCCGTACCTGCCGATCGCCCTGTGGGGCACGATGGACCTGGTCGAGGCGGCCATCCGTACCGGCCGGGAGCAGGAGGCCGCGGCGCACGCGGCGGCGATGCGCGCGTCGTCGATGGCCGCGCTGTCGCCGCGGCTGGAGATGCTGGTGCTGGCCTGCGAGGCACTGACCACACCCGGCCGGCCGGGCCTGGCCCTCTTCGAGCAGGCGTTGTCGCTGCCTGGTCCGGAGCGCTGGCCCTTCGACGTGGCGCGGGTGCGGCTCTTCTACGGCGAGCGGCTGCGGCGGCTGCGGGCCACGGCGGATTCCCGGGAGCAACTGGCCCAGGCGTTGGAGGCCTTCCAGCGGCTGGGGGCCAAGCCCTGGGTGACACGTACGGTGGCGGAGCTGCGGGCCAGCGGCCAGTCCACGCCCGCCGCGGCCCGGCCGGGACCGGTGGCGCTGACCGCGCAGGAGCTGCAGATCGCGACGCTCGCGGCGACCGGACTGACCAACAAGCAGATCGCCGAGCGGCTGTTCCTGTCTCATCGGACCATCGGTACGCACCTGTACCAAATCTATCCGAAGCTGGGTATCACCTCGCGGGCCGCGCTGCGGGACGCGCTGTCGCAGCTCGACCCGCACGACGGCGGCCAGTGACACGGCCTTCGCGGTTCCCCCGAGGCCGTTCGACGGTTCCCCAAGTCATTTGACCTATGTCGGGTCCGGGGCAGGCGATCAGAGTGGTGCGGGAGGGCGTCCTTCCGGTCCGCCCTCGACCGGTGGCCGTTCCTGGGGCCGCCCGCACCACGAAAGGGGAGCCGGATGCCCGGCGCGTCGGAGAGCCATCCGGACATCCACTGGCCCTCGGGCTTCTCCCCCGATCAGGCACACGGTTTCTGCCAGGCGCAGGCCGTCGTGCACGCCCCGCCCGCCAAGGCCTTCGCGCTGCTCAGTGACGTGGCGCGGTGGCCGGAGTGGGTGCCGGGCATCGCCGAGGTGCGGGCCGGGCCGCTCGCCAGGAGCTTCGAGGTGCGCTTCCATGAGCACCGGTTCGAGATCTTCGTGGGCGAGCATGTGCCGCCGCACCGGCTCGGCTGGTCGGGCATCGGCGCCGGGGTGCAGCTGTACCAGGCGTGGCTGCTCATCGCGGTCGAGGGTGGCACCCGGGTGGTGACGGAGAACGTGGTCCGCGGCCCCGGCGCCAAGTCGCTCCAGGTGGCCTCCCCGGTGTGGGTGCAGCGGTTGAACTCCCTTTGGCTCGCCCAGCTCAAGAGGCTCTCGGAGAGTGCCCCTCAGCCGACGTCGCCTCCGGCAGCGGAGGCGTGAAAGGGCCCCGTCGCTCCCACCGGTGCCCGCGGGGAAGGCCCGGGTGGGGCCCGTTCTTCTCCCGGACGAGGGTGCCCGCGATGAGGGTGGTCAGCATCTCCTGCAGGGTCGTGGTGAAGTCCATGCGCAGGGCGGCGAGCGAGGGGTCGGCCGCGTAGGCGGTGAGCATGGCGGCGGACGGCCGGGCGTGCGTCCATACCGCGCCGCTCACCATGAAGGCCTGGGCGCAGAACTGGTCGGCTTGGCCGCCCAGTTCGGGCAGGTGGGCGCGGGCGAGTACGGCCAGAGCGGCGACGTTGTCGAGGGCCGCTCGCTTGTAGCGGGCGGCCACGTCCGCGGAGACGTTGTGCTCCAGGACGCCCGCTTGGGCGCTGAGCAGGTCGCACAGAACCCGGTGCTGGGCGAGGGAGCGGGCCAGGACGGCGGCGAACTCCTGACCGCGCTGCATCGGCGGGGCGTCAGGGGTGACGGAGGCGTCGAGTTCGTCGGGCAGGGTGGCGGTCCACTGCCGCCAGTCACGGTCCAGCAGTTCCAGGAGCACGGCCTCGCGTGACTCGAAATAGCGCAGCACGTTGGACTTCGCCAGGCCCACGCGCCGGCTCAGTTCGTTGAGGCTGAGGGCGCCGACGGACATCTCGTCGAGCATCGCGGCCGCGGTGTCGAGGATCGCCCGGCGCCGGATCTCACGCTGTTCCTCGCTGCGCGCTCGCTGGAAGGTCGTCATGCCCCCCATTTTACAGACTGCCGGTCTTTTGACATCAGACCGCCGGTCTCTTAATCTCGAACACAAGAGACCGGCGGTCTTTTAAAGCGGATCGCCGGCCATGCCCACCTGTCTGTGAAAGAGGTCCCCGTCATGAGCGTCTCCCGCATCGCCCTGGTCACCGGAGCCACCCAAGGCATCGGCAAGGAGACCAGCCTGCTTCTGGCCCGCACGGGCCACGCCGTCGTCGTCTCCGGCCGCCGCAAGGATGCGGGCGACGCCGTCGTCCGCGAGATCCGGGACAACGGCGGGGAAGCCGTCTTCGTCCCGGTCGACGTCGACTCCGAAGAGTCCGTCGCCGCCCTGGTCGCGGCCACCGTCGAGCGCTACGGGCGGCTCGACGTCGCGGTCAACAACGCCGGTATCTCCCTCGACGCCGGCCGCATGGCCGACGAGCCCACCAGCCGCTTCCAGCAGATGCTCACCACGAACGTGCTCGGCGTCTTCTGGAGCATGAAGTACCAGATCCAGCAGATGCTGGCCCAGGACACCCCCGGCGGCTCCATCGTCAACCTGGCCTCGATCGCCGGCCTCGGCGGCATCCGATACTCGGCCAACTACTCCGCCACCAAGCACGCCGTGGTCGGCCTGACCAAGTCCGCCGCGCTGGAGTACGCCACCGACGGCATACGTATCAACGCGGTCGCCCCCGCCGCGATCAAGACCGACATCCTCAACGCCGCCATCGAGGCCGGCACCTGGAGCGAGGCCGATATCGCCGCTCTCCAGCCGGTCGGCCGGATGGGCCGCCCCACCGAGGTCGCCGAAGCCATCACCTGGCTCTCCTCACCGGCCGCGTCCTTCGTCACCGGAACCGTCCTCAACGTCGACGGCGGCTACAAGGCCCAGTAAGGGATCCTGCGGCGAAGCAGCCCGAAAGCCGTCCTGCTGAGCGTCTGTGTCAGAACCTCCCACCTTGGAGGCGGAGGTTCTGACACAGGCGCTCAGCCTTGCCACTTCCGGCCGAAAACGCCGCCGGCCGGCACCCATGAGGGCGTCGGCCGGTCGAAGCGGGCGGGATGTGGTGGTCAGGCGGCAGGGACGGACTCCTCGACGACGGCGGCGGGAACCGGGGCGGCTTCGCCGGCCTTGCGGGACGGCTTGAGGAAGAGGGCGAGCAGGATGCCGACCGCGAGGGTGGGGGCGATCCAGAGGTAGCCGCCGGCGGTGGCGTGGGCGAAGGCGTCCAGGGCGGTGTCGCGCAGGGCTCCGGGCAGCTGCCCGATGGTGTCGGGGCGGGCGGCGTCGAAGCCGCCGGCGGTGGGCAGGGCGTGGGTGCGGTCGGCGAAGCCGGTGTTGAGGAGGGTGCCGAAGACGGCGACTCCGAAGGCCGCACCGATGGAGCGGGCGAAGGTGACCACGGCGCTCGCGGCGCCGAGATCGGCGGCGGGCACGCTGTTCTGGACGGTGGTCAGGACGACCATCGGGACCATGCCGATGCCGACGCCGGTGATCAGGAAGTAGACGCTCAGCACCAGGGTGTTGGTGGCGGCGCCGATGGTGCCGAGCAGGAGCAGTCCGGCGAGGTTGGCGGCCAGTCCGCCGAGCAGGATCCTGCGCAGCAGCTCGACGTGTGCGGCCCAGCGTCCGGCCAGGGACTGGCTGATGACCAGTCCAGCGACCAGCGGCAGCATGTAGACGCCGGACAGGGTGGCGGAGACGCCGTGGACGATCTGCAGGTAGGTCGGCAGGTAGACCAGTACGGCGAACATGGCGGCGTTGGCGAAGAAGCCGATCAGTGAGGAGAACACCACGGTCCGGGAGCCGAGCATGGCCGGCGGCAGGACGGGGGCGGCGGCACGGCGCTCGACGGGGACCAGGAGCGCGGCCAGCGCGACGGTGGCGACGATCAGGCCGACGATGGCCGGCGAGCCCCAGCCCCAGCGCTCACCGAACGAGGTGACCAGGACCAGACCGGTGGCGATGGCGGCCAGCAGGGTCGCGCCGAGGTAGTCGATGCGGGCCTTGCTGCCCCGGGTGGCGGCGGGCAGGGCGCGGGCGGCGATGGTCAGGGCGACGATGCCGACGGGCAGGTTGACCAGGAACGCCCACCGCCAGGAGAGCTGGTCGGTGAAGACACCGCCGAGCAGGGGGCCGACGATGCTGGCGACGCCGTAGACCGAGCCGAACATGCCCTGGTAGCGGCCGCGTTCGCTCGGGGCGACGATGTCGCCGACCAGGGCGAAGGTCAGCACGATCATGCCGCCGCCTCCGATGCCCTGGAGGACGCGGGCGCCGATCAGCTCGGGCAGGTTCTGGGCCAGGCCGCAGGCGACCGAGGCGATCAGGAAGATCGAGGTGGCGGTCAGATAGAGGGGCTTGCGGCCGAACATGTCGCCGAGCTTGCCCCACAGCGGGGTGACGGCGGTCGACGCGAGCAGGTATGCGGCGCTGACCCACGCGATGTCGTCGAACCCGTTGAGGTCCTGTGCGATCCGGGGCAGCGCGGTGGAGACGATCGTCTGGTCCAGGGAAGCGAGCAGCACGGCCAGGATCAGCGCGCTCATCGCGGCGGCGACCCCGCCGACCTTGGGTGATGAGGGCTCGGTTGCCTTCGACATGGAAGGTGACCTTTCTAGAAGTGGAACATAAGAATGACGAAACCTCTAAGATCTGTCACTTCAATGTAGCACTTAATGGCCAGGGTTCTACTCCCGAGGGGCGTTAGATGTCTCAGGCATCACATTCCGGCACTAGAATCGGGCCGGTGAGAGCCGACGCAGCACGCAATCTGGAAGCCGTCCTGACCACAGGGGCACGTATGCTCGCCGCCGACCCCGGCGCCAGCATCGCGAGCATCGCCGCCGAGGCAGGTGTCGACCGGCGCACCGTCTACCGGCGCTTCGCCAACCGCGACGACCTCCTCGCCGCCATCTACGAAGCCCGCCTCACGGCCATCGAGCACGCCATCGAGGACGCCCGCCTGCGTGAGGCCCCCGTCGCCGTCGCCCTGCACCGCTACGTCGAGAACATCATCGGCGTCAACCGGACCTGGCCCGTCGACCTCACCCGCATGCTCGCCGACGACAGCGTCCACGCACGCCGCGACGCCTCCATCCACGAGGTCGACGCCTTCCTCCAGCGCGCTACGGACGAGGGCCTGCTGCGCCCCGGCCTGCCCCAGGGCTGGGCGAGCGCGCTGCTGCCGCAGCTGATGCACCTGGTGGCCCGGCAACTGCCCGAGCTGAGCCCGGGCCAGGCCGCGGACGTGGTCGTCGACACCTTGCTGAACGGTCTGGGAACGCCCTGACACACCGAAGGCCCTCGGCGGACACCTTCCTTCAGGTGTCCGCCGAGGGCCTTCGGCGCGGACGGCGGCGCTGTCACCAGGACACCGCCGCCCACCTCATTCCACGACCTGCCGAGCCGTGTCCGTCTCGGAGGCATCCCGCTTCTCCTCCGCGTCACGTGGACGCGGAGCAGCCAGGGAGGGCGACGGGACGGTACCGGGCAGGTGGACGCGGCGGAGTCGGGGCTGTTCGTTCGCGGGGGCGGAGCGCTTCAAGGTTTCTCCCATCGAGGGGGCGACGAGATCGCGGGGGCGAAAAGATCGCGGGGCGAAGAGTGGGTGCCCCGAGAAACCAAAGAAACGTCCGACACATTCCGCACCGCCTCAGCCCTGCCGCACTCCTTCGAGGAAACGGCCCGCCAGGTCGACGCGTTCGGCGAGCGTCGCCGGTATCTGCCCGAAGTCCACGAAAAGTTCGTGCACGCCCGCCTCGGCGGCGGCCCGCGCATAGTCGACGTACTGGGCGAGAGTGCCCGCCTCCGGCATCCGGTCCGGATCGGTCTTCGTGTCGGTCAGCTGGGGGTTGACGCGCAGGGCCATGCGCAGCACCGCCGGGTCCCGGTCGGACTGCACCGCCTCCTTCTGAATGACGTCCCACATGCCCAGCAGGTGAGGCAGCGGCATCGCCACGGGCAGCCAGCCGTCGAGCCGCCGTCCGACCCGCCGCAGTCCGCCGGGGCTGAACGCCGCGAGCAGCACCGGCGGTCCGGGCCGCTGGCTCGGCTTGAGGCCCACCACGGTCTCCGGGACGGTGAACAGCGGTCCCTCGTGCGCGAAGACGTCGTTGGCCCAGTACTCCTCCAGGACGTCCAGGGTCTCCTCGAGCCGCGCTCCGCGCCCCTTCCAGGGCACCGAGACCGCGGCGTACTCGTCGGGCATCCAGCCCAGGCCGAGCCCGACGATGAGACGTCCTTGGCTGAGGACGTCGAGGGTGGTCAGGGAGCGGGCCAGCATGAGCGGCGGCTGCCACAGGCCGTTGAGCGTGCTCGTGCCCAGGCGGATCCGGGTGGTGTGGGCCGCGGCGAACGTCAGGGCGACCAGGGGGTCCATGTGGTTCTCGTAGGCGCGCGGCATCTCGCCGGAGGAACTCGGGTACGGGACGGTCGGCACCCGGGGTGCGAGGACGCGGTCGCCGGTCCACAGGGAGTCGTATCCCATCTCCTCGGCGGTGCGGCTGATGCGCTGGATTCCTTCCGGGTCGGCGTCGGGGCCGAAGGTCGGCAGGGCGAGGCCGAGTTTCACAGATGTCTCCTCAGAGGGTGACCCGGTCCGGGTCTTGGTGTTGGTCCTGGTCCTGGTCCGGGGGTTCGTCCGTCAGCGGGATGCCGAGCAGGGCTTCCAGAGCGGCCACCGTTCGGGCCGGGTCCACGGCGTGGACGGTGGCGAAGCCCAACTCCGCCGCGGGTGGCAGGTGCTGCTCGGTGTCGTCCACGAAGACGCACTCCTCGGCGGTCAGGCCGAGTTCGCGCAACACGATCCGGAAGATCTCCGGTTCCGGCTTGCGCGTGCCGTGCGCTTCGGACAGCACCAGGGCGTCGTACCGCGTCTCCAGGTCGTAGCCGTCGTACAGGTTCCAGGGTTCCAGGCCCACCGAGTTGGACAGGATGCCGACCTTGATGCCCGCGCGGCGGGCGGCGGCGGCCGCGGCGATCATCGTGGACTCGGGGCGCAGGTCGGCGAAGATACGGCCCATCAGGTTGTCCGGCGGGACGCCGAGACGGGTGGCCGCCGCCTCGTTCCACTGGGTCTGGGTGAGTCCGCCGCGTTCCAGTTCCTCGGTCAGCCGGATCGCTTCGGGGTCCAGGTAGAGGCCGGTGAGCAGGGTTCCCTCGGCGAGTCCCGCGCGTCGCTCGAAGGCGAACGCGGCGGGCACCAGAGGTGTCGTCAGCACACCACCGAAGTCAAGGACGAGGCCTTTGCGGTGCTGGGTCATACTCACACCCTAAAAGGTCGCCATGGGACGCCTTCCGCCAGGTCATGTTTCTCGTCGAGGGGTGTCGGCGACCAGGAACATGTGTGGGATGTGAACCTTCGGGGCCGGTGGCTACGTCGTCCCGGTGAGGGGTTCCCCGGCGCCACGGCGACGGCAGTGGGGAACCCGGCCCCTCGACGGACCGGTCACGACGGTCGCGGTCGACGGGCCAGCGGTGCCGAGAAGAGGCAAGGTGAGCTTCCCTCTTTCCGGACTGCTCCGATCCCCTCCCTGGTCTGGGGCCGGAGCGCAGACGGCCCCGCGCGACGTGCTGGAGGGTCGGCTGGTGCACGTCGGCGCAGGGCCGTTCGCCGTAGGAACAGGTGGGGTGAGGTCAGCTCTTCGCGCGGTGCGAGTGGGCCGGGTAGACGCCCAGGACGCGCACCTCGGAGGAGAAGAAGCGCAGTTCGTGCAGGGCGAGGGCGACGCGCTCGTCGTCGGGGTGGCCCTCGATCTCGACGTAGAAGCGGCTGGGGTTGAGGCCCGCGCCCATCTGGTAGCTCTCGATCTTGGTGAGGTTGACGCCGCTGCTCGCGAACCCGCCGAGTGCCTTGTAGAGCGCGCTGGGGATGTTGCGCACGCAGAAGAACAGGCTCGTCATCGTCGGCTCGCCGGTGTGCGGGGCGAAGGCCGCGTCCCGGGACAGGACGACGAAGCGGGTGGTGTTGTCCGGGTCGTCCTCGACCTCGGCGCGCAGCACGTCCAGGCCGTAGAGCTCAGCCGCGGCGGGCGGGGCGAGCGCGGCGTGCCGCGGGTCGCCGAGCTCGGCCACCTCGCGGGCGGCGCCGGCGGTGTCATCGCTGACGAGGGTGCGCCAGCCGCCCTCCCGCAGGATCTTGCGGCACTGCCCGAGGGCGTGCACATGGCTGCGTACGCACTCCACCTGGTCCACGGTCGCGCCGGGCACGCCCATCAGGTCGAACCGGATGGCCAGGAAGTACTCGGCGACGATGAACAGCCCCGACTCGGGCAGCAGATGGTGTACGTCGGCGACGCGGCCGGCCGCGGAGTTGTCGACCGGGATGACGGCGACGTCGGCGGCCCCGAGCGTCACGGCGTCCAGGGCCTGTTCGAAACTGGTGCAGGGCAGTTCGCGGCCGTCGGGAAACAGGGCGCGTGCGGCGGTCGCCGAGTTGGATGCGGGTTCACCCTGATATGCGGCGGTCGTCACCGTGTTCAGCCTTCCTCAGGGAGGTCCTGTCGCGGGGCGGCAGAAGCTCCGTCGTGTAGCGGGCCTGCTGAAGTATGGGTGAACCTGCTTCGATCAGGCTCACCAGGGGGTGCGGGCCGCCACCCCAGTCTGCCGTCAGCGCGTGCTCGTATGCCGCGGCGACCACATGTTGGACGGCCCGCCCGGCCCGTGGGACGTGCGCGGCGAGCCGCTGCTCGACGGCGGTCGGCAGACCTTGCCGGGCGGAGGGGGCGTCGTGCAGCATCGCGGCCAGACTCAGCCGCTCGTCGTGCAGTACGGCGGCGAGTTCCGCGGCAGTCGCGGCGGCTTGGCGGGTACTTGCCGCCCCGCCCGCATACGGAGCGGCCAGTACGTCGGTGATACGGCGGGCCGTGCCCAGGGCCAGAGCGGCCACCGCCGTCCAGAGGAACGCCGCGTCGCCGACGCGCAGCGGTGCGCCCGCCGAGTGCGTGGCGAAGCCGGCGGGAACGTACAGGTCGTCGACGCGGACCACGGCCCCGGCCCCGCCCGGCCCCGACAGCGCCTTCGAGGCGACGACGAACAGGTCGGGTTCGCCGGTCCCCGTCACGGGAAGCGGCAGGACCAGCCAGGGTCCGGTCTGCTCGGGCGCCGGAGGGCTCCACAGGCCGGACAGCGTGAAGCCGCCGGGAGTGGGCCGCGCGGTCGCGCCGGGGAAGTCCGCGTGGCACGCCGCGGCCGGCAGTGGGGTGGCCCAGTTCCAGGTGCCCGTCAGGGCCTGCCAGGCCTCGGCCGGGGCGGTGTGCCCCGCCGACTCGCAGGCCGCGAGCACCTGCGCGAGAGGGCTCTCCGGTCCGAGCAGTCGTGGCTGGTGGTCACCGTATGTGGGCGTCGTGGGCCTAGGCAGCCTGCTCGCCTCCTTCGACCGGGGCCGTCGTGACGACGACGTTGTGCAGTTCCTCGCCGCGTGCGTAACGGTGCAGCTGGCGTCGGATGAAATCCGTGGTCAGGGTGGGGAAGGCGTCGGTGAACGCCGCGACATGCGGGGTGATGAGCGCGCCGGACAGGCTCCACAGAGGGTGCCCGGCGGGCAGGGGTTCGGGGTCCGTGACGTCGAGCGCGACACGCAGCCGTCCGGCCCGTACCTCCCGGACCACCGCACGTGTGTCGATGAGTTCACCGCGGGCGACGTTGACGAGCAGGGTCCCGTCCTTCAGGAGGGCCAGCGCCTCCGTGCCGAACATCCCGCGCGTGCCCTCGGTCAGCGGCGCGCACAGCACCACGGCGTCCACTGTGGGCAGCAGTGCGGGCAGCTCCGCCGCGCCGTGCACCCGGCCTGCCGGTGTGGTGCGCGCGGTCCGGGCCACGAGGACGGCCTCGCACCGGAACGCGCCGAGCCGGGCGGCGACCGCGGCGCCGACCGCGCCGTAGCCGACGACGAGGACCCGCTTGCCGACCAAGGTGGAGCGGACTTCGGGCACCCACTCCCCCTGCGCCTGGTGGGCGGTGAACCGGTCGAGGCCCCGGCACAGGGACAACAGCAGGGTGACCGCCAGTTCGGCGGTGGTCTCGCGGTGCACTCCGCGGCCGGTGGCCAGCCGGGTGCCGGCGGGCAGCTCGTCGAGCAACGGCATCATGTGGTCGTAGCCGGAGCTGAGGAGCTGGAGCACCTCGAGGTTGCGCATGCGGGGCAGTACGGGGCGCAGGACGCGTTCGGCACCGGGTGCGGGGATGCCGACGAGGAAGCGGACGTCGGCGGGGTCGCCGGGCAGTGGGCCGGTGCCGTCCCAGTAGGCGTAGGAGAGCCAGTCAGGCAGGCCTGGAATCCGGGTTCGGTGGTAGGGGAGCCAGACGGTCGCGCCGTCCTTCATCGTGCATCAGCTTCTTCCGCGCTCTGGTGTCACACGTCTTTGGGACGTGTGTGACAAGGACCGTGGTTCACGTGAGCCCCGCCACCCGCATGTGTGAACCGGTTTTCAGGCGCTACGGCCCTCGGGCGGGCGGGGAAGACTGATCAGCGCGGTGTCCTCGCGGGTCGTCCGGAAGATCTCCGCCCACGACCTCACAGACGGACGCCGGCGCAGCAGAGCGCGACGCTCCCGCTCGGTCATCGCGCCCCAAACCCCGTACTCCTCACGGTGGTCGAGGGCATGGGCCAGGCAGTCGAGCCGCACGGGGCAGTCCAGGCACAGGACCTTGGCCTCGTTCTGGGCGGTTCCCTCGACGAACATCCGGTCCGGTTGCGCCCGGCACAACGCTCGGTCGACCCAGTCCATGTCATCTCGCTCCCCAGCGGACCTCTCGGGCCCGCCTTTGCGTCCGTACACACGCACAGGTAGATACGTGTGAGCCTAACTCACAGGTGTCCTGGCCGTCGCTGCGGGCGCGAGCCGGCCAGGAGCAGGGGAGCCGCTCATGGCCGGTGACAGAAGGTGCATGCTGCGTCACGGTGAACTGTCAGGTGCCCGCGGAAGCCGCCGGTCGTAGGGTCAGCCCTACAGACAGCACCTCCACACATGGGGCCAGCCGTACAACAAGAACTTTTTCGGCCATAGCGGCTGACGGATTCTGCCGTGCGTTCTAGTCTTCTGCGTGAGGTGTGAAGGGGTGGACGGTCAGACGTATCAGAGGCACGGCCGCTCGCCATCGGAGATCGTACCGAGGAGTGCAGGCCCGGCCACCAGCCACGCTGTCCCCTGCGCAACCGCCCGAGATCGGTCGCGGGCATGCACCACCCTCGAGTCCGGGCGGTGACCACGGGGACACCTGACACCACCACAGGGAGGGTCAGCAACGTACCCTCACAAATGCTTTGGCGTGATCCATGCGCCTGGACACGAGAGCGTCCGGGCCGGACTGGTTCATCGGGGAAGGAAGTGGGGGACGGTGGAGTCAGTGGTCGGGGCGATGATCGGACGCGGCACCGAGCAGGAGGTGCTGTCGGCGTTCGTGGCGGCGCCCGGAGGCAGGGCGCTCGTGCTGCGGGGTGATTCGGGTGTGGGCAAGAGCGCGCTGCTGGGACATGTGTCGCAGCTCGCGGCGGCCGAGCAGTACCGGGTGATCCGGGCGGCCGGAGTGGAGGCGGAGTCGGAGCTGCCGTTCGCCGGTCTGCACCAGTTCCTGTACCCCCTGCTGTCCCACATCGACCGGCTGGACGAGGTCCACCGCAAGGTCTTCGACGTCGTCTTCGGCAGGAGCGAAGGCACTCCTCCGTCGGTCATGACCCTCGGCATCGCCGTCCTCGACCTGCTCTCCCTGGCCGCCTCCCAGCATCCGCTGCTGCTGGTCCTGGACGACGGGCAGTGGCTGGACGAGTCCAGCACCGAGGTGATCGGTTTCGTGGGACGCCGGCTCACCGGCAGCTCGGTCAAGCTCATCGTCGTCCTGCGGGCCGGCGTGCCCTCGGGCTTCGACACCGCCGCACTGCCGGAACTGACGGTGACGACGCTGTCGGAGCAGGCCGCCGAGCAGATGCTGGACCTGCACCACCCCGGCCTGGCCCCCCGGGTGCGCCGCCTCGTCCTGGAGGAGGCTCAGGGCAATCCGCTGGCCCTGCTGGAACTGCCTCCCTACGTGCGCGGCGGCCGAGCTCAGCACACGCAGGAGGAACCCTTCGGCTACACCGGCATCCCCCTGCCGCAACGCCTGCAACAGGTCTACGGCGCCCGCATCAAGGCTCTGAGCGACGCCGTCCGCGCGGAGCTGCTGCGCGGTGCCCTGGACGGTGTCGGGGCCGGTACCGCGGCTGGTCAGGCGAGGAGTGGCCGGTACCGGATGGTCGATGCCGACGAGGCCACGGAGTACGGGCTGCTGGAGATCGACCCGCTGAGCGGTGACTTCGTCTTCCGGCACCCGCTGGTGCGCTCGTCGGTGGTCCAGACGGCGACTCCCAACGAGCGGCGCGCGGCACATGCCGTACTCGCGGACGTCCACCGCGACGACATCGAACGCCGGGCCACGCACCTGGCGGCCTCCAGCGTGGACCCGGACGAGGAGGTCGCCGCCGCCCTGGAGACGGCAGCCGAGTCGGCCACCCGGCGCGGCGGCGCGGTCGCCGCCGTGGCCTGGCTGACCCGCGCCGCCGAACTGAGCGAGACCCCCGAGGAGCGCTCCCGCAGACTGGGCAGCGCGGCATACATCGCCGGGCACTCGGGCCGGTTGGACCAGGCACGGCAGCTGGTCCGCGCAGGTGTGGGCGTGGATACCGGCGGTTCCCCGGACTCGGTGGTCACCTCGGGCTATGTCGCGTTCTTCGAGGACGGGGACATCCGCTCCTCGCAGCACCAGGTCTTCGCGGCGATCGAGAGCCTGCGCGACCGTGGGATCCGGGAGCCGGACGAGGTGCTCACGCGGCTGATCGATCTGCTGCTGGCCATCAGTCAGTACGGCAGTGACGAGGCGTGGTGGCTGCGGGTCCACGAGCTGCTGGACAGTCTGGGTGACCTGGTGCCCAAGCACTCGCGCATCTACCAGGACGCGTGGGGTGACGTGGTCCTGCGCGGGGCCGGCGTGGACGAACGGCTGGAGCGCGCCTTCGCCGACGTGCACTCGCTGGAGCCGTGGGATGTGACGCGGCTGGCTGTCGCCGCCTATCACGTGGACACGCTCAGCCGGTACCGGCCGTATCTGCAGCGCATGGTGGACCGCGAGATCGAGACGGGCGCCCTGGCGGACGCCATGACCATGCTGCATCTGATCATGCTGGATCAGATCGGGGTGGGTGAGTGGGACGAGGCTGAGCGGACCGGGCAGCGCTGCCTGGAGCTGACGACGACGCACAAGCACGCGTTGTTCGTCCACCACACGCGTGCCTACTTGGGGTTGTTGGCGGCGTTGCGGGGCCAGGTCGAACATGCCCGCGAGTTGCAGGCCACCGTCGACGCCTGGGCCCGACCCCGCGGCGTCGGCTTCCTCACCCAGATCACCGACACCATCGGCACCACCGCAGCCCTCGCCGAAGGCGACTACGAAGCCGCCTACCTCCACGCCATCGGCATCACACCCCCCGGCACCTTCCACCACTACGCCCACCAAGCCCCCCGCACCCTCCTCGACCTCGTCGAAGCAGCCCTCCACACCGGACGCACCCAACAAGCCCACCAACACGCCCAAGCCGCCCACCACGCAGGACTCCCCCACATCAGCCCCCGCCTCGCCCTCACCACCTACGGCGCCCTCGCCATGACCACCCCCGACCCCACCCAAGCCGACCACTACTACCACCAAGCCCAAACCCACCCCCACGCCCACCACTTCCCCTACGAACTCGCCCGCATCCACCTCGCCCACGGCATCCGCCAACGCCACACCCACGGCCCCAAAACCGCCCGGCATTCACTCACTCTCGCGGCCCAGACCTTCCAACGCCTCGGCGCGGCCACCTGGGCCGAACGCGCCCACGCCGAACTCCGCGTCTCCGGCCTCGTGACCCGCGCGACCACGCAACTGGCCGAGCTGACCTGGCAGGAGCGCCGGATCGCCGATCTCGCCGCGAGCGGCCTGACCAACAAGGAGATCGGCGAACGCATGCACCTCTCGCCACGCACGGTCAGCTCACACCTGTACCGGGTCTTCCCCAAGCTCGGCATCACCTCCCGCGCCGCCCTGCGCGACGCACTGGGCAGGATTCCCGACGACCAGAACGTGTGAGTGTGTCCTCCTGGCTTTCCTACTGGGGGTGGGATCGCAGGCCGTGTTCGTCGAGCCAGCCGAGCACGTAGTCAGCGACGAACCTCCATCCGTTGTCGATGGTCAGTGAGTGCGCACGGTCCGCGAACTGCTTGAGGTCGGTCACGGCCAGGGAGTCGCCGTACTGCTTGTACGCCGCGCGCGTGGCGGCGTCGGGCACCAGCAGATCCTCCTGTCCCGAGATCAGCAGGAGCGGGCCGCGGCGCGCGTTGCCGACGTCCGCCACCGCACGCGGGCTGCGCTCCGAGTCGGCGCAGCCGAGGTCGGCGAGCAGCCGGCGGGGCGTCGGCACGGCATAGCGTTCGAAGAGCCGGGCGGACTCCTCCGCGGTGACCGTGTTCGCGAAGAGACGGTGGAACTGGTCCGAGGACAGGGAGACCAAGGGATCAGTGCCGTCGGTCTGGCCGGGATGCCACAGCCCGGCCGGTGGGGCGGTCAGCGCGATGTCGTTGACCGGGGCGGGGGCGATGGCCACCGCGGCCTGGCCGATGTTGGCGCCGATGAGGTGCTGGGCGATCAGCCCGCCGACCGAGTGGCCGATGATCACCGGTGCGATATCGAACGAGTCTACGATTTTGGCGTAGTGGTCCGTCAGCAGGTCCAGGCCGACGTCGGTGAGCCGGTCGGCGGACTTCCGCATCTCCCCCACGGTGAACGGCTCTCCCGGCCAGCCCGGCGTGAAGGCGAGAAAGCCCCGACTGGCGAAGCGCTCCGCCCACGACTCCCATGACAGTGCGTGAAGCCACGCACCATGGATGAAGACGACGGGGGTACGGTTCACGGCTGCTTCCTCCGAGCACGTCGACCACCCGGCACCGGCACACGGGCGACCGTTTCAGCATCGTTCAGGGACAGGCCGAGGGCGACAGTCGAATGACTTAATGTTCATGGCCCGTGGTGTCCGACAAGGCCCGACAGCCCGTGTCGGGCGCCCCGGCCAGGCCGCCGAAAACGGACACGGGTCCGTCTGGAGCAGCGCCCGAGGGCTGCCCGGCAGAGTGCTCGGTCCCCAAGTCGGTGAAGTTGGCCGGTCAAGTTACTTATGTACGTCGCTCGCGCGGCGGCAACAGTGGATGAGGCCAGCTTCCGCCACAGAGAGGGACCAACTCGTCATGAGCGGCAACCAACCAGATGGACAGACCTTCCGAGCGGTTTCGCACGGTTGCTCCGAGCTGGTCCTGGACATCGAGCGCCTGCTGGACCTCACCACCCGGCAGACCGTACGCGCCGAATTCCGGTTCGACCCGGACGCGCCCTGGATCGTGTCCGTGGAGTTGACCATCGAGGGCGGCCCCCGCGTCCTGTGGCGGATCAGCCGCGACCTCCTCCACCAAGGGCTCTACTCGGTGAGCGGCCTCGGTGACGTCCAGCTCTGGCCGTCGTACCCCGCCGACCGCGCCACCGCACGGCTGCAACTGACGTCGCGGGACACCGCTGCCCTGTTCGAGCTGCCCGTACCGCCGCTGGCGGAGTGGCTGGCCGACACATACGAACTGGTGCCCGCCGAGGCCGAGCTCAACGAGATCGACTGGGACGCCGCGACCGCGGATCTGCTCCAGGAGCCGCAGGCCCACTGCGACTGACCGCGTCCGGCCCAGGGATCAGCGCCGGAAGCGGGCCGTGCTCTCCGGCTCGGGCCACGACATGGCGGTCAGGGCGGTGGCCGCGGTGACCGAGGTCAGACGGCCGTAGTCGAGGGTCCTCGGCACGTCCGTCGGCCGGTGGTAGTGCGGATTGCGGAAGTTCGCGGTGTCCGTGACCATCAGCGCGGGAACCCCACGGTTCCAGAAGGGGGCGTGGTCACTGCGCCCGAGGTGGTTGGCCGGGGGCACGGCCAACCCGATGAGCAGTCCGAGCGGGCCGTCGGGCCGTGGGTCCCGCAGCAGCAGGGCCGGGAGCGACGGGGAGGCCGCCGCGGCGGCCCGCTGCCACGTCCGGGCCGCCGCGGTCGAGGAACGGCGGTGGACTACGAGGGTGAAGTCACCTCGGTGGCCTCCCGCCCGCACCGCGGCGGACGCCTCGGGGAAGACGCGCTCGAAACCGAGGGGCAGTTTCTGTGTGCCGGGGGTGTCCGCGAAGTAGCCGACGGACTCCAGGCAGATCATCCCTCGCACCCCACCGCCCCGGCCCAGTTCGCGGGCCGCCTGCCGGGCCCCGATCAGCCCGAGCTCCTCCATGTCGAACACGGCCAGGACGACGCGCGGCGGCACAGGCGCCTCGGCCAACAGCCGGGCCGTCTCCAGAAGTACCGCCACGCCAGAGGCGTTGTCGTCGGCGCCCGGACTGCCGCTGACGCTGTCCAGATGAGCGCCCACCACCACAGCCGGTCCGGTGCCGGACCCGGGCAGCGAGGCGATGAGATTCGCTCCGCGCAGCCGCCGGTGGAGGCGTGGCTTCAGGGCGAGCGCACGGTGACCGTGCCGGTCGGTAGAGCCGATCTGCCAGCGCACGTCGAACGGCCGCCGCTCCACCAGCCAGCCCGCGGTGGCCAGTTGGTCATGGACATACGTCTCGGCGCGCTGCATACCCCGCGGCGCCCGCAGTCGGCTGCGGGGTTCGGCGGCGAGGAACTCCACGTGCCGGCGCAGACGGTCTTCCGTCGCGGTCATTGCTTCTCTTCCCTGTGAACCTGCCGTGCCCTCAACTCCGTTGCCCTAGCGAAGGACTCCTGCGGCCAGGGTTCATTGGCTGGCCTGGACGCAGGAACGGGGCGGTCGTCCTCGTGATCTTCCCCCGATGCGAGGACGACCGCCCCACCCCACAGCAGACGGTCAGGACCTTGAGGTGAGGTCCTGGCAGTCTGCGGCTCGCGCCCCTTCGAAGAGAGCCCGCAGTCCGGCCGGAGGCGCGGTGATCCTGCGGGTGCCGAGGTCGATCCAGGCCCCCAAGGTGCGCACCTCGGCGGCCTTTTCACCGCTGTCGCGCGTCAGAATGTGCTCGAACCGCCAGCGTGAACTGTCCTCGCTCAGCCCGATGACATGCGTGTCCACGGTGACCACTTCGGCAGGAAAGACCTCACGCCGATAGCTGACCTCGTCGCTGAGGGTCACGGGGGCGAGTCCTGCCTGGTGCAGCACTTGTGGGCTCCAGTGCGCTTCCATGAGAATGGCGAGCCTGGCCGAGGCGGCGTACTCCAGATATCTCGTGTTGCGCAGATGGCCGTTGGCGTCGACATCGTCCCAGCGGACCTCGAAGGACTTCGTGAATGCCTTGGACATGAGTGAGGACCAGCCTTTCCGCGTCGAGCCGCCTGTCGAGGTGGGGCGCCTCTTGGTACACGTGTCGAACCAGTCGGCGGGTTCAGTTCGGTCCTGCGGGCCGCGCGAGCAACAGCCATGTGTGAGTATGCACACCTGCTCCCCCATCTGCTCGCATCGGAAGGAAATCGCGTGAGCCTCAAGTCGGTTCGGGGATTCGCCGTAGTCTCTGCCACCGCGGTCACCGCTGTCGGAAGCGTCGTCGGCGTGGCCTCCGCCAGCAGCACCGCGCAGACCGGCGACGCCGAGGCGGCAGTTGCCGATTCGACGCTCCTCGCGGACATACCCGCGGGCCAGCAGGCCCAGGTGCAGACCGCATCCCTGACGCAGCAGGCCACCGTCCAGGCCATCCAGGCCGACGCGAGCGCCAAGAAGGACGCCGAGGAATCGGCCCGCAGGGCTGCCGCCAAGTCCGCGGTGGCGAAGAAGGAGGCCGCCGCGAAGGAGGCCAAGGAGCGCTTGGAGGCCAAGGCCGCCGCCTCCCGCAGCTCTTCCAGCTTCCCGGTGCAGAGCTCGTACACCACGGCGCAGATCCAGGCGATGGCCGCCCAGATGGTGCCCAGCGGCCAGTTCCAGTGCTTCAGCAGCATCGTGAACCACGAGTCCAGCTGGAACTACACCGCCGTCAACGCCTCCTCCGGCGCCTACGGCCTCTTCCAGGCGCTGCCCGGCTCGAAGATGTCCTCCGTGGGTGCCGACTGGCGGACCAACCCGGCCACCCAGATCAAGTGGGGCCTCAACTACATGGACAGTGTCTACGGCAGCCCGTGCGAGGCCTGGTCCTTCTGGCAGACCAACCACTGGTACTGAGCCTGTCCCCCACGGAGCGGGTTAGGGTCGAAGACACGTGTCGCGACCGGGGAGGACGAGGTATGAGCGGGACACCAGGAGACACCGGCCCTGCACAGGACGCGGCTCTGACCCTGGCGGCGCAGTCAGGTGACGTGTCGGCGCTGGGCCTGCTCCTGGAGCGGCACCGGCCCGGCATGCGTGCGGTGGCGCTCAGTCTGCTGGGGCCTGGACCGGACATCGACGACGTCCTGCAGGAGGCGGCGCTGGTGGCGCTGCGCCGGATCGTCGACGTCCGCGATCCGGAGGCCGTAGGGCCCTGGCTGCGCATGATCGTCCGCAACAGTTGTCGCACGCTGCTGCGCTCCGCCCGTCGGGTCGAGCCGATGGAGGCGGTTCCCCTGCCCGCTTCCGGTGCCACACCCGAACAGGTCCTGCACCACCATGCGTTGCGGGACTGGGTCTGGGAGGCCGTGGAGGCGCTGTCGCCAACGCTGCGGCTCCCACTCGTCCTGCGGTACTTCTCCACCGGGGTGACCTCGTACCAACAGATCGCCGAGGCCTGCGCCGTACCGGTAAGCACGGTACGCAGCCGGCTGAACCAGGCGCGCGGCGCCCTCGCCCAGGCCCTCACCGCCACCGCGGCCTCGGCCCACGACGACATGACCCGTCGTACCGAAGCCAGTTGGCATGAGGTGCGCGAGACGCTCGCGGCCGCGGAACGCGGCGGGTTCGGCGCCGTCGTCAAGGACCGCTACTCCCCCGAGGTCTCACTGCTGGCCGGAGGCCAACGGCTCGGCGGGGCCGGTCTGTTGCTGTCGGGCATGGAGGGCGACCTGTCGGCGGGGGTGCGTCAGCGCCCGCTGCATGTGGTGGCCGGACGGTCGCTCGTGGTCTGGGAGATGGAGCTGGTCAGCCCGCCGGACGACCCGGACCACTGTCCGCCCGGAGTTGCCTGGATCATGTCGTTGGAAGGCGGCCGCTTCGACCGGGTCTCCCTGTACCACGCGCCACGTCCCACACAAGCCCCCGCTCCCGCGGCAGCCTGAGCCAGGGACCGCGATTCTGCCGGAGTGATCCAGATCACCTGCCGAGGATAGAACTTCCCGGTACCCCGTGCGTCGTGTCGGTGTCACAGACACCTACGGATCCACGGAGATCTCGATGAACACACCCCTCGCACCCAACGACCCCCTGTCCCCCGGCACCCACTCCTACCAAACAGGTGGAATCGTCCAGCGCTACCACGTCCACGGCAGCGGCCCCGTGTGCGTGGCGCACTCCGGGGGCCCCGGCATCTTCTACGACTACCTGCGGATGCCCGCACTCGAAGCGCACCTGACGATGGTCTACGTCGAGCCCGTGGGCACCACCGAGGACAGCCGGCTGCCCTCCCATCCGCACGGATACACCCGCGAGCGCTACAGCCGCTTCCTTCAGGTGCTGATCAACCGGCTCGGGGTGCCCCGGGTGCATCTGCTGGGGCATTCGCACGGCGCGTTCGTGGCCGCCTATCACGCGCTGCACCGGCCTGAGCAGGTCGCGGGCGTCGTCCTGTACGAAGGCGCTCCCGTCACCGGGCCCGAACACGGGGCGGAGGCGGGCCGCATGGTGGAGGCGTTCGTCGCCAAGCACGCGGGCCACCCGGGGCTGCCGGATGTGCTGGCCGCGTTCGGGGCGATGGGCGACATCTCCAGCGACGAGCAGACCGTGGCGGTCGCGCGCGGTGTGCTGCCCTCCTACTTCGCCGACTACTGGGGCAACGAGGAGCAGCTGGCCCCCTTCCGGGACTCGGTCCGCGCCACGTACATCTCGGGCCTGGACGAGAACCTCGTACCGGAGGTCATCGACGACCGGGCCGCGCTGAAGGGACTGGAGCCGCCGGCTCTGGTCGTCGTCGGCCGACACGACGTGATCTGCGGGCCGCGCTGGGCGTACGAAATGGACGAGCTGATCCCCGACTCGCAGCTGCTCGTGCTGGAGAACAGTGGGCACATGGGGCACATCGAGGAGCCGGAGCTGTTCGCCGACGCGGTGCGTGACTTCGTGCTGCGGACCGGGCGGTAGCGCACAGCGAAGGTTCACGGGCGTCGGCCTGCTCGGTCAACGCCCGTGAACCCGGGACGGGAGACAGTCCGTCGTAGTAGTGGAGGACTGTCTGCCCGCTCCGGATGTCAAAGCCCGTGAAGTGCTCCGCGCCAGTGGGTGCGCCGAAAACCGATCAGGCCGTGAAAAGCCGTAAGGACTCAGGGCGCCGAAGCCACGGCCACCGAACCGGACTGGGAACGGGGCGTCTTCGCTCCCGGCTTCTTCGGTTCGATCGTGCGAGGGTCGACGGCCTCGCCCGGGGCGCCCTCACGGTAGAGGCCTTCGGGAAGGCTGTCGCGGTCATGGGGCAGCAGGAAGAACACCCGCCGCTTGTACAGTCCGCTGTCGGGGTCCGGCGAGGCGTCCTCGTCCAGCAGCGCGTAGCCCACCATGCGGCCGTCGCGCGCGTACGGCGGCTTGGTGTTGCGCCGCCTGGTCTTGTCCAGTGCCTGACGGACGTAGTCGAGCCGTTCGAGGTTCTCGAGCCACACCACCTCGGCCTCGTGGATGAGGTCGCTCTCGGTCAACAGCGAACTCATGGCTGCTGCCCCTCCTTCGTCGGCGTGCTCCCCGGCCATGGGGGCATGTCCGGGCATCGATCCGTCCCGCTCCGGCCCGCTCGCCGCCAGGTGACGGGCCGCTCTGTGGGGACCACCGCGTACGGGGCCGGGCCACCATCGTAGAGCGCACCGCGACACCGGTGTAGGGCACGTCGAGTGGACGAGTGCCCGACGCCAGCCCTCATACCTGCTCCAGCAGGCCGATTCCGGGGTAATACTTACGGCCGTTCGACTTGATCATGTCGGTCGGCGAGGCCACGCCCACCTCCTGGCGGACCCGGTTCGCGAAAGCACGCGGGGTCGCGGGCCGAATGCCCTCGCCCGCGTTGCACCACGAGCTGTACTCGGCGTAGAGCAGCCCCTGCTCCACCCGTAGATCCCGGCCCGGATCACAGTCCCGGGTGCAGCACTCGGCGAGGAAGCGGCCGATGTGGTCCTCGGTGGTGGCATACGCCGTGGTGGCCATACGGACCCGGTCAGGGCCCTCCAGAGGGTCCCTGGTGCGCAGATACCGCTGCGCCCCCTGGATCAGCCAGTGCAGGATTCCCGGCCCTTCGTCCCGTACGAGCTCGAAGGCGAGGTTGTCGATCCTGCGGTGCGCCGGGACCGTGCGGGTGAAGGGCAGCAGGCGGATACGGCGCCAGAAGGCGAAGCCACCGGTGGAGACCTCCGGGCGGTGGTTGCCGAGCAGCCACAGATGGTGGGTGGGGGTGAACGAGAAGTAGTCCTGCCGCATACGGCGGGCCTTGATCTTGTCGCCACCCGTCAGCAGCCGGACGCGGGCCTCGTCGAACTTGTCGTTCGGCTTCAGCTCGCTGCACACCACCAGGCGGCGCCCGTGCAGTTCGGTCAGCTCCGTGGAGTGTTCCGAGAAGGCGCCCCGGTCCATCAGGAAGCCAGGCGGGGCCGCGTCGGCGTAGTCACCGAGGATCTGGATCATGATGTCGAGCAGGACGGACTTTCCGTTCTTGCCCTCACCGTGCAGGAACGGCAGCACCTGGGCACCGACGTCACCCGTGATGGAGTAGCCGAGCAGCAGGTGCAGGAAGTCGATCATCTCCCTGCCCTCGTCGTCGTCCCCGAAGGTGTCGGCGAGGAAGCGGTGCCAGCGGGGCGTCTCCATGTCCTGGGGAGCGACGCTGGTGGCACGGGAGTGGAAGTCACGGGTCGGGTCGGGCTTGCGCAGATGCCCGTTGTTCAGATCGACCACGCCGACGGGAGTGCACAGGGCGTAAGGGTCTCCGTCGAGGCGGTCGGGATCGACGGAGATGTCCGGCGATGCCTTCGCCTGCGTCAGGAGGGCCTTGAGGCCCGTCGTCGACAGGGTGCGCCGCTTGTGGTGGGCGAGTTCGCGATCGCTGAAGACACCACGCGGGTCGCTGAGCGGCATGTCCTCGGCCATCTCCCCCGCGGCCCACAACGCGGCCTTCTCCCCTCCCCCACGCTTCCATCGGTAGCCGTCCCACGAGAACCAGCCCAAGCCCTCCACATGACGGAACTGGTCGCGATGCGTTTGTACGAAGAGTCGAGCGTTGCCTCGGTCGGAGAGCGAGGGAGGCAACGCGGCCGGGACACCGATGGCAGACCCCGCCGGAAAGCTCACCCCGACCTGGGACACCGGCGTGACAGAGGAGGCGACAGAACCCTGCGCGGGAAGCCTGGCGGCACTGGGCACCACTTCCGCCGACTCAAGGTCGAGCATCTGCTGAGCGGCAGCCTGCGGATCAAAACGCGGGGAGCCTTCGGCACTGCTGCTCATGGACGTCCTTTGAGGTGAAGAGGGCGGACGGACCCTACGGCAAGGGCGTCGTCAACGATCTTTTCATTCCTGGACTGCTGCCAAGGGCGGGCATAGTGAGCGACACGGACAAGTCGCTCGCGAATGGCGGCGTGCTCAAGATGGCCCGCACCGACCAGGCCACCGGCCGTGTAGGCAGCCCTGTTGAGCTTCTCCGAGAAGCCCGTCCCTTCCGAAGCAGAGGCACACTCCGCGACCTGGGCGATCAGGGGGTCGATGACCTGATCTGCGGCAGCGGCCCGCGGACGGGAGCTCCTGACGGGTTCAGCACCCGCACCGGACAGGGCAGTTGCCGAGGGCACGCCCACAGCGGCCTTCGGGGGCTGGGGTTCGATGACATGCCCGGTGCGTCGGAGTTCGGTCCGTAGCCACTCAGGTATTACGGCCGGATACCGCGTGGTCCCTTCGGCGCGGTAGACCCCCTTGGGCGTACGAGTGCCCGGGGCCACGATGTAGCCGCCGTCCGCCCGCACATCGACCTGCCAGGCGAGCGCCGTGTTTCGCCCGGAACCGGTCGAGCAGCGGTAGCGGACGCCGGCGTCGGGGTTCCGGTACCAGACATGCAGGCCGCCCGAAGGAGTACGCACCCTCAGTGTGTCTTCGTCGTGTGCCGGATCCTTCTCCCCTCGGTAGGCCGCGAGGAGCGCCAGCGTGTCGAAGCCTGAGGCCAGGCCCGCGAGTTCGACCTGGTCCGGGATGGAGATACCCGGCAGCAAGTGAGTCCGGTCGGCGACCGTCACCTGGTGGGCGTCGATGTCGATCACGAGCAGTCCCGCGGGGCCACAGGCGACACCCACACCGGCGGAAGGTGTCTCCGCCCACCACCGCTCGATGAGCGCCGGATCGGTCGTCGCCGAGTGGAAGCCATGACAGGGCCGGCCTGCCGGGAGGCAGGGGCAGGTCGCCGGCTCATGCCGGACCCCTGAACAGGAAGGACAGTTCCCGACAGGCGTCTTGCGGCCCGGGGAGAGAGGGTGCACCGGCCAGCCCTGCGCCGCACACCAGCGGGCGACAGCCTGCGGAGGAGCAGGGGACGCGGGTGCGACTCTGGCGGCACTCTCTCGGTCCTCTCCTTCGCGCGGCACGGGAATCGTCCTTGTCCGTTCTGTCTGCCCGATCACTTCACACACCTGACACGGCGCCAACCAGCCAGGGACCGAAGGGACTCTGATGCGAGAAGAGTGTACGGCCCACCTTGGCAAAAGGAAGGTTGTCCAATCGGCGTGCCGTTTCTATCAGGTTCCTCAGTCCCTTGGGTCCCTCCGGGGTCTGCGCCGGTGTTTCACCGGGCCTCGAGGGACCAAAGGGTCCAGGGACCAAACGGCAGGGTCCGTGCAGAACGAGGGTCCCTAGCCAGTCCCTGGGCATCTTTGCAGGTCAGAGACTTACACCCTACCCGAACAGGGACTGTAGGGACTGAACTTCGCCATTATGAGCTGTAGTTGATGTGTGTTTCGTATACGCCCGCGCGTACGAATACATGTCTTCTCTACGTCATAATGGCGGAGTTGAGTCCCTTCAGTCCCTATCCCAACCGGCGAAAGGTCTCTGACCTGCACAAACGCCAGGGACCCACCTCAGGGACCAAAGCCCACCCGGTCCCTCTCAGTCCCCACCTTCAGCCCCTGGTCCCTGAGGCCCTGTCTCTTCCCGTCCTTGAGACCCACAAGAGCGTGAACCTTTTCGGTCCCTGGGCTCGTTGCCGTGTTGTGGGGTGGAGGAGCAGGGACTGAAACGTTGGGAGGCCCCTCCCCCGATGCTGCTGCTCGGCCCCTGCCACCGACCCTGAAGACCTATTACGCCGTAATAGGTCGAGCAGGATCGCCTGCCCTACTGTGGCGGTGTTTCACAGAATGTGAAACGGGGGTCTGTGGGACAGGAAATTGGGATGAAGAAGCGCGCCCGGAGTTCGGCACGGCCTACGAATCCGCTGGTCAAGCCGCCTGTGAGGATTGGGTCCCTGGATGCTGCGGCGGTGGTCGCAGAGCTGCGGCAGCAGCATGAGAACGCAGAGGACCCGGCCGTGGAGCGGATGCCTGCTGATGACGAGCTGTTCGGTGCGCTGCTGTACGTGGAGAAGCATGCTCAGGCGCTGAGCAAGCAGCCCGCTGAGGTGCAGCGTGCCGCAGCACTGAAACGGGTCCAGCTCTGGGAGTACCTCCGTGAACAGACTGAGCTCCACCAGGCGCGCGCGGTCGAGGACGCACGAAGTGCGGGAGCTCAGTGGATCCAGTTGGCGCCCGCGTTGGCGGTGGGAGCACCGAGCGCCGCGTACAACAAGGCGAAGCGGCTGAAGGCTGTCGAGCTGGTTGATGAGACTCCCCTGGCAAAACAGGTGCGCCGGACTCCTGAGGCCGTACTCAAGGCGGAGCGCCGGCAGGCTCAGGAGCGGGCCGCTGAGCAAAGAGCTCAGGAAGAGGCGCAGCGGAAGCACGCGCTCATGGTCCCTGTTGCCAGCCGACTGTTGGAGCAGCGTGAGTTCTTGCTGCGCGATGACGACGTGGACTACTGGCTGGAGGAGATCGAGACGGTACTCCCCCACTGCCGAACCCCTCTGCAGATGGTGAGCCTCGACCGCTACCTCGGTGCTGCCCTGCGAGCTCTGAGCAAGTTGGAGCGGGAGAAAGCCTGTTCCGTCGCTCTCTCCGAGGACGCTCATCTGGCGCTGGCTGCGGCAGCCGAACTGCAGAACCCCCAAGGCCGGAAGGGTGACTTCCCTGCGCCAACGTCCTCCTCTTCCCTCAGACCTATTACGCCGTAATAGGTCTGAGGGCTCGACAGGTGCTTGAAGAGCCCTCGTGATGGGCGGTTCATGGCATGCAGTGGGCTTGTAGAGGGAGGCGGAGTCGGGGACTCTGGGGAGTCCTGCGTGTCTTGTGAACCCGGCTGAGCTATTACGCCGTAATAGGGGTACGGGACTCCCCCGTATCACCAACTCTCACTTACTAACGTGTCGGTGCAGCAGATGATCTCTGACGTTAGTAAGGTAGCGCCATGAGTATGCCAGCCACCTCAAGCGACCGAGCCAAGGTCGTCTCCAAGCTGCCGGGATGGCTCCGGCAGAACCTCAAAGTCAGAACCGCCCAGCTCGGCATCGAGATTCAGATCGCCGTCGAGCAGGGCATCGCCGCTTGGTGCGACCTCGCCTCCGCTACGGCAACGGTCGACACCGCCGGAGCTGAGTCGTTCTCCACCTTCCTACCGCCGGGCCAGTGGGAGGAGTTCCGGAGGATCGCGGAGGACCGTCGGGTCTCCCTGATTCAAGGACTTGCCCAGTCCGTTCAGCTCTGGCTCGACACGAACCCCGCCCCGGACGTCCAGCGCCCGGACGTCACCCGTCGCATCGTCGTCTGCAACCAGAAGGGCGGAGTCGGAAAGACGGCCATCACGGCCGGCGTGGGTGAGGCCCTGTCAGAGGACCCCAACCGACTCTTTCCCGTGCGCGTCGCCAAGGCCCTGGTCTCCGCGCTGCGAGCCGGTGACTCCGATGCCGCCACCGACGGCGCTGCTGTGGAGAACGACCCGCTCGACGTGGAGAACCTCCCTGGGCATGGGCTTCGCGTTCTGCTGGTCGACTTCGACCCGCAGTGCCATCTCACCAATCAGCTGGGTGCTGCCCCGCTGGCCATGAACGGTGACAGCCTCACCAACCACATGGCCGGCGATCCGAAGGGCGAGCTCAAGGACCTCATCGTCTCCGTCGACGAAGACCACTTCGGTGGACGGCTGCATCTCCTGCCCGCGTGCCATGACGCCTTCCTGCTCGATGTCCGTCTGTCCGCGGTCCGCGCTCGCGAGGCAGCTCTGGAGCGAGCCCTTCTGCCGCTCGAAGCCGATTACGACGTAGTCATCGTGGACTGCCCGCCCAGCCTCGGCCTCAGCATGGACGCCGCTGCCTACTACGGGCGTCGACGCGACAGTGAAGGCCCAGGCCAGTCCGGTGCCCTCATCGTCGTCCAGGCCGAGGACAGCTCCGCCGACGCCTACGACCTGCTGACGAACCAGATAGAGGATCTCCGTAACGACCTCGCCCTCGACATCGACTACTTGGGCATCGTCGTCAACCTCTACGACGGCCGACGTGGCTATATCGCCACCTCGTCCCTGCAGGGATGGGTCGACATAAAGGATCCGCGAGTCGTCGGCCTCATCAACGACCTCAAGGAACAGAAGGAGGCCGTCCGCATGAAGCAGCCGCTGCTGAGCTACGCGCCGACCTCGCAGCAGGCCATCGCCATGCGTGCACTGGCCCGGGAGATCTCATGAGCAAGGCCGACCAGCTGGGAGCCGGACGCTTCGGAGGAGGAACCCGGCCCGTCAGCGCCCGGCGGGCCGCCATCGGTGCGGCCACCGGTGTGCCGACCGACGGAGTTTCCCCGCCGAACCGACTCCCCGTGACCCGCATCAGCCCCAACCCCGAAAACCCTCGTACCTCGCTCGGTGACCTGACCGAACTCGCGGACAGCCTCAAGGAACACGGCCAGAAGCAGGCCATCACGGTCATGAACCGTGACGCCTACCTGAAGGCCAATCCCGCCCGGGCGAACGACCTCGAACCCGACACCACCCATGTCGTCGTGGACGGCAGCAGCCGGCTCGCGGCCGCGCGCGATGCGGGGCTGACCCACCTCAACGTCATGGTCGACGATGAGCAAGGCAGCGATGGCGACGCCATTCTTGAGTCCGCACTCGTCGCCAACATCCATCGCAACGACCTCGACCCCCTGGACGAGGCGAAGGCGCTACAGCGTCTGCTGGCTCTTCACGGGTCACAGGTCAAGTTGGCCAAGCGGCTCAGCAAATCGCAGGGGTGGGTGTCCCAGCGCCTGGCCCTGCTCAACCTGAACCCTGAACTTCAGGCAGCCGTGGGGGAGGAGCCCGTCGAGCTCCTGCGTTCCGTTGCCAAGGAGTCCCACGACCGGCAGGCGGCAGCGCTTGAGGAGCTGAAGGCCGAGCGTGCGCGCAAGGAAGCGGAGCGGCGGGTGCCTCCACCCGCACCCGTGCCTGCACCGGTACCCGTGCCTGCACCGGTACCCGCTCCCGCCCCTGCGCCGGCAGAGCCCGTGGCTGCTCCGGTAGTGAACGAGCGGGAAGTTGTCCCGAGCCCCGTCACTCCGGAACCTCTTCCGCAGACCGTCTCTGAGGAGAAGCCGCCGACCAAGAAGGAGGCCTCGGCAAAGCCGGGGGAGACCGTGCCTGACCCCCGGGCAGCCGACAGCGTGATCGGAGATGCGGATCAGACCCCGGCGGAGTCGGGTGCTGTTCGGCGACTCCCTTATGAAGACGGCGCGTTCATCGCGATGCACCTCATCCAGAAGATGAACAACACCGAGTTCGACAAGATGCTCGCCATCCTCAACGAGCATCAGAGCCAGCGCATCGGGCCCCGCGCCTGAGCCCTCTCTCCCTATTACGCCGTAATAGCTGCTGCGGCTGTGGCCGGTACGAGCAACCTCTCGTACCGGCCACAGCTGTCTCTCCCTATTACGCCGTAATAGGTCGGCCGGGTCGGCCGCACCGTGTTCGAATCTCGCGAAAGGTGTATAACGAGCGTAAGTGGTCGTGATTCGAACAGTTCGATTCTTCGCTCAGAACGATTCTCCCGTGAGTGGCCGCATGACGGCCGGAGTGGTGCTCGCTCTCAGCCGATTCCGATATGGGGCATTTGTCCGATTGAGGCTGGCGGTATTGGAGACGCCGGCGCAGTTCTCCACTCGATTGATCGAGCAGGGAGAGCAGCCCGTGCCGTAAGCAGCTTTGCCCGGGGGGAGTTGAGGGATCGTCAGAGCCAGTCGCGGCGGGCCGCCTGCCAGGCGAGCTGCATGCGTGTGCCGGCTCCGGCGCGTGTCATCAGACTCTGGATGCGGCGCTGTACGGTTCGCCGACTGAGGCCCAGTTGCGAGGCGATCGCCTTGTCGGCGATTCCTGCGACCAGCAGGGACAGCAGTTGGCCCTCGGCCGGTGACAGGGAAGGGTGGGATCGGGTGTCGGCTGTGGTCAACTCGTCGCCCTTTGCTGAGAGATGCAGCGGGACAGCGTTCTCCCAATAGCTCTCGAACAGGGCTACCAGGGCGTCGAGCAGGCTGCTGTCTCTGACGAGCGCGGTGGTTGGCTGGCCTGGGCTGCCGTGTGGGCCGCCGGGCACCAGCGGGAAGATGCCCACAGACCGGTCCGCTATCGCGAGGCGCAGGGGCAACCACGGGACGGAGCGGGCGACTTCACCAGCGCGTACGCCCGCAACAACGTTGTCAATGGCGCCCTCGTCGTCGAAGAACGCCTTCTCGTACAGCACGCGATAGCGGACGCCCCGGGCCAGGGCGTCGAACTCCTCCGTGTTGGTGCCGGAGGGCATGGCCACGTACTGGGCACGGCAGAACCAGAGCATCTCCTCACGGGCGTTGACCTGGATCTGCTTCAGCCGCTGGCGCAGGGCCTCCGCCCCGGTGACGACCTCCAGAAGCTGGCCGGCGTCCTGGCGGCGCGCGGTCTCGCGGTACGTCTCCAGGAGCCGGCCCGCCTCCGCTCGTGCGGTATCGAGTGCGTCGGCGGTGAGTTTGATGCGGGGGAGGAGCGCCACGTCCGGGGAAACCGCCTGGAAGGTGCGGGGCGTGGCATCGGTGTGGGTGGCCAGCCCGTGGCGTACCAGGGCTTCGAGTACATGCGCGCTGCTGTCTGTCTCCAAGTTCGTGCGGCGGGCGATGTCTTCGGCGGTTGCACCGCCCGCCGTCACGAGGAGCCGGTAGACGGCCTCCAGTTCTGGTGGGATTCCCGCAGCTTCCAGCATCCCGAAGGCCTTCTCCGCTCATATGGCGTGGACAGTTCGAGGACTGTACTCCACGCCGCGATCGTCAGCCGCGAACCGCCCAAGCCCGGTGGACCGTCTGCTGGATGCTGTTGCCCGCGGCGTCGTGGGCCGTGACTCGCACGGTCGCATACGCGGTGCCGCCGCTGTGGCTTGGTCGGTTGAGGGTGGCGCGGACGCAGTTCTGGCCGTGGGTACGGACGTTGGCCGTACGCCAGGTGCGACCGTCGTCGTACGAGATCTCCACGCGCATCTTCGGGTGGTGCGGGGCGGGAGCTCCGTCCTGGGCGCGGGCGCTGATTATTACGCCGTAATAGCCAGTCCCCTTAACCGTGTTGTGGGCATCGACCGGTGCGGCGTAGTCGAGTTGGAGGAGGGGGAGTGCGGTGGGCTTGTCGGTGGGGGAGGAGCGGAAGGACCAGGTCGTCGTGGTTTTGGTGGCGTAGTCCCAGTCGGGAGTGGTGCGGGAAGTGCGCAGTTCCAGGCGGTAGTTGGCGGGCTCGGTCGGTACCTCTACGTCGGTCCAGGCGGTGTTGAGGTCGGTGAGTGTGGTGCCGTTGCGGTAGAGGGTCGCGGTGACTCTGTCGCCGGGCTCTTCTGTACCGCTGGTGCCGATGCCGCCGCCGTCGGCGGGCAGGTAGCGGGACCAGTGGCCGGGCTGGGAGTCGGTGAACTCCGGTATGCGCAGGCGCATGACGTTGCCCTGGCGCACGGTCGGTTCGCTGGTGTGCGCGGGGATCGAGGGGCGGACGACCGATCCCTGCCAGGTCTCCTTGGCTGTGGTGCCTGCCCGGTAGGTGCGCGGAGTGTCGCGCATGCCGAGAGCGAGGGGGAGATCGAGGTCGTAGACGGTGGTGTGGTGCACGAGGTGCTGCCAGGTGGTGTCTCCGGCGCTGACGTACTCGGTGCGGGTGAAGCCGGTGGGGACGTAGCGGTTGTACTGGAGCCAGGCCGTCTGCTGGTAGGGGCGGCGAGCGAAGCGTTGTTCGGCGGCCCAGCCGTTGCCGCCGTTGTCCGCGTAGGTGGTGTGCACTACGGCGCTGTCGCGGGCGGTGACGGTGTGGACGACGTGCTGGGGGACCTGCTGTCGGGTCACCTGCATGACGTCATAGAGGTAGGGGCTGCGGGCCGTGCCGTGGAAGGTGAGCTCGGTGGCGCGGTGGCGGATGCGGGTCAGGATCTTGGCGCCGGTGGTGGCGCCGACGCGGATGACCGGTAGGGGAGAGCGGTCGCCGTCGGGCGTCCAGCGGGTCCAGGGGTTGTCGTCGAAGTGGACGAGAAGGACGCCCTTGGCGCCTGCGGCCGCTATCTGTCGCAGTGCCTGATCCGTGCCGGTGCCCTGCGCGTCGGTAAGGACAGCGAGTCGGCCGCGGAGGCCGCTGAGAGTCGGGGCGGCGGCGTCGCCCGCGTTCACGGCGCGCAGGGTGGTTCCGCGGTCGCCGAAGAGGGGTGAGCTGGGCATGTAGTAGGCGTTGAGGGGGTCGGGCAGGCCGGTGGCGCGTGCCTGGAGCAGCGGTGCGAAGAGCTGCCAGCGGGAGGCGAACTCGAACGTTCCGTTGTGCACTTGGGCGGTCGGACTGACGTAGAGACGCCTGGCGATGTCGAAGAACATGGTGCCCTGCACCAGGGAGTGGCCGTCGAGTTCGCGGTAGGTCTGGTAACTGAGCACTCCGCGCTGTTCGGCGGGGCGTGGGGTGCGGATCTCGACGGGGACGGTCTTGCGGGCGTCGACGGTGACCGTCGTGTCCTTGGTGACCTTGACCTCCGGGAGGACTACTTCACGCAGCTCCTGGCCGTCCTCGGCGGTGCTGAGGGAGGTGTGGCTGACCTGGTAGGTGCCCTCCTCGACTTCGGCGATGCCCTGCTCGGGGTCGGTGTAGGTGACGAAGCCTGCCGGGCCCCAGATGACGGGCTGTGCGGGGATGCGGGTGCCGTGTTCGTCGTACGTCCGTACCGTCAGCCGGTGGGCGGGGCCGTGCACGATCAGGCTGAGTGTGGTGTGCACGGGCGGGCCTGCGTCCGCGGACGGGGTGGCGGCTATAGAGCCGTAATAGGTGCCCTGCCCGGTCCTGGCCGGGTCCGTGGTGAGGGGGACGGTGGCGGTGTCGTGGGCGGGGACGGTCACGGACGCTGCGAGGCGCAGGGCGTCCTGCGGGGCCGGGCGACCCGCTGTGTCCGTGAGGCGGGGGGCCAGGTCGAGGGTGATCGCCCGGTCGGAGGTGTTGGTGTAGGTCAGGTCGAAGGTGCGGGCCGGGGCGCCGAGTTGGAAGGGGCCCGGAGTGAGGGTGCCGGTCGCCGTGATCGGGCCGAGGGCCGCCGCGGGGACGTCGACGCGGCCGCCGCCCTGCTCCGTGACCTGCTGGCCGGTGACCGTGTGGGCGGTGCTGACCAAGGCGTCCTTGAGCTGGCGGCCGGTCCAGTCGGGGTGGCGCTGAGCCACCAGGGCGGCGGCGCCGGCTACATGGGGTGTGGCCATCGAGGTACCGGAGTAGGCCACGTAGTACTGGTCGACGACGTCGCCCTCGGTGGTGCCTGCGGCGCGCGCGGCCACGATGCCTACGCCGGGAGCGGTGATGTCGGGCTTGACCGAGCCGTCGCCGACGAGGGGACCGCGGCTGGAGAAGTCCGCCAGGGAGTCATCGCGGTCGACCGCGCCCACGGTGAGCGCCGACTCGGCCGCGCCGGGGGAGCCGACGGTGGAGGCACCGTCCCGGCCGCTGTTGCCGGCGGCGATGACGAACAGGGTGGGGGTGGTCCGGGAGAGCTCGTCGACGGCTTGGCTCATGGCGTCGGAGCCGTCGCTGGGCTGGTTGGAGCTCAGGCTCATGCTGACGACCTTGGCGCCCTGGGAGGCCGCCCACTCCATGCCGTCGATGACCTGGGACTCGGAGCCGGAGCCGTTGTCGCCGAGCACCTTGCCGACGAGCAGGTCGGCCTTGGGTGCCACGCCCTTACGGGTGCCTGCGGAGGCGGCTCCGCTGCCGCCGACGATGGAGGCGACATGGGTGCCGTGGCCGTAGGGGTCGGCGGTGGTCGCGCTGTCCGAGAAGTTCGCGGTCGCCGCGACGCGTCCGGCCAGGTCGGGATGGGTCTGGTCGACGCCCGTGTCCAGGACCGCGACCTTGACGCCCTCTCCGTGTGCGCCCGTCTGCCAGACGGTCGGGGCGCCGATCTGGGCGGTACTGCGGTCCAGGACGGCGCGCACCCGGCCGTCCAGCCATACACGGGGGACGGATGATGCCTTCAACTGAGCGTCGTTCGAGGCCAGTTGGGACCAGAAGCGGCTGAGGGCGTCCTCGGCGACATACAGGGAACGTGCCTGGATGCTGGGCAGCTCGCGGCTGGGGGAGCCCTGTTCGGCGAACGCCCTGAGCTTGTCCGCCGTGCGCGCCGCCGTAGTGCCGGAGGTGCCGACGATGAGCGGCAGCGCGTCGGTGTGTGCGGTGTCGTACCCCTGGGCGAGGAGCGAGGTGACGTCGAACAGGGCCGGGTCCAGGCGGCCTCGGGAGACGAGGGAGGAGGCGTCGGAGGGGAGCACTGTCAGGTGCCCGTCCTGTTCGAAGGTGTGGAAGACGATGCCGTCGCGGCCTGGGCCGGGCCGTATCGAGGCCGTTTGGTGACCGTCCGGGCCCCTGGCCACGGTCACGCTGTCGCCGGTGATCAGGCGGACGATCGCCGGATCGGGGGTGGGTCGGGCTGCCGCCGTGGTGTGCTGCGGTTCTGTGGGGTCGGCGTACGACGGGATGGCCGCGGTGGCGGCCAGGGCGATGCCCGCTGTGAGCGTCGCCATCAGGCGTATGTGTCTCATCGGTTCCGTGCCTCTTCCGGCGCGCTGTGTGCTGTTCGTCTGCGCGACAGAATCCGACGGCCGTACGGCGGGTGTCACTCGAAGCCGGTGGCACACCTGGGACATGTCACAAGGGCGACAGACGACATGTGAGCCGACAAGGACAGCAGTCACCACCTTGACGGGTGACGCGCACGGCTGCCATGATTACGTCACCGCCTCAACCGGTGACAGAGTGAAGGTCCTGGTCGGCGGGTATGCACAGACCTTTCGACCCAGATGGGGAGCACAGTCATGGCAGTCAGCTACACCGCCGTCGTCAACGTCGACGGAGAGGGCCGCAACGGCGGCCACGTCCGCTCCTCCGACGGCCTGCTGGAGACCAGCCTCGCCCTCCCCAAGGAGCTCGGCGGCGCCGGCACCGCGACCAACCCCGAGCAACTGCTGGCCGCAGGCTGGGCCGCCTGCTTCCTGGGTGCCCTGCGTCGCGCCGCCACCAGCCGCAAGATCCGGCTGACGAGCACCAGCATCACCGCCGACATCACCCTCACGCACGGCGACGACGGCGAGTTCTCCCTCTCCGCGGTTCTCAACCCGGTGCTCGGCGGCGTCGATGACGCCACCGCCCAGGAGCTCGCCAACGCCGCCCACCAGATCTGCCCGTACTCCAAGGCCCTGCGCGGCAACATCCCGGTCACCATCAACGCCAGCGCCGCCGCCTGAGAGCCCGCCATGGCCTCCCTGACACACATACGTGTGAACATCGCCGAGAAACGTCGCGCACATGCCCGACCTGCCTCCGCTGAACATGTTTCCGACGAGCAGGTGTTTCCAGGTGGCCCGGCCGGGGCCGAGGATGGCCATGACTGGCCCTCGGACATGCAGGTGTGGGCCTGGGCGCAGAGCGCAGTGCTGTCGGGGTACGGCCCCGGGCCCGCCGGCCTCCTCTGACCGCGGACCCGGGTGACGTCAGTGACGTCGGCTGTGACCTGCGAGAACACCCTCGACCGCGGTGGCCATCGCAGCCTCACCCGTGGCGTTGGGGTGCACCGGCGCCGCCGGGGTCTCGGGGGCGAAGGTCTCGATCCACCGCTCACCGGTGGGCTTGCAGAGGTCGTGTCCGACGGTCGGCGTGTACGTGTTCACGTACTCCGCCCCGCCGCGGCGGGCCTGGCGGGCCAGCATCGCGTTGAGCTCCTTCTCCTTGTCGCGGAGCCAGGCGAAGTCACCCGCGGCCAGCGGCACCTTGCTGCTGGTGCACCCGACACCGTCCTCGGGGAACAGGTCGGGGTAACCGACCACCACGACACGGGCGTGCGGCGCCCGCCGGTGGATGCCCCGCAGGACCTGGGCGACCTTCGGCCCCGTGGTGGCTATCGCATCCGTGATCCGGTCCGCGCCGGAACCTGCGAAGTAGGTGGCGCACGGGGCGCCCGCCGGGTTGCCCGCCGTGAGGTGGGCGCAGGTGCCCAGCACCGTCGAGAAACCGATGTCGTTGCCGCCGATGGTGACCGTGACGAGGTCGGTGCCCCGGTTCAGGGCGTCGAACTGTGCCGGTACGCCGTCGGACTGCGGAGCCGCCATGTCCTTCGTGGTGGCGCCCGCGCAGCTGACGTCCGTCAGCCTCGCCGACCGCGAACGGGACACCAGCGAAGGGTAGTTCTGGTCGGAACGCTGACAGGCCGCGTCGACCTGGGTCGGCACGAGCGGCGCGGAGGCGTACGAGTCGCCGAGGGCGACGTAGTCCACCCGGTGCCGGCTCTCGGAGCCGGGGGCCGCAGCGGCCGCTCCGGCCGGGGCGAGGGCGGCCGCGGCGGCGAGCAGGGTGGCGCTCGCCGTCAGTGCGCGGCCGGCGCGGGAGGTGGGCAGGAGTCTTCTCAAGATCCGTCCTTCCATGGATCGGTCCACGGGCCCCTACAGGGCCCAACAGACACACGTAGCAGGCAGCCGCCCGGTGCGGTGGCTTCGGTAACGAATTGGCCAACGCACCTGCGATCCACCGTCAGTTGACTGAGGCGGCACCTGCCGGCCGCCGCCGACACTGAGCGCACGGCGCCCGCCTGCGCAGGCACCACACCACCGAAAGCGAGAACACAGCCATGGACATGAAGCTCGAAGTCGTCATCCTGCCCGTCTCCGACGCCGACCGGGCCAAGGACTTCTACGTCGAGCGGCTCGGCTGGCGCCTCGACGCCGACTTCCCGATCAACGACGGCTACCGGATCGTGCAGGTGACCCCGCCCGGCTCCGAATGCTCGATCATCTTCGGGGAGGGCCTCACCCAGCAGGAGCCGGGCACGCTCCACGGCCTTCAGCTGACCGTCACCGACATCCTCAAGGCCCAGGAAGAGCTCACCGCGTACGGCGTCGAGGTCTCCGGCCCGTTCCGCGACGAGACGGGCGCCTTCCACCACGCCGGCGACACGCACCGGGTGCCGGGCCCGCATCCCGAGCGAGCCAGCTACGGCACCTTCGCCGCCTTCAAGGACCCGGACGGCAACGAGTGGTTCCTCCAGGAGGTCACCGAGCGCGCCCCCGGCCGCTGAGAACCGCCTGACTCCGCCCGCCCGCCTACCCACTCACCCATCCGCCCGGCTCACAGCCAACGGAGGACACATGACGACCGAGAACAACCACACATACGACGTCATAGTGATCGGCGCCGGCCCGGTCGGGGAGAACGTCGCGGACCGGACCACCGCCGCCGGTCTGCGCACCGTCATCGTCGAGAGCGAACTGGCCGGCGGCGAGTGCTCGTACTGGGCCTGCGAACCCAGCAAGGCCCTGTTGCGTCCGGCCCTGTTCCGGGCCGACGCCGCGCACATCCCGGGGCTCGACCCGTCCGTCAAGGGACCGCTGGACGTTGACGCCGTCCTCGCCCACCGCGATCGCATGTCCGCCCACTGGAAGGACGACGGCCAGGCCGACTGGATCAAGTCGGCCGGCATCGATCTGCTGCGCGGGCACGGCCGGTTGGCGGGCGAACGCGAGGTGACCGTGGAGACGCCGGACGGCGCCATCGTCCGGCTGCGCGCCCGGCACGCCGTCGCCGTCTGCACCGGCAGCGGCGCGGCCCTGCCCCCGCTGCCCGGCATCGAGGAACTGCGCCCCTGGACGAGCCGGGAGGCCACCAGCGCCCGCCAGGTGCCACAGCGCCTCGTCATCGTCGGCGCCGGTGTGGTGGGCGTCGAGATGGCCACCGCCTGGCAGGCCCTGGGCAGCAGCGTGACCCTGCTGGCCCGCGAGGACGGACTGCTGCCCCGGATGGAGCCCTTCGCCGGCGAGCTGGTCACCGAGCGGCTGCGGGAGGCCGGTGCGGACGTACGGTTCGGTGTCTCCGTCACGGACGCGAAGCGAGCGGACGGCGCGGGTGAGGTCAGGGTCTGGCTGTCGGACGGTTCCGAACTCACCGCGGACGAGATCCTGTTCGCCACCGGCCGTGCCCCGCGTTCACAGGACATCGGGCTCGACAGCGTGGGACTGGCGCCGGGGGACTGGCTCACCGTCGACGACACTCTGACCGTCACCGCCGTCCCGGGGGAGTGGCTGTACGCCGTCGGCGACGTCAACCGGCGGGCCCTGTTCACGCACCAGGGCAAGTACCAGGCCCGCGTCGCCGGTGCGGTCATCGCCGCCCGGGCACGAGGCGAGCGGCTGGACACGGGCCGCTGGGCGCCGCACAGCAGCACGGCCGACCTCGAGGCCGTCCCCGGAGTCGTCTTCACCGACCCCACGGTCGCGAGCGTCGGCCTGACCGTCCGGGACGCCGAGCGCATCGGCCGGGCCGTCGAGGTCGTCGACTACGAGATCGGGCACCTCGCGGGCGCCGTCCAGTACCGCCCCGACTACCGGGGCAGGGCCCGCATCCTCGTCGACCGGGACCGGCAGGTCGTCGTCGGCGCCACCTTCGTCGGGCCGGGCGTGGAGGAGCTGTTGTACTCGGCCACCGTCGCCATCACCGGGGAGGTGCCGGTAGAACGCCTCTGGCACGCCGTACCGGCCTTCCCCACCATCAGCGAGGTGTGGCTGCGCCTGCTGGAGACCAGGAGGGACTCATGACCACCGCACGCGACCTCGTGCTCATCGCGCTGACCATGCCGCCCGGCGAACTCACGGGCCAGGGCGACCTGTCGCTCGCACTCGCCGGTGCCGAAGCGATCGACCTGCTGCGGAACGGGTCGCTGCGCCTGGAGCGCGACCGTATGGTGCCCGGCCCGCAGACGGCGTCCGGGGACCCGCTGCTGGACCAGGCGAGCGCCTCACTCGTCCGGCAGGAGCCGTACGAGACCGTCGACGACTGGCTGTGGCGCCGTGCCGAGGGCCTTGTGTCGGCCTACGCCGACGCCCTGGAGCGCGCCGGGCTGGTCGTCCGTTCGCATGGCCACGGGCTCCGGCTGCTGTCCGGGAAGGCGGTCCTGACCGATTCGCAGGAGCGCCGCGAGGCGGAGGAGCGCAGAGCTTCCGGCGAGCCCGTCCTCGCCGGCCTGCTGGTGGCCTTGGGCCAGCCGTCCGATGCCGACGACGGTCTCCTGGACGACGCTGCCACGACCGTACTGGCCGCTGTGGGTGACGCGGTGGTGCAGCTGGAGGCCGTACGACTGCAGCGGGATGTCGAGAATGCCGCGTTCGACAATGTGTGGCGTGGTTGGTAGGCGCCGCTGTGCCTGGGCAGCGGCCGTTGGCCGTCCGTCAACGCGTCACGTCGTAAACCCTGTTGGTGAAGGTCTCGACGGCGAGCCGCCAGTTGCCGAGGCCCACCTCGGTGCCGATCTCCTTGAGGGCGTCAGGGCCGGGGTGGTTGCCGAGCGCGTGCGGGCCGTTCTGCGCCAGGGCCACCGGCAGACACAGGACGGGTGAGGTGGAGGCGAAGGAGCGGCCGATCGGGTTGATGTTCTCGCCGGGTTCGGCCGAGACGTTCGGCTCGACGACCAGGCAGCTTCCGCCCTCCGCCAGGCTCTCCTCGGTACGCCGGAGCGCCGCACCGGGGTCACCGAGGTCGTGGAGGCAGTCGAAGAACGTGACGAGGTCGTAGTCGCCGCCGGGGAAGTCGTGAGCGGCGGCGACCTCGAACGTGACGCGGTCGTCGACGCCGGACTCCTTGGCCAGCTTGCGGGCCGCTTCGACGGAGGGCTCGTGGAAGTCGAAGCCGTGGAACCGGGACTGCGGGAACGCCTTGGCCATGAGCACGGTCGAGTAGCCGTGGCCGCACCCGACGTCGGCGACGGAGGCTCCGCGCCGCAGCTTGGTCTCGACGCCCTCCAGGGCGGGCAGCCACTCCTGGACGAGGACCGCGTCGTAGCCGGGCTTGAAGAAGGCGGCCACGCCCTCGGCCAGATCGGGCCCGAAGTCCTGCCAGCTCACGCCGCCACCGTTGCGGTAGGCGTTCACCAGTGCCTCTTCGGCGCCGTACAGGGCCTTCAGCATGGTGAAGCCGCCGCCGACGTACGTGGGCAGGGCTGAGTCGGCGAGTACGGCCGCGTGCTCGTCCGGGAAGAGATATGTGTGTGTTTCGGGGGAGTGGATCACATAGGATCCGGCCACCTGCCCGTCCAGCCACTCGCGGACATAGCGTTCGACGAGCCCGGTCTTCGCGGCCAGCTCGGTCGAAGTGAGCGGTCCAGCCCCTGCCATGGCCCGGTACAGCCCGAGGCGCACACCCAGAGACGTCGACAGCCCGGCGAAGGCGGCGGCGTTGTCCGCTGCCACCCGCTCAAGGAATTCCATGACGCGATGATCGTCCGACATGTGATGAACCGCTCCTGTAGAGGTTGACGCCACTGGGGGACGAGGTTTCTGGGAGCAGAACCTCTCATTTCCCCAACGGGGTCCGGACCTCTCCTGGTTCACCTGGTCGGTTGAGACGTCTCGCCCGTCCCGCGAGGCGGGATGTGTCGCGCACGCTGTGCACTGCCGTCCGGCCGTGGATCACCGCTCGCGGGACAAGCAGACGAGTCAGTCGGAGCTGCCGCTGTCTGCCGTACCCTTTTCGACCAGGGTGTACATGACGGAACGCTGCTGCTTGTGGCGCCGGATACGGCCCTTGGCGACCAGGGATTCAAGGGTGTTCCGCACCACCTGAGGTGTGGGGTTGCGGTCCGGGTGCTTCTCGAGCAGCTCGTCGCGCAGTTCCTTCGCCAGACGCGGCTCCTCGTACCGGCCGAGCAGATCCGCGAGCAGGTCTCCGAGCAGAGGCTGACGCGACTTCCCCTTCGCGCCGGCCTTCGCCGTCTTGGCGGTCGGAGCGCTCTTGGCCGACGGCGAGCGTCGGGCGGCGGCCCCGGTGGACGTCTTCTTCGCCTTCGCGACGACGGGCTCGTCCTGCAACTGCTCAGGCAGGCGCGACGCGTCGGCGAAACCCTCGTACCGCTCGGCGAGGTTGAGGATGTCCGTGAGGAGGGCTTCCTCCTGCTTCAACGCGGTGATCCTCTCCGTCAGCTCCTGCTGTCGCCGACGGTTCTCCTCCAAGTCCGACGCGGCTTGTGCTACGTACCGCGACCGGAGCGTGGCGGCTGATTGGCTGGTCACAACCGTTCACTCCCTCGATATGGATGACGTTGCGCATGGTACCCACGCCATTGGGGTCCGTGTGGATAAGTGTCAACGCCAGATGGTTCCTCCGACATGCTCACTCTTCACGATAAGCGCTGATGTGCCCGTGCATAGACGAAGTGTGGCTGTTCTTCGGTTTCCTCAAGCGTCGACGATGTCACTCGCACGAGGTCGTCCTCGACTGTACTGCCCGGTAAGTATGTGGTTGAACCTCTGGCTATCGGGTTGCGCCGAGTGAGGGAGGCGGCTCAGCGGGGCGGCCGATCACCGAGCCGCGTGGGCGCGGGCCGTCGCGGCGGCCTCCTTGGCCGAGCCCTGGAACACCGGCCCATGGCCGGGCAGAAGAAGACCTGCGTCCACGTTCTCCAGCGCGCCGAGGGAGTCGATGGCCCGCGTTCGGTCGGTGTGGAACATGTCGGGCAGCAGCTGCGGACCGCTGACCCTTGACGTGGGGTGCGCGGTGACCAGGGCGTCGCCGGTGATCAGGATGCCGCTCTCGGGCAGGTGGTAGGCGCAGTGCCCCCTTGTGTGCCCGGGGGTGTGCACGGGCACCGGCGCTCCAGGCAGGTCGAGGGCTCCCGGCACCGGGAAAGCCTGTGGCTCGCAGACCGGCACATACGTGGTGCCGCCGGCGCGCAGGGCGTGCACGGCCCACGGCAGTACTCCGGGCCGCCAGGCCTGCGCGAGCACCTGTCCCACGGACACCTGGTCGAGGAAGTCACGACGGGCGTGCGGCACCTCCTCGGGGTGCATGAGGACCGGCACGTCGTAATGGGCGCGCAGGTGCTCGGCCGCGCCGATGTGGTCGTTGTGCGCGTGCGTGACCAGTACGGCGGCCACGTCGCGCGGCCCCAGCCCGAGGGCCGAGAGGGAGCCCAGTACGGCCTCACGGTCGCCGGGGTAGCCGGAGTCGACGAGGGTGCAGCTGTCCCCGTCCTTGATGATCACCCAGTTCGTGTTGCTGCCGGTCACGGAGTACACGTTGCTGTCGACACGGACGATGTCGTCCGGGCGGGGGGATTTCGGCATGGCTCTTCCGATCCTCGTCCTCGTGCGCGGTGTTTCACGACAGGACAATGATGTGTGTACAGTGAAGCTAGTGCGTGTCGGCTCGGCCGTCCGTCTCAGACACACCTGATGGCGTCGCACACGGAGTCCGTCAAAGCCACCACCGCCGCGCGCAGGTCCGGCGGCACCGGCGCGTGGGACGAAGCCGGCCTACGGCCCCACAACGGCCCCTGCGGTCGGGGACCAGCCGTCTCCCGAGTCGCCTGCACCGGCAGCCCCGCACCGCTCATCGCGGCATTGAACCGGGCCGCGACCTCGGCTCGCGCCGTGCTCAGGGCCTCCAGGACACTCTCGGCGAGCTGGGCGGCGGGCATCTCCCTGAACCGCTCGTCGACGAACCGGATACTCGCCGGCCGCTCATCAGCGCCCACGGTGACCTCTACGACGTCGTCCCTGGAGCAGGCCGTCACCGACAGCGCCCGCAGCTGTTCCCGCGCCCTGGTCAGAGCTCCGTACCGCTCGGCGAAGTCGGTAAGGGCATGCTCCAGGCGTCCAACCGGTGGTGTTTCCATTGTCCTCCTCTGCCGGAGCGGCCAACCGACACACCAAGGACACGAGAGGATCTCACATTTGGTTCACACCTGAACCCACATGTACGCCAGCTATATGCTCGCCACCGGCGCACACCTCACCTGGAGGACCCTTGTTCAGCATCACCGTACGTGACCACATGATGATCGCCCACAGTTTCCGTGGCGAGGTCTTCGGCCCCGCGCAGCGGCTGCACGGGGCGACCTTCGTCGTGGACGCCACGTTCCGGCGGCCGGAGCTGGACGAGGACAACATCGTCGTGGACATCGGTCTCGCCACCGCTGAACTCGGCAAGGTGATCGGTGAGTTCAACTACCGCAACCTCGACGACGAGGAGCGGTTCCAGCAGATCAACACCTCGACCGAGTACCTGGCCAAGGTGATCGCCGACCGTCTGGTCGAGGCGATCCACGCGGGGACGCTGGGGGAGGGGGCCCGGGGCATCCGCGAGGTGGCCGTGACCCTGCACGAGTCGCACATCGCGTGGGCCGCCTACGAACGCAGCGTGTGACGCCCGCCCCGGGCCCCCTCCGTACGGCTCAGCCGCGCACCGTGACCGGCTGCGTGTTGTAGCCCTCCACCCGTAGCCTCGGCCGGCCCGACGACAGCGCGGACGCGGGCCACGACATGGTCACCGTGCGCGTCTCACCGGGCAGCAGCCACAGGTAGTTGTCGTCGTAGAGGGTCGGCAGGACGCGGGTGCCGTCCTCGTCCAGCAGGGAGAGCCGGACCATGGCGGCGACCATGGACCCACGGTTGCGAACGGTCGCGGTGGCCGTACGGCGATCCCCGTCCCGGGACACCCGGGTGAGGGAGGCCGACAACCTGGCCTGCCGGACCTGGTCGAGGGCGCGCAGCGCCTCGGGGGTGCGGCAGCGCCAGTAGGTGTTGCGGGACAGGAGCCGCCCGTCGGAGTCCTCCAGGGTCAGGCGGAGGAGGTGCAGGTCCGGCAGGTCGGCTGTGGGGGCCGTGGTGAACGCCGGCGCCGTGGCGGCCGGGTCCACGTCCACGTGGGCCTGCCGGGTGTCGGCGATACGGCGGCCCGACAGGTCGTACGTCTCCGCCGTCACCGTTGCCCGCTTCAGCGCCGCGCGGGTGTGGTTGACGGCGATGACCTGCCACTTCACCGGGTCGGCCTGGACGTGCAGGGGCTCGCAGGCGGTCCGGCAGCCGAAGTAGGCGCCGTTGACGTCGAAGTCGTAGTCGTAGGTCTGCCAGACGGTGCTGTGCCAGGCGGGGTGGGACATCCACAGCATCAACCCGCTGGCGTTGTCCCAGAGATGGGCGTTCCAGGCCTCGAACATGGCGCGGAAGTTCTCGTAGTTGACGAACTGCGCCTTGCGCGTGAAGTCGTCCAGGTCGCGGGCCTCACCGAGGCGGGTCTCGATGGCGGCCTTGTAGTTCTGCGGCGCTTGGTTGCCGCGTTCGCTCCAGTCGTGGTGGTACCAGGCGCCGCCGATCGGCCACTCGGGTCCGTCGTCGCCGAGCATGGCGCGAGTGCTGGCCGCGGTGGAGACGACGGGCATACCGATCTCGGTGTGGAAGCCGAAGTCCTTGCTGCCGTAGGTGGCGGGGTCGAAGTACTTCTCCGGCTCGACCCAGCCGTACGGGCCGCCGCCGGTGACGACGCCTCCGGCGGAGTTGCTCTGGTACAGCAGCCCCGGTGCCTGGCTCTCGACGGCCTTGCGCATGCCCTCGTCGATTGCGGCGGGCGGGTTGCCCTCGTTGGCGCCGCACCACACCGCGATGCTCGGATGACTGCGGTAGCGCAGGACGGTGTCGCGGGCCGCCGAGAGGAACGCCTCGTGGTCCGGCGGGTCCATGGCCCAGGCGTTGGGGAAGTCGTTCCAGACGAGGATGCCGTGCGCGTCGCAGGCGGCGTAGAACTCCTCACGGTTGCTGCTGCCGACCCAGTTGCGGATCATCGTGAAGTTCATGGCTCGGTGCATGCGCACCGCCGCGTCCATGCGCTCGGCGGGCATCCGGCGCAGCAGCTCGTCCCAGCCCCAGTTGCCACCGCGCACCAGCACCCGCACCCCGTTGACGCTGATCTTCAGCGGGTCGGGGGTGTTGGAGACGGTGGTGACATCGGTCCAGGTGTCGCCGTCGTCGGAGACGTGGAGCGTGTACGTCTTCGGGTACGCCTGCTCCCAGACGACCGCGATCCGGTCGAAGCGCCGGGCGCTGCCGAGGTCGACCTGGAGCCACTGCTGGTCCTCGTAGGCGGAGGACCAGCGGGTGCCGGGGTCGCCGTCGGTCGCGTGGGCGGCCGGGTGACCGTCCTCCTCGGTGGAGGCGGTGGCCCGGCGGCGCAGGGCGAGGTCGGTACCGGGTTCGGCGCTGTCGATGACGGCGAGGGACCAGAGCGAGTTGCCCCAGCTGGTGTTGCGGATACCGCAGGACAGGCGGACGTAACGGGCCGTACGGGCCTCGAAGTCGGTGATCCGCAGGCTCGCGTCACCGCTGTTGAAGGGGAGGGGGACGGCGGTGTTGTCGACGGACGCGGCGTCCGTCCACTGCTCGCCGTCCGCCGAGACCTGGACGACGAAGGTGCGTGCGTAGGCCCGCTCCCACACCAGGTCGACCCGGTCGAGGGTCTGTGTCGCCCCGAGGTCGACACGTATCCACTGGTCGTCCGCGAAGGCGGAGGACCAGCGGGTGGTCGGGTCGCCGTCGGTGACGTGGGCCGCGGCGTGCCCGTCCTCGTCGGTGGTCGAGGCCTCGGCGGGGGCGTGCAGGGCGAGGTCGACGCCGGGGCGGGCGCTGTCGTACGCCGACAGGGCCCACAGGGAGCTGCCCCAGTCGGTGGCCCGGGTGAGGCAGCGGACGCGGAGGTGGCGGGCGCGCTGGGCACCGAGCTGGACGGTCTGCGTGTAGGCGTCGGAGGACGGGGTGAACTTCAGCGGGGTGTCGTACGCGTAGCCGAACTGCCGTATGCCGAAGCGGGTGATGCGCCGGTCGCTCTCGGTGCCGCCGGCGCGGGCGGTGAGAGTGAGGTCGTGGAGGGTGGGCTCGCCCAGGCCGTTGGGCCACCACAGCTCGGGGTCGCGTACGCGCAGGGCCGCGTACGCGTCCGGAGTGAAGATGACATCGATGTCCTCGCCCGCCGGGACGGTGACCGTGCGCGAGACGCGGACGTCGCCGAACTCGGCGGTGACGGTGGTCTCGTGGGCGGCGGAGTCGGCGTTGCGGACCGGGACGGTCAGGGTGAGCTCGGCGACCGACAGGTCCGGCAGCGCGGGCAGCGCGGTGTCGATGCGCGGGTCGCCGAGGACGATGTGGCCGGTCGATCTCAGGCGTACGTGGTTCCAGATCCCGGCCGCGCGGTCACGGACGGCGGGCATCCAGTCCCAGCCCGAAGAGGCCAGGTACGTCGGTGAGTTGAGGTTCATCGTGTTGGCTCCGGCGTCCACCCAGGCCTCGCCCGCCGGACCCTTGTCGCCAGGGCTTCCAGGCACCGGCATGGGAGAGATGCGTACGGCGAGCGCGTTGCCGTCCTTCTTGAGCAGCTCGGTGACGTCGTGGGCGGAGCGGGCGAAGGGTGAGGTCACCTCGCCCGCTCCGTGTCCGTTGAGCCAGATCTCGGCCTTGTGGTTGACGCCGTCGAACTCCAGCCAGGTGTGCCGCCCTTGGCCGGTGCGCAGGCCGCGAGGCAGGTCGAAGGCGCGCCGGTACCACCAGGAGTGGCGGGAGAGGGCCTCGGGGATGCGCAGGTTGTTCAGGCCGGCCACCGGGTCGGGCAGTTTGCCCTGGTCGACCAGCGAGGTGAGGACGGTGCCGGGGACGGTCGCGGGGAGCCAGTGGGAGGTGTCGACGCCGGTGCTCGACAGGGTCGTACCGTCGCCGTCCGTCCAGTCGTCCAGGGTGAGTGTCCAGCCCGACTCCAGCGGGACCGTGCCGTCGGCGGCCACCTCAAGGCGCGGCGCGTCGGTGTGGTGGGTGCCCCAGTCCGTCCAGCCGGTGGCCTTCGGGCGGTGGGCGGGGGCCGTGCCGTAGACCTCGAAGCCGTTCAGGCCAAGGGGGTTGGGGCTGGAGCGACGGCGGGCTGTCAGCCGTACCCAGCGGGCCGTGACGGGGATCGGCAGCGGGATGTCCACCACGCCGCCGGTTCCGGCGGTGGTGCGGTAGACGCTGGTCCAGGTGGTGTGGTCGCGGGAGGTCTCCACGACGAACTCGCGGGCGTAGCTGGAGAGGATCTCCTTGCCAGTGGTGCCCTGGCGCGGGTTGCCGCTGGTGGGAGGGGTGAAGACAGGGTCGCTCGCGTCGGCTTCGAAGGTCAGCCGGACGCGGTCGACGTGGCAGTCCACCTGGAGGTCGACCTCGATCCACTGCGGGTCGCCCGCCTCGGCACGCCATCCTGTGCCGCGTACGCCCTGGGTGGGAAGCGCGTCCACCACGAAGCCGGCGGGGGTGGGCGCGTACGCCTGGGAGGAGGCCCGCACCGGGCGGTAGGCGGCGATCTCACCCGGTGCGGAAGGGGAGCCGGTGCCCGTGCTGGTCGCTTCCGTGGCCGCGGTGGAGGCCCCGGCTTCGGCTGTCGGCGCGAACACCGTGCCGAGGCCGAACCCGGCCAGCAGGGTCGAGCCGGTCGCGACGAGGGTGCGTCGGGAGGTGGGCCGCGAGAAGCACGACTGTTCGGCCATATGTGATCGTCCCATCACAGGGTGCGAGTGAGTGGAGGTGTGTGGGTTGCCGGGCGTACGGAGGCGGCCCGCGAAGCCTGACAACGTTGCCATAGGCTGTTGGTAAGGACACTTTCCTGTCAAGCCCCTTGACGAAGAAGAAACCCGCCAACCGACCACAGCTGTCCCGGAAAAAGAAACATGTGAACGGTTATGACACCGCTTGATGAGGACTTCACCGATCTGCTGCTCTCCAGCTATCTGCGCCTGGTGGGCGCACCACTGGGCCCGACCCGGAGTTCGTCGGCCTGCCGTCGCGGCTGTCGGCGCGACCGGACGGCCAGGAGGACCGGGACGCCTTCGTGCGCGGGGACGCCGGTGGACGGCTGAGGCGCGGTCGCGGGACCGTCGTACGGCGATGGGCCCGCCACGGTGGATGCCGTGACGGGCCCATCGTGTATGAGCGCGGGCTACTGGAAGTCGCAGCCCGGGTTGGGGGCGTCTTCGGAGAGCGGGGCGCCGTGCGGCAGGACGTACAGGACGTCGAGGACGACGTCGGTCCTGCCGAGGTTGCGGCCGATGTGCACGTGGTCCGCGCCGGACGGCTCGGTCAGGGGCTGGCCGGCCTTGTAGACACCGTCGGCCTGGCAGTCGGAGTCGAAGTGGCTGAGCGTGCCGTGCTGGACGAAGCCGTACAGGGTTCCGTCGTGGTAGTGCCAGCCTGTGCTCTGGCCTGCGGGGATGGTGATCTGACGGAGGATGTAGTCCGTGCCGCCGATGGTGGTCTGGGAGATGATCTTGCCGGTCACGCCCGGGCCGGCCGGGGTGGCGAACGCGGTGTTCGCACCGAGGGACAGACCGACGACGGCAGCCATGGTCACGCCCAGCCGCAGCAGGTTCTTACGCAATGTGGTCATACCTTTCAGATGGTTCCTCGGTGCGGCAGTCTCACATACATATCTCCCGGCGGTCAGGCGCACACATTGCATTTGGGTCAAGGCGGCACGACGGCGCGTGACATAGAACTCATGTGTGGCATTTGTTTGGAACCCGTAAGGGCGGGGAATCAGTCAAAGGCGCGGTAAAAGCGCTGCTGAGAAGGCATGCGCGCATCTCCGTTCGGGCATATGTGTTAACGGGTCACAGGTGCGGCAGCGGGACGACACAAACACAGCACTTTTCTGGCACCTACCGCTGCCTACAGTGCGATTGCGGGGGTTACATCCGGCCCCCGGTCGCCGCACCAAAGAGAACCAGGATGGTTCAGAACACTATGGCTACGCCCCTCACGGGTATGTCCCGGTCCGACCTGCTCGGCAGCATCATGAGGGAACACCGGGAAAGCCTTGTCTCGTACGCCGAGAAGATGCTCGGTGACCATGGACTCGCCGAGGACATCGTCCAGGAGACCATCATCCGGGCCTGGCGCAACATCGACCGTCTGCTCGGCATGGACGGGTCGGTCCGTGGCTGGCTCTTCACCGTGACCCGGCATCTGGTCATCGACTGGGTCCGCAAGCCTCATGCGCGCCGGGAGATCGCCGGAGTCACGTACAACGACCCCGTGGCGCGGACCGACGGCATCGAGGCGGTGCACGACACCTTGGTGGCAAGGCCCTTGCTGCAGCGGCTGTCCGCCGAGCACCGCGCGGTGCTGGTGCACATCTACCTGTGCGACCGCAGCATCCAGGAGACGGCCGGCATCCTCGGGGTCCCGGCCGGCACGGTCAAGAGCCGTCACCACAACGCCCTGCGCAAGCTGCGGGGGGTGGCGCGGCCGGAGGCCGCCTAGCCTTCCCGAACACGTCCTGGCCGAAGGCTAGGAGTTGTCGGGCTGGAAGCACATCTCCACGGCCGAGGTCAGGCGGCGGTGGAGGGTCTCGTCCCGGGGGTGGTTCTCGATGGAGCGGACGAGTTCCGGCAGCAGGTACTGCTCGGCGACGATCCACTCGGCCGCGTCCGCGCGTCCGTTGAACCGCTGAGGGCGGACGCCGGGACGCGGGGGCGGCAGGAGCACAGTGCCGCGATGGGGCGCGAGGTGTGCCGTGGCGGCGTCGGCGCTGTAGAGGTAGTGCTCGAACATCCTGGCCAGGGCCTCGGAGCGTGCGGTGGGGGAGTCGAGGACCGCACTGAGTTCTCTGGCGTAGGTACGGAGCAGTTCGTGGCAGGTGTAGCGGCCGGCGGTCAGTTCGACCAGCAGGTGATGGTCCATCAGCTCTGCCACGTCCTGCCGGGTCCTGCGCGGATCGGTGCCGGCCGTGCTGGCGGCGGCCGGCAGGGCGATGTCGCGCGAGGGATGCAGGCTCAGCAGCCGGAACAGCCGCGCGGCGCTGCTGCTCAGTGCCTCGTAGGAGCGGTGGAACGAGGCGCGGATGTCGGTGCGCTCGTCGTGGCAGGACAGGGCGTCGAGGCAGTCGTCGGCGTCCTGGAGCCTGGCCGCGAGCGACACCAGCGGAAACCTCGACTGCGCCAGGGTCCGGGCGCCGGTGACGGCCAGGGCCAGCGGCAGCCCGCCGCACAGTTCCACGATCTCCTCTGCTGTGGTGTGCTCGGCCCGGATCCGGTCGGTGCCCAGGCGCCGGTCGAGCAGTTCCAGGCCCTCCGCGCGCGTCATGGGCTGCAGCGTGATGATGCGGGCGTTGTCCGTCACCGCCAGACCCTCCAGCCGCCGTCGGCTCGTGACGACGGCGACACATCCGGGCGTGGCGGGGAGCAGGGGCCTCACCTGTTCGCAGTTCTCCGCGTCGTCCAGGACGAGGAGCAGTCGGCGTCCGCTGATGGCGCTTCGGTAGAGGGCGGCCAGTGCGGCGACGCCGGCGTGGGCACGGTCGTGCTCCACGCCCAGCGCGCCGAGGATCTCGCTGATGGCCTCGGCCGGGTCGAGCGGGGGCCGGGAGGGGTGGTGGCCCTGGAGGTCGATGTGGAGCTGCCCGTCGGGGAAGTGGTCGGCGACCAGGTGGGCCCAGTGCACGGCCAGCGTCGTCTTGCCGACTCCCGCCATGCCGCAGATGGCCGCGGTCATCTGCGGCGGGCGGCTTTCGCCCTCGATCGGCAGGAGCTCCAGGCACTGGCTCAGGGGCTCGCGGCGACCGGCGAAGGAGGTGCAGTCCGCGGGGAGTTGGGATGGACGGCCGGCCTGGGCGGGCGGGGGCGTGGGGGCGTCCGGGGTCCGGGAGGCTCGGCGCTGGAGCAGGTGCTGTTGGGCGGCGCGCAGTTCGGAGCCGGGTTCGACGCCCAGTTCCTCGGCGAGTGCGGTGCGGATGGTCTCGAACTGCCGTAGGGCCTCGGCCTGTCGGCCGGTGGCGGCCAGGGCCGCTATCACCCGGGCGTGGAGGGCCTCGTCGAAGGGGTGGCTGTCCAGAGCGTTGCGCAGCACGGTGAGGACCTCTTCGGTCAGCGCGGGCGCCGCGGTCAGGACGGTGTCGGCGGCTTCCTTCACCGTGGCGACGAACTCGTGTCCGACCGAGGTGAAGACCGGGTGCCGGGCCACCGAGGTGCCCGCCGCGACGACGGGGCCGCGCCACAGCCGCAGGGCTTCGACGAAGTCCTGCGCGGCTTCGGCGGGAGTGCCGCCGCGGAGTGCGAGCTGGGCCTTGGCGCGCAGGTCGCGGAAGCGCAGCAGATCCGAGCTCGAGGTGCCGACCAGGAGCCGGTACCCGTCGGCGGCGCGGATGAGGTGTTCGGCGTTGCTGCGGCTGCGCAGTTCGGGTTCGAGTGTTCTGCGCAGGGCGCCGATGTGTCGGTGCACCACGTTGACGGCGCTGGGGGGTGGTTCGTCGTCCCACAGGAGGTCGACCGCCTCGCTCAGTGTGAGCGGCCCGGGGGCGCGGAGCAGCAGCAGGGCGAGCAGGGCCAGGCGTTTCGGGGGGCCCACGTCGATCTCGGTGTCCCCGCGTACCGCCCGTACGGTGCCGAGGAGTGAGTAGCGCACTGTCGCGTCCATCTCGCGGCTGGCCTCGCTGTTTCTCCAGTGGTCTGCTGGTCGCCCATCCGGTCCGTCTTCACCGTGTCGGTGGGGGACTCACGCCCTCTCCGCGTGCGGGGCGTGTGGCCAAGACCGCGAAGTGTAGCCACGTTCCGTGACATGTGTGTGCGGCTGGAGGTGTCCCGGTGGGGTGACGTGTCGAGTCTGGCAGGGAGTGACAGTCGGCGGATCGGTCACGTGACTTGGCACCCTTCGAGGAAGTAACCGATTTAACTGGTGACGATGGTCTCGCAGGAGTGCGTCACCTGTCAAGGCGGTGACTCGGGTGAGGGTGGTCGAGGCCCGTGAACCTCGGGGTGGCTCACTCCGTTCCCTTCAGAGGAGGTGCCCTTGTACGTGCTGGTCCCCGACGACCCCGTGTTCTACGCGAAGTTCCAGAGCCTGGAGGAGCCGCTGCTGCGGCACCTCTACCGCCTGCACCATGCGGGCGCGGACTCGGACGACGAGCGGGTCATTGCGGACGCCTACGACAGCTGGGTGCAGGTCCTGCTCAAACTGCCGCTGTGGGCGCGCTGGCACACCGAGGACGCGCCCGCGGTCCCCGCTGCGGAAGAGCCGCCACCCCGCTACACCTTGTACAGCGTGTGCGGCGACGAGTTGACGAGCGTCTACCCGATCGAGGTGAGCGCGGCCGACCTCGGGCATCTGACAGCCTGTCTCGACCTGTTCGCCGGCGCCGGTACCGAGCCGCCCGACGGTGAGGAGCGCCTTGCCGATGTCTTTCGGCGTGTCATGGAGGTGCTGCTGTTGCCGCCCCCGTCGGGTCTGCTGAACATCCTGCGGTTCGTCGGGGAGCAGGGGAGCGCCGTGTCCGTGACCCTGCCGGCCGAGCACGAGCAGGAGTATCAGCGCTTCTGCGAGAAGGTCGTGACCATTCTCAGTTCGGGTGACACCTTCGCCTATCGCAGCCACCGAGCCATGTATCTCTGAGTGTCTCCTGGGTGTGTCACCGGAACAGTCGCTCTGCATGTCGGGGTGAACCTTTCCGATCCGCCGTCACGTTCTCCCCTTGGAAGGCTCCGCCGTCGAACACGCGGACGGGGGAGCCAGGACGTGACGCCCCTCGGGCCACCGGTGCGCTCACTCATGTGCAGAAGGGTTCACGGATGTCCGCCACGCAGGCGCCGGTCACGGACGGCGCCCGTCTCTTCGAGGAACTCCTCGTCCCTCTCACGGTCATGACCCGGGGCGCGGAGCTGGTCACGGCATCGTTCACCCGGCTGGCAGATGGTGCGGCCGTCGAAACGAGCACCCTGGTGACGACCGTGCGGTGGTTCGTCGACTTCGTGCGCCGGCACCGGCGCATCGAGGACGAGCTGCTGTGGCCGGTGCTGCGAACCCGGTGCCCCGAAGCGGCGCGCAGTCTCGATCTGTTGGACGAGGACGACGATGCGATGGCCGAGGGGCTCGACGCGCTGGAGAGCGTCATCGAACGGATCGCGGAGGAGCGCCGGGTCGGCGGATCGGTGAGCTGGGGCCACGCGATGAAGGAGGGGACGTTCGCGTCCCATCGGGTGAGGCACGCGTTGGCCGGGCACTCCGCCGTCGTACGGCCCCTGTTCACAGGGCTGCTCGCCAAACCCGGGGAAGAGGATCTCCAGGTGCTCCGCAAGGCGGCGGCCGAAGGTGTCTCGCGCAGTGAGCCGCACCTGACCTTCGGATTCCTGGAACACCCCGAGCCCGTTCCCGGCCGGGAACGGGTCTACGCGGGTTTTCCGCCGCCGGTGCGCTGGGCCAGGCCGGTGCTGATGAACCGGTTCCGCAGGACCCTCAAGGACCTTGCGGCCGACTGACTCCGGCGACCGGGCGAGAGGTCAGTGCGCGGCCGTGGCGGGCGCCGACTTCTTGCGGGCCCGGTACGCGGCGGCCTTGATCTTGTTGCCGCAGGACTCCATGCCGCACCACTGGCGCCGCATGCCCCGGGAGCGGTCGATGTAGACACGGGTGCACTCGGGGTTGCCGCACTCCTTCATCAGCGGCACGTCCGGGCCGCTGAGCAGCTCCACCGCCTGCCGGGCGACCGTCGCCAGCGCCTGCTCGGGCGTGGCCTCGGTGAGCCGCCCGGTCGCGGTCAGCTGGGGCGTGACCGGGGTCTTGCGCGCGGCGGCGTTGACCGCCGCGAGCGCCTCCTGGTCGAACTCCTCGCCGAGACGGCGATCGGTGACGAGCCGGTAGATGGCCTCGCGTACGGCCGTCGCCTCCCGTACGTCGTCGTCCTTGCCGTCGGTGATCGTGTCCACCAGGCCGGACTCCAGGTACCAGGCGTTCAGCCGGTCCGGCGTCACGAACATCTCGAACCGGGTCGAGCGCCGGGCCCGGAGGGTGGCCGCGAAGTCGAGGGCCGGGTGCCCGCATACGAAGACATGGTCAAGGTTCACATCACCATCTTGACAGGTGACTCCGCATGGAGGCAAGAAGCGTCACCGTTCCAAACGGTGCTCCCGTCCCTGCCAGCGTCGACGCAGCCAGCGGTCGTGGCTGGCCACGACGATCGCGCCGGGACCCGGGCCCAGCGCCGCCTCCAGTTCGTCGCACAGGGCGGGGGAGAGGTGGTTGGTGGGCTCGTCGAGCAGGAGCAGCTGGGGTGGGCGGGCCACCAGGAGGGCCAGGGCCAGCCTGCGGCGCTGGCCCACGGACAGCTGCCCGACCGGCTTGTCCAGGTCCGCCTCGTGCATCAGGCCGAGCGAGCCCAGAGGTACCTTCTCCGCCCGCCGCACGCCCAGCGTCTGCTCGTAGGTGTCGCGGACCGTGCGGTCGTACCGCTCGAAGGCCGTGTCCTGGGTGAGCATCCCCACCGTGAGCCTGCGTTGCCGGATCACCTCGCCCTCGGCCGGCAGGTGCCCGGCGAGTACGGCGAGCAGCGTCGACTTGCCCGTCCCGTTGCCGCCCGTGACCAGCAGCCGGTCGCTCGGCGCCACCTCCAGATCGGCCGGCGCGAGCCGCCCCGGCACCCGCACCTCGCTCAGCGACACCAGAGGCTGCGAGCCCTCCTCGCTGTGCGCCGCAAGCTCCCCGGCCGCGAACCGCAGCGGGCGGGGCGGCTCGGCGACCCGGGTGCGCTCCAGCTCCTCCAGGCGCCGGGTGGCGTTGCGGACCCGGCGGGAGATCTGGCTCTGCACCCGGCCCGCCCGGTGGCCGTACCCCATCTTCTCGTTGTCCGTGGGCCCCCGGTCCGGCGCCACCCGGTGCGCGGTCACCCCCGCGGACTCCCGCAGCGCCGCCAACTCCTCCTGCTCCTCGGCGAACCGCCGCTCCCAGCGCTCACGCTCGGCCCGCTTCTCCGCCAGATAGGCGGAGTAGTTGCCGCCGTAGCGGACCGGGCCGTCCACCGCCGGGTCGAGGTCGATCAGATCGGTGCAGACGGCGTCGAGGAACGCACGGTCGTGGCTGGCGACGACGACCGTGCCGGGCAGGGCGCGGAGCTGTTCCTCCAGGAAGGCGGCGGCGCTGTCGTCGAGGTGGTTGGTCGGCTCGTCGAGGAGCAGGGCGGAAGGGCGGCGTACGAGGAGGGCGGCCAGGGCGAGCCGGCCGCGCTGGCCGCCGGAGAGCGAGCCGAGGGTGCGGGTGTGGGCGAACGTGCCGAGGCCCAGGCCGGCCAGGACCAGGGCGGCTCGGCGGTCGGCGTCCCAGGACTCCCGGTGCTGGGCCTGCTCCAGGCGCCTGCCGTAGGCGTCGAGGAGCTCCTGGTCCTCCGGGGTCCGGGCCAGCTCTTCGCCGAGGCGGTCCAGTTCGGCGAGGTCCTCGCGGGCCTCGCGCAGCGCCTCGTCCAGGACCGTCGCGATCGTCGAGTAGGCGTCGTACGGCATCTCCTGGTGGAGGAAGCCCAGGTCGGCGGGGCGGGTGACGCTGCCCGCGTCGGGGGCGTCCAGGCCCGCGAGGAGGCGCAGGAGGGTGGACTTGCCGACACCGTTCTCGCCGATGAGGCCGATGCGGTGGCCGGGGGAGGCGGTCAGCGAGATGCCGTCGAGAACGCGGCGGTCGCCGAGGGTGCGGACGAGGTCGTAAGCGATCAGTGCGGACACAGGTGTTCCCAGGGGTGGGCGGTGGTCGGCCCGCCGGGCGCGGGGCGCCTCGGACGCGGGCCAGGGCACACGTCACCGGCTCACACCTCGGGCGCCCCCGTCTCCTTGAGCGTGCCGTCGGCCAGGCGCAGCCAGCGGTTCACACCGATCTCGGCGAGGAACCGTTCGTCGTGGCTGACCACCATGAAGGCGCCCTCATAGGAGTTGAGCGCGCTTTCCAGCTGGCCCGCGCTGACCAGGTCGAGGTTGTTGGTCGGTTCGTCGAGCAGGAGAAGGTGCGGGGCGGGTTCGGCGCACAGCACGCAGGCCAGGGTGGCGCGCAGGCGTTCGCCGCCGGACAGGACGCCGACCGGCAGGTGGGCGCGGGCGCCGCGGAAGAGGAAGCGGGCGAGGAGGTTCATGCGCTCCGCCTCGGGCCGTTCGGGGGCGAAGGCGGCGAAGTTCTCGGCGACCGTGCGGTCCAGGTCGAGCAGGTCCAGGCGCTGGGAGAGGTAGGCGATGCGGCCGTCGTTGCGCTTGATCTCGCCGCTGGCCGGGGTGAGTTCGCCGGTGATCAGGCGCATGAGGGTGGTCTTTCCGGCGCCGTTGGGGCCGGTGAGCGCGATGCGCTCGGGGCCGCGCACGGTCAGGTCGACGCCGCCGTCCGCGAACACCGGGCTGTCCCCGAGGCTGACCTGCATGCCCTCGCCGAGGAAGAGGTTGCGGCCCGCGGGGACCTGGGTGTCGGGCAGTTCCAGGGTGAGGCGCTGTTCGTCGCGCAGGGCGCGGCCGGCCTCGTCGAGACGGGACTTGGCCTCGCTGACCCGGGAGGCGTGCATCGTGCCGGACTTGCCCGCCGCCTCCTGGGCGCCGCGCTTCATGTTGCCCGCGAAGATCTTGGGCAGCCCGGCGTTCTTCAGGTTCTTGGAGGCGTTGCTCATGCGGCGCTCGGCGCGCTCGCGGGCCTGCTGCATCTCCCGCTTCTCGCGCTTGAGCTCCTGCTCGGCGTTGCGGACGTTCTTCTCGGCGACCTCCTGTTCGGCGCGCACAGCCTCTTCGTACTCGGTGAAGGTGCCGCCGTACAGGCGCAGTTCGTCGCTGCCGAGTTCGGCGATGCGGTCCATGCGGTCGAGCAGGGCGCGGTCGTGGCTGACCAGGAGGAGGGTGCCGGAGAAGTCCGACAGCACGTCGTAGAGCTTGTGGCGGGCCTGGAGGTCGAGGTTGTTGGTGGGTTCGTCGAGGAGCAGGACGTCGGGGCGCTTGAGCAGCTGCGCGGCGAGGCCGAGGGAGATGACCTGGCCGCCGCTGAGCGTGCTGAGGCTGCGGTCCAGGGTGAGGTCGGCCAGGCCCAGGCGGTCGAGCTGGGCGCGGGTGCGCTCCTCGATGTCCCAGTCGTCGCCGATGGTGGTGAAGTGCTCCTCGGCGACATCGCCGGACTCCACGGCGTCCAGGGCGCGGATGACCGCGGCGACGCCGAGGACCTCGGCGACCGTGAGATCGCCGGTCAGGGGGAGGCTCTGCGGGAGGTAGCCCAGGGTGCCGCCGACGGAGATCGAGCCGGTGGCGGGCTTGAGCTCACCGGCGATCAGCTTGAGCAGGGTGGACTTGCCGGAGCCGTTGGGGGCGACCAGGCCGGTGCGGCCGGGGGTCATGGAGAAGGACAGGTCCTGGAAGACGGGGGTGTCGTCGGGCCAGGCGAAGGAGAGGTTCGAGCAGACGATGGACGCGTCGGACATGGAATGACCTCGAGCGGCTTTGAGGGCGGAGAAGAGAGCTCTGCCCTGGGCAGACGTGGGAAAAGGGGTACGACGAGACGGACCACCTCGGCAGCGCTCCTGAGCGCCGGCCGGTGGCCGTCAGTACCGGGTCTCACCCGGAGATGTCGTCTTCACCCACCACGTCTGTGACTCCTCGATACACGGTCTACGTCGCTTCCAGCGTAGCAGCCGTCGATTCAAACGTTTGCGGTTGACAGCCCCGACACCCCCATGCCAGCATCGTCACCAGTTAAACCGGTGACGATGACTTACGAGACGTCGCCCGAGCTCACACGTGTCCGAAGGAGCGCACACCATGGCAGAAAAGCCGAAGCCGAGGACCGGCGGCGCACCCGTCGGCCGGCGGGCGATGCTGGGCATGCTCGGCGCGGGTGCGGCCGGGCTCGCCGCCGCGCCGTACCTCCAGCGGGGCTGGGAGGGGTTCCTCGCCAAGGCCTCCGAGGTCGACGCCACCGGCCTGACCGGGCTGCTGCCCAACCCGGGCGGCTTCCGGTACTACAGCGTCGTCGGCTCGGTGCCGCACAAGGACGCGACGAACTACGAGCTCACGGTCGGCGGACTCGTGGACCGGCCCAAGACCTACACGCTCGACGACCTGCGTGCGATGCCGCAGACCCGGGTCGTCCACGACGTGCTCTGCACCGATGGCTGGCGCGTGGACGACACCCCCTTCGAGGGCGTGAGGCTCGCGGACATCCTCGATGCCGCGGGCGTGCGCTCCCCGAGCGCGGCGGTCCGGTTCACCTGCTTCGACGGCGCGTACACCGAGAGCCTCACCCTCGAACAGGCCCGCCGCTCCGACGTGTTGGTGGCGCTGAACATGCAGGACAAGCCCATCACCCACGCGCACGGCGGCCCGGTCCGCCTCTATGTGGCGCCCATGTACTTCTACAAGTCGGCCAAGTGGCTGTCCGGTATCTCGGTCACCGACAAGGTCGTCCCCGGCTACTGGGAGGAGCGCGGATATGTGGTCGACGGCTGGCTCGACGGCGCCGACCGGGACGCGGCCTGAACCCGGCCGGGTCCGCCGCTTCACCACCGCCGAGCGCCTGGTCCACCGGGCCACCGGCTATCTGATGCTGCTGTGCCTGGTCACCGCCGCCTGTCTCTACATCGGGCCGCTGGCCCTGCTCGTCGGCCGACGGCACCTGATGGTCACCGTCCACGAGTGGTCCGGCATCTCCCTGCCCCTGCCCTTCCTTCTGGGGCTCCTCTCCCCCGCCTTCCGCGCCGACCTGCGCCGCCTGAACCGCTTCGCGGTGTACGACCGCCAGTGGCTGCGTGCCGTACGCAGGCGCCGTAAGTCACCGGAGGCCCGCCCGGCCGGCAAGTTCAACGCCGGCCAGAAGCTCTACGCGGGCTGGATTGCCGGAGCGGTGCTGGTGATGATGTTCACCGGCCTGCTGATGTGGTTCATGGGCCTGCTCCCCTTCATCTCCCGCACCAGCGCGATCTTCGTCCACGACATCCTGGCCTGGGCCATCACCTTCGTCCTGATCGGACACATGCGCAGGGCCTCCGAGGACCCCGAGGCACGGCTGGGCATGCGTACCGGATACGTAAGTCGGTCGTGGGCGGAGCGGTACCACTCACGGTGGTTGCGGGAAGAGCGAAAGACCGTCGAATGACTGTGGCCCTGCTGTGCGACGCACGGCCAGAGTGCACATGTGTCGCCGATCCGGCGCACACCTACTTCTTGGATGGATGACCCATGAGACGACTGCTGACTGTTCTCGCGGCCGGTGTGCCGCTCGCCGCGGCGGTGTACCTGCCGACCGCTTCGGCGGAGCCGCAGACCACCTCCACGCTCCTCAACTGCGCGGCACCCTCGGTGAAGGCCCCCACCGGCACCAAGGTGGAGTCCGTGACCGCGGTCAGCCGGCCTGGCGGCACCATCCAGGGCACCGGCGTCCTCCAGGGCACGGTCACCGACGTCCCGGCTTACTGCGAGGTCACCGTCACCCTCACCCACCCGGGCGCCGACGACCACGCCAAGGTGCGGACATGGCTGCCCGCCAGCGGCTGGAACGGCCGCTTCCAGGGGCTCGGCGGCGCCGCCTACCTGGCCGGTGACAACAACCCAGGCCTGGCCACCGCCGTGAAGAACGGCTACGCCGCCGTCACCACCGACGCCGGCGTCGGCGACGCCCTCGACACCAGCTGGGCGCTGAACAGCCAGGGCCAGGTCAACACCGCGCTGCTGAAGAACTTCGCCTCCCGCTCCCAGCACGAGGCATCGGTCGTCGGCAAGGAGGTCGTCGACGGGATCTACGGCAAGCGTCCCGCGTACTCCTACTTCAACGGCTGTTCCACCGGCGGCCGTCAGGGCTACATGGAGGCCCAGCGCTACCCCGACGACTACGACGGCATCCTCGCCAACGCGCCCGCCGTGAACTGGGACGAGTTCGAGGTCGCCACGCTGTGGCCGCAGGTGGTCATGAACAACGAGAAGACCCACCCGTCGTCATGTGAGTTCAACGCCTTCACCGCCGCCGCCGTCAAGGCCTGCGACACGCTCGACGGCGCCAAGGACGGCCTGGTCAACGACCCGTCCCGGTGCGACTTCGACCCGCGCCGACTGATCGGCACCAAGGTCGTGTGCGAGGGCAAGGAGCTGACCATCACGGCGGCCGACGCGGCCGTCGTACACAAGATCTGGGACGGTCCGCGCACCGCCTCGGGCAAGAAGCTCTGGTACGGCGTCCCGATCGGCGCCGACATCAACGCGCTGGCCGGAGCGGACCCGTTCCCGGTGCCCGCCGCCTGGACCAAGCTGTGGGTCGCCAAGGACCCCTCCCTCGACCTCTCGACGATCACCTACAGCCGGTTCACGGAGCTGTTCAAGCAGTCCCAGGCCGAGTACGACAAGGTCATCGGCACCGACGACCCGGACCTGTCGGCCTTCCGCAAGTCCGGCGGCAAGCTGCTGACCTGGCAGGGCGACGCCGACCAGTACATCCCCGCGCAGGGCACCGTGCAGTACCGCGAGCGGGTTGAGCGGGAGCTCGGCAGCGCCAAGAAGGTCGACGACTTCTACCGTCTCTTCCTCGCCCCGGGCACGGTCCACTGCGGCCTCAACAAGGGTGACGGCACCACCGACGATCTCGGTGCGCTGACCGCCTGGGTCGAGCACGGCAAGGCGCCCAAGACGCTGCCCGCGACCCTGATCAACGCCGACGGCCAGAGCGTCGACCGCGACCTCTGCAACTACCCGCGAGTGTCCCAGTACCGGGGCTACGGCGACACGGCCGACGCCGCCAGCTTCAAGTGCGTCCTCCCCTCCCGGCGCTGACCGGCCCGACCCCGAACCCCTGACCTGAGAGAGGCCGAACCACCATGAGCACCCAGACATCGACGCCGACGGTCACAGGCGAACGCGACTCCCTGCTGCGGCTGTACCTCGGCCGCGGTGTCCTGGCCGTGGCCTGGGCGCTGGCCTTCGCCAAGGCTCACGAGGACCTCGACGCCGTGGCGATCACCCTGCTCGTCGTCTACCCGCTGATCGACGCGGTGTCCTCGCTGATCGACTACCGGGCCACCCCGAACGGCTCCGAGCGCCGGGTCACCGCGTTCAACGGCGTGCTCAGCACCCTGGCCGCCCTCGCGATCGGCATCGCCGGCGCCGGTGACGAGGCGTCCGTGCTCCATGTGTTCGGCGCCTGGGCCATCGTCTCCGGTGCCGCCCAGGTGATCGTCGGAATACGTCGGCGCGGCCCCGAACTGGGCAAGCAGTGGCCGACGCTGATCTCGGGCGGACTGTCGTTCCTCGTCGGCATCACCTACAACATCCAGGCCGCGGGCGACAACCCGTCGCTCGACGTCCTGTCGGTGTACGCGACGGGTGGCGGGGTGTGGTTCATCCTCCAGGCCCTGCTGCTGGGCTGGAAGTCCCGCCAGCTGCGCACCCGGACCGTGTGACCCGCTCACACCCCACCATTCGACCCGCGGCCCCTCCGGACCGCGGGTCGAAGCGTTGCCCGACCACACCCGACCGGACAGGTATTTTCACGCCATGAGCACGACTGCGGACATCACACCCATCACCAACCTGATCGCCTCATACGCGGAGCTGGTCGACACCGGAGACTTCGCCGGCGTCGGTGAACTCTTCGCCGACGCCGTGTTCATCGGCAGCGGCGCACCCGTCCCTGGCCGGGACGGTGGGGTGGCGAAGATGCTCAGGGACAGCGTGATCCTCTACGAGGACGGCACGCCCCGCACCCAGCACGTCACGAGCAACATCGCCGTCGACCTCGACGAGGAGGCGGGCACGGCCGCCGCGCGCTCGTACGTCACGGTGTTCCAGGCCCTGCCCGACTTCCCGCTCCAGCCGGTGGCCGCGGGCCGCTACAGCGACCGCTTCGAGCGGGCGGACGGGCGCTGGCGGTTCACCGAGCGCCGGGTCCTGATCCATCTGGTGGGTGACGTCAGCCGCCATCTGCGTGCTCAGCCGACGCGGTAGCGCACCGGCAGGGCCAGCACCCCGCGGATGATGCCGGAACCGATCCACTCCAACTTGTCCGCCGGTACCGCGAGTTGGAGCTCGGGGAGGCGAGCGAGCAGGACACGCAGGGCGATGGTCGCCTCCAGGCGGGCCAGCGGGGCGCCGAGGCAGTAGTGGATGCCGTGGCCGAAGGCCAGGTGCCGGGCAGCCGGGCGGGTCACGTCGAGTACGGCGGGGTCGGCGTCCTCGGCCTGCGGGGCGTCGCGTCCGGCGGCGCCGAGGGCGACGACGACCATGCTGCCCCGGGGGATCGGCACCCCGGCGAGTTCGAGGTCGTCGGCCGCGTAGCGGCTGGTGGAGCGCTCGACGGAGGGGTCGTAGCGCAGGAACTCCTCCACCGCGCTGGGCATCAGCTCGGGGTGTTCGCGCAACGTCCGCATCTGGTCGGGGTGTTGGAGCAGGGCCAGGACGGCGTTGCCGAGCAGGTTCACGGTGCTCTCGTGGCCGGCGACGACCAGCATCAGTGCCGTGCCGACCAGTTCCTCCTCGGAGAGCCGGCCGTCCTCCTCGTCGCGTACGGCGACCAGGGCGGACAGCAGATCGTCCTCGGGGCTGCGGCGTTTGTCCGCGAGGAGGCCGGCCAGCAGGCCGTGCAGGCCGGTCAGTGCCGTGCGGTGTTCGGGGGAGGCCACCCGGAGGGCCAGGCTCGACCAGCGGCGGAACTCCGGGCGGTGCTCGTCGGGGATGCCGAGGAGGTCGGCGATGACCGTGGCGGGGAGGGGGGAGTTGAAAGCCTCCACGAGGTCCATCTCACCCGTAGGCGGCAGTGCGTCGACCAGGTCGTGGGCGATCTGCTCGATGCGCGGGGCCAGTTCGGCCGTACGGCGTGGGGTGAAGGCCGCCGAGGCCAGGCGGCGCAGCCGGGTGTGCTCGGGCGGGTCGGCCTCCATCATCTGGGCGCCGAGCCCTACGGAGGGTTTGTTGAGTACGTAACCTGCGGCGGCCAGGGCCTTGGCGGCGGGGGTGGCGTCCTTGAGGAGGGCGGGGTGGGTGAGTGCCTCGCGGGCCAGGTCGTGGCCGACGACCACCCAGCCCTTGAGGCCGAGGTGGAACTCGGCCGGGTGGAGGGGGCCGAGCTCGCGCAGGCGGGCGTAGCGCGCGGGGGCGTCCGCCTTGAAGGCGGGGTCGATGACGACCCTCGCGGCCTGGTGGGGGCACTGCTCGTCAAGGCTCATGCGGTGTCTCTCCCGTTGCGGCGGTCGGTCGTCACCAGGAGAACGATCGGGGTTCCGGGCGGGTTCGACCAGTGCGCCCGCGCGCGGACATGCCGAAGGGGCACGCGCCGCCGCGCGTGCCCCTTCCCTTGGGGAGCGTTCAGTTGTCGCCGTTGAAGAGGGACAGCACGCGCAGCACCTCCAGGTAGATCCACACCAGGGTGGTGGTGAGGCCGAAGGCTGCCAGCCATGCCTCCTCGCGCGGGGCGCCGTACGTGACGGCGTCCTCGACCTGCTTGAAGTCCAGGGCCAGGAAGGCCGCGCCGAGCACGATGCCGACGAGGCCGAAGGCGATGCCGAGGCCGCCGCTGTGGAAGCCGAGGCCGTCACCGGCGCCGAAGGCGGAGAAGAGCAGGTCGGCGAAGAGGAGCAGGACGAAGCCGGTCGCGGCGGCGCCGACGAAGCCGGCGAACCGCTGGGTCACCCGTATCCAGCGCATCCGGTAGGCGATGAGTACACCCGCGGACACCGCGAAGGTGCCGAGGACTGCTTGTACGACGACGCCGGGTGCGATGTAGGTGGACACCGTGTTGGACAGCACGCCCAGGAAGACGCCCTCGAAGGCGGCGTATCCGAGGATCAGCGCCGGGGCCGGGGTGCGCTTGAAGGACTGGATCATCGCCAGGACGAAGGCGACGAGGGCGGCACCGACGGCCAGGCCGTAGGAGCGGCCGACGTTCGCCTCGTCGACGGGGAGCAGGAGCCAGGACAGGACGGCTGTCAGGACCACGGTGCCGAGCGTCGTCGCGGTGCGGACGACGACGTCGTCCATGGTGACGGCGGTCGAGTCGGCCCGGGGCGAGCCGTCGGTGACCGGGGCGTAGGGGTTGGTCAGGTGGTCGTGGTCGTCCGCCGGGTGGCCGCCGACCGTGGCGCCCACCGGACGGCCCGCGGGCGCGGCTGTCCGGCCGGCCGCGCGGTCGCCGCCCCAGCGGGACAGGAACGGGTTGCTGGTCCTCACTTCGGTCCTCCTCTTGTGCCGCACACGTGCGGCCTTCGGCGCAGGGGTGTCGGCGGGACGGAAACCCTGTGCGTCACCACTCTGACAGGTGACGCGAAGGGAGGCAAGTCATCCCTCCGGGGCTCCGACGGCGGTCATTCGGGAGACGCTCCCGGGCCTTCGAGCAGCTCCCGCAGGAAGCCGTCCCAGTCCAGACCGTCCATCTCGGCCTCGGCCGGGATGATCCGGTAGGTCGCGTCGAGCCACGCCGCCAACGGTGGGATGGGCACCTCGAACAGGGCGTTCACCTCCTCCGACTCGAACAGCAGCCAGGACGAGGGCCGTTCCCCGGGCGCCATCGGCCACATCCGCACGTCGCCGGAACCGCTCATCGCCGTCAGACCGCGATGGAGCAGCTCACGGCCGAGGCGCCAGACGAGCGCCGGTCCGCGCTCCGACATGAACTCGACCGTGATCACCGCAGGCAGGTCCGGGTCGAAACGCAGGACAGCGACGACCGGCTGCCGGGTGAACTCGTCGAGCATCTGGTCGAGATCCAGGTGCAGCGCGGGCACGAGCTCGGGCGCCGAACGCGCCCGCAGGGGTGACTGATCACGGTGCATGACAGGAGTTCCCCTCCGAGGGACGAAGTGTGTGTTCACCACTCTTCGCCCGGCACGGCGGCGGCACATCGGTCAGTTGACGACATGTCCTGCGGACGGCGCGAGTCTTGACCTAAGTCACCTAGGGTCTGTCCGGCGGATCAAGTCGCAGGAAAGCCGCGGCTCGTCATGTGGCCCCGCGTCTGCGGCATGATGCGCCGGACTGGCCCTAGACCTCCGCCCGCGGTCGCGGGGGCGATACGACCACGGGCGGAGGGGTGTGCGGGGTGTGGTGCCGTCAGGTCACCGGCGCGAGGGCGGGGCCCGTGCCGCCCAGCTGCTCGGTGGACACGACCGGCGGCACCGGCCAGGTCACGCCCTTCGGCGGCCAGGACTGGCCGGTCGCCTTGAGGAACTCGGCCGGCGGCTCGTACAGCGGAGGCTGGTTGCCGTCGGGGATCATCGAGGCCCACTCGACGCCCTCGGTACGGTCCGCGAACTCCTGCTTCATCGCGTCCAGCAGGTCGGGCTGCTCGATCAGGTCTATCGCGCCCGCCGCCAGATAGCGGGCGGCCGACAGCAGCGCCTGGTGGCCGATGTTGGTGGCCGCCGTCGCGGTGGCGCCCCAGTTGTGGTTCGGGATGCCGGGTGGGTACGCGGCGGACAGCAGGACGGCGGTCGGCGCCTGCCAGCTGATGTCGGCGGTGTCGGTGGCCAGACCACCGGTGTAGGCCGCGGCCGGGGGAGCGAGCGGGGTCAGCTCGGTCGGCATGCCCGCTTCGGGCTTGCCCAGCGACTTCTGCACCGCCTTGGCGAGGGCGTGGTCGGCGTCGGTGAACTTCGGAGCGCCGATCTGCCTCATGTTGTCGTTGAGTAGCTCTGCACCGGCCTTGTTGGCGAGCAGATTCCAGGTCGCGGAGTGGAACTTGTGCACCAGGCGGGTCTGGCTGGCCTGCGCGGCGGCCTTGCCGCACTCCACGATCTTGTCGAACAGCACCTTGGCGCGCGCCGGGCTGCCCTCGCGGACGAAGAACCAGATGGAGCACATGTCCGGGGTCACGTTCGGGGCGCCGCCCCCGTTGATGATCGCGTAGTGGAAGCGGCCGGACGGGGCGACGTTCTTCTCCCGCAGGTACTCCGACATCGTCGCCATCAGCAGGGCGCCGTCCAGTCCGCTCTTGTTGCCGAGCGGGGTGCCGCCGTGGCCGGAGGCGCCGAGGAAGGTGAACGTGGCCGATATCAGCGCGCTGGTGGTGTTCCAGAACGGCACCGTGATGTTGAAGGGGTGCCAGTCCAGGAAGGCGTCGAGGCCGTCGTAGACGCCCGCCTTGACTGCGTACGCCTTGCCGACGAGCTGCTCCTCGCCCGCGCTGCCGAACAGTTTGACGGTGGCCTTCAGTCCGTTGGTGCGGATCGCCCGGGCGACCGCGATGGCGGCGGCGGTGCCGCCCGCGCCGAGGGCGTTGTGGGCGTCTCCGTGGCCCGCGCCGTACGTGGGGCCGTAGGCGTCGTAGTGGTAGACCAGCGGGTCGTGGGTGCCGACGCCCTTCTTCTGCGACAGGCCGGGCAGGGCGTCGTACTCGGCGTTGAAGCCGATGACAGGACCCTCGGTGCCGTACGTGGCGACGAACGCGGTCGGGAAACCGCCCGCGCCCCAGGTGACCGTGAAGCCGTTGTCCTGGAGTAACTTCGCGTGCGCGAGGGAGGACTTCCACTCGCGCAGGGACAGTTCCGCGTGCTGCCAGACCTCGTCGCTGAGCTTGGTGATCGCGCCCTCCTCGGCCGCGATCCAGTCCAGGGCGGTCTGCTTGGCCGCGGTGTTCCGCGCCAGCCCCTTGGGGGCCCGGTAGGTGGCGGGGGAGACCCCGGTCTTCTCGTCGTACCCGAGGGTCGCCGCGAGTACCGGATCGGCCTGGAGGATGGCTGCCGTGCTCGCGGTGGCGCCCAGGCCGAACATCTTCAGCAGGCGTCTGCGGCCGGGATGGAAGTCGTTCACGTCGGTCTCGCCCTCGGTGAGTGTGGGTGTGGGTGGGTGATCATGAGATGTCGCCGAAGAGCATATGTGTCTGCCGTCGGTTCGTCCTGGCCGACGGGTGAGTGTGAACCATTCGCGGCCCGATTCCGTTGTTCCGTTCAGATGCCCTTCTCACGGCTGAGGTGTGAGGGGCACAGCGGCCGTCCCGGACCCCCCGCCGGGCCGGCCGCGCCTGCGTCCGCCTCGGCGCGTGCAGGTGACATGTTTCCGCTTAGACTCGTTGACGACAGCGGCGGAAGATCGGCCGCGGTCACACCTGTGCGGCCGGGGGCGGCCATGCGGCGGGGTGAGCCCACGCCTGGTAGATGTGTCGTAGCCCTTCGGACATCCGGTCGCTCTCCGGTCGGCGACATATCGAGGGGTTCTCGTGCACATCCATCAGGCGGGTCCGATGGAAGTCTGGACAACGGCGGCTCAGGCCGACCGGACGCTCGCTCTCTCCTGGGACTCGGGTGTCAGTGCCGTGGTCCTCGCGCTGGCCGAACTCCTGCTGCTGGTATGGCTGTTGGGGCGCTGGCTGGTGCGCAGGCAGGGCGGCCGACGCCGGGCCTGGCGCCGACTGGCCCGGCAGGTCCGCCTGACCCGCCAGGCCTTCTCCGAGCCGGTACGCGAGTTCCTGCGCTTCCGCGCCGCCGTACGACGCCTCACCCGGCTGCTGTCGTCCGACGGACCCGTGACGGTCGCCCGGCACGCCCTCGACGGCGTCGACGCCGCCGTCCGCCCCACCGCGCCCCAGGCCTTCGCCTTCGCGGTCGCGGTCCGGCCCGCTACCCGGCGCAGCGACGGCGAGGTGGCCGTGTCCGTGGCGGGCCGGGGCCTGCCACAGCCCCGGGATCCGTGGGAGAGCGACGACGATCCGCTGCTCTGGTACGCCTCCGCGGTCGACGCCGAGCGCCTTCCACTGCCGGCAGCGGAGGAGTCAGGGGAGACACCGGACGCAGAGGCCGGCGACGGGCCGCCGTCCGGCACCGACCGGGTGCTCGTGCCGCTCGGACTGAGCGGCGACGGCGTGGTCTTCCTCGACCTCATGCGCGGGCCCCGCATCCTCAACGCCTACGGCGAACGCCGGGCGATCCGCGCTTTCGTCCAGGCCGTCGCGGCCTATCTTGACCTGCCGGGCGGCCCGGCCGACGTGATTGTGGCGCGCGGAGTGCATCCCCGCTTCGACGGTCCCGACCTGGACGAGTTGCTGGACTCGCTCGTGTACCTGATGTCCGACCGCACTCGGCCGGTGGTCGTGGTGTGTGCGGCGCCGGACGACGAACAGGCGGCACGGCTGGCCGAGTTGGCCGGTGCCGGGCCGCTGTGCGCGGTGGTGGTCGGGCCGGTCTCCGTCCATCGCTGGGAGATCCGGGTCAATTCGCGCGGTCGTACCGAGACACCTGGTCTCGGCATCGAGACCGACGCCGCGCCCCTCGGTCCGGCGGTCGCCCGTGCTGCCCGGAGGGGAGGGACGCGTAGGGCCCGTACCGGGGGGCCGGGCGGTGGCGCCGGCCGACCGCCGGGTGGTGCGGTCCCGTCGGCGAGTGGCGCTGTGCGGTCAAGGTCCGCCGGTCCGCGGGTTCCTGCCGGGTCCGGGCCTTCCGCCGGTCCGCGGCACCCTGCCGAGTCACCACCTCTGGCCGGCCCAGGTGCTCCTGTCGGCGGCCCGGATTCGCGCCGTCCCGTGCTGGAGCCCGTCGGGCGTGGTGCCCGGCCAGGGCTGTCTCTGCCCGCAGAGCCCACCGCCACCTCCTCCGCCCGCACCACACCCGTCACCGCCTCCTCCACCACCGCCGCCTCCGCCATCCCCCTCCGCACCACCGCGTCCACCTCCGCGGAACCCGTGGCTCCCGCCATCCGCGACCTGTTCGCCGAGCCGGAGATCAGCGGGGTCTCAGCGGCCGGAGCCGGAGCCGGAGCCGGCACCGGCACCGGTGACCCCGAGCCCTTCGAGAACCCCCGAGCCGAAAGGCGCAACGAGTCGTGAAGTTCCTCGTCACCACCGTCGACGACCAGACGCGGGAGCAACGCGACTTCCTTGTCAACGCGGCCGCCGCCACCCCCGTCCGCAGGCTCGCCGCGCAGCTCTCCGCAGCGCAGCGAGTCGCCGCGCCCGAGGAGGCGGAGCCGGACACGGCTGCCTCCGAGCAGGACATCCCGCTCTACCTCGGCGACCGGCTGCTCGACCCCGATCTGGTTCTGGCCTCCTCCGGCATCCGGGACGGCAGCACCCTCGGCCTGGGTCGGCCGGTCGCCGACGCCGCCTCGGCCTACGGCCCCGCCCGCGACGCGATGCCCACGCCCAGGGCGCCCGGGTCCGCCCCCGTGGTCGAGATCCAGGTCATCGGCGGCCCGGACGCGGGGCAGGTGTACCAACTCGGCATCGGTACCCATCTGATCGGGCCCCGCGCCGGCAGCTCCGTGCCGCTGACCGGCAGGGGAGTGCCCGAGGAGGGGCTGCGGCTGGCAGTACGTCCGGACGGAACGGTCCTCGCCGTGCTGCCCGAGGACGACGGCCAGGTCCGGCTGTCGCTCCCCGAGGCGCCGCCGCCGCGACCGCGTGCGGACGTGGTGGCACTGCCGCCCGAACCCGACCCCGGCCCCGAGGAGCACGAGGACGACGGGCTGCCGCGCGGGTGGACGCCCTGGGAACTGGACGGCGAACTCGTCCTCGGAGAGCACCTGTTGCGCGCCGCCCGGCCCACCCTGGCCGACGCCGCCCTGGTGGCCTCACCGAACGCAAGCCTCGACTTCAACCGGCCGCCGCGCCTGCTGCCCCCGCTCCAGCCGGAGACCTTCCGGCTGCCCGGCCCGCCCGAGCCTCCCAAGCGCCGGGGCCTGCCCTTCCTGGTGATCATCGCGCCCATGTTCATGGGCGTGGCCATGGTGTGGTTCTTCCACTCCGTCCTCTACCTGATGTTCATGGTGCTCAGCCCGGTCCTGGGCGTCGGCAACTGGATCAGCGGGCGGCGCAGCGGCCGTAAGGAGTATCTGGAGGGCGTCGCCAACTACCGCCTGCGCCGCACCTCGTTGGAGGCGGACGTACGGGACAGGGTGGACCACGAACGGCGGGTGCGCGTCGCCTCCGCGCCGGACCCGGCGGTCGTCGGACTGATGGCCGTAGGACCCGGCGCCCGGCTGTGGGAGCGTCGGCCGTCCGACCCCGACAACCTCGTGCTGCGGATCGGCACCACCCAGCAGCAGTCGCTGCTCCAGATCGACGACGGCTCCCGCGAGGAGAACCACCGCACCGCGCACTGGCAGATCCCCGACATGCCCATCGGAGTGGACCTCGCGGGCAGCCAGGTCGTCGGTGTCGCCGGGCCCGAACAACCCGCCCGCGCACTGGCCCGCTGGGCGGTGGCGCAGGCGGCCGTCCTGCACAGCCCGCGCGACCTGAAGATCTGTGTGCTCACCGACACCAAGGCCGCCGACGCCTGGGAGTGGGCCCGCTGGCTGCCGCACGCCCGCTCCGGACTGTCCGCCTCCCAGGACAACGCCCCCGTCATCCTGCTCGGCAACGACCCCGAGACCGTCGCCAACCGGGTCACCGAACTGATCAACGTCATCCGCAACCGCAACCAGGCGCAGCAGGCCACGATGCGCGGCGCGCTGCTCAGCGAGCCCGACGTGTTCGTCGTCCTGGACGGGGCGCGGGAACTGCGGGACGTCCCCGGAATGGTGCAGGTCCTCAAGGAGGGGCCGCTGCGCGGCATCCACCTGCTGTGCCTGGACCGGGAGGAGCGCATGCTGCCGGAGGAGGCCAGCGCCGTGGTGTCCATCGCCGCGGACACTCTCACGTTGCGCCGCACCGGCCTGCCCGACATCACCGGCATCCGCCCGGACTACGTCACCGCCGAGTGGGCCGAACGCCTGGCCCGCGGCATCGCCCCGGTGCACGACGTCACCCCGGACGCGGGCGGCGGACTGCCCGCCAGCGTCTCGCTGCTCGACCTGCTGGATCTGGAGCCCCCGACCGCCCAGGAGGTCACCGAGCGCTGGAACCGCCGAGCGGCCTCCACCACCGCGCTCGTCGGCCAGGGCTTCGACCGGCCGGTCGCCTTCGACCTGGTCAAGGACGGCCCGCACGCGCTGATCGCCGGGACCACCGGCTCCGGCAAGTCCGAGTTCCTGCAGACCTTCGTCGCCTCACTGGCCACCGTCAACCGCCCCGACGAACTCACCTTCGTGCTGGTCGACTACAAGGGCGGCAGTGCCTTCAAGGACTGTGTGCGGCTACCGCACACCCTGGGCATGGTCACCGACCTCGACAGCCACCTCGTGCAGCGCGCGCTCGCCTCGCTGACGGCCGAACTGATGCGCCGCGAGCACATGCTGGCCGCCGTCGGCGCGAAGGACCACCCCGAGTACCGGGCCCTGCGCCGACGCGACCCGAGCCTGCCGCCGATGCCCCGACTGCTGCTCGTCATCGACGAGTTCGCCACCCTCGCCCGGGAGATCCCCGACTTCATCCCCGGCCTCGTCGGCATCGCCCAGCGCGGCCGCTCCCTCGGCCTGCACATGGTGCTGGCCACCCAGCGGCCCGCCGGTGTCGTCACCAGCGACATCCGCGCCAACACCAACCTGCGGATCTCGCTGCGCGTCACCGACGCCGTCGAGAGCAGCGACGTCCTGGATGTCCCGGACGCGGCGAGCATCTCGGCGGCCACACCGGGGCGTGCCCTGGTGCGCACCGGGCACCGGTCGGCGATGAGCTTCCAGACCGCCTACGTGGGGGCCGCGCGGCCGCAGGACGGTCGCACTGAGGAGCAGGCGGCCGAACTCCCCGACGACGACACCGGGTTGTGGATGACCCCGCTCTCCTGGCAGGGCCTCGGCCGTCCCGTGGACGCGCCCGAGGACGCCGAGGACGAGTTCGCCCTTCTCGACGACGAGGAGGGGCCGACCGACCTGATGGCGCTGGTCGACGCGCTGGTGGAGGCGGCACAGGCGGCCGGCCACCAGCCGCAGCCCAGCCCCTGGCTGCCGCCGCTCGCCGACACCCTGACCCTGTCGGACCTGCCCGAACCGGCGGCTCCCGGCGCCGACGGACGACTCGTCCCGGCCGCCTGGGCCCGCGAGGACCTGCCCCGGCTCCAGGCGCAGCCACCCGTCTTCCTCGACCCGAACACCTTCTCCCACCTGTACGTCCTGGGCATGCCCCGTTCGGGCCGCTCGCAGACGCTGCGCACCATCGCCAGCGCCCTGGCCCGGGCCAACTCCTGCGCGGACCTGCACTTCTACGCCATCGACGCGGGTGGCGGCGCCCTGTCGGCGCTTGAGGCCCTGCCGCACACCGGTGCCGTGGTGCCGCGCACGGACCTGGAACGGATGGGCCGCCTCCTCAACCGGCTCACGGCCGAACTCGCCCGCCGCCAGGAGCTGATGACCGCCCACTCGGCCGGCAACGTCACCGAGCTCCGGGCGGCCCTGCCGCCCCATCAGCGCCCGCCGCACCTGATGCTGCTCATCGACGGCTGGGACACACTCAGCGCGCTCGTCGGCGAGATCGAGGACGGCCGCATGATCAACCAGGTCGGAACGCTGCTGCGGGAGGGCGCCGCGGCCGGCGTGCACGTCGTCGCCACCTCCGAACGGGCGCTGATGGCCGGACGGATCGCCGCGCTGAACGACAACAAGCTGCTGCTGCGCCTGAACGACGTCGGCGACTACACCATGAACGGCATCCCCCGCGAACAGATCCCCTCCGTGATCCCGGCCGGCCGCGCCTTCCGCACCGACACCGGCGGCGAGCTCCAGGTCGCCTTGCTGCCGGGCGGCCACAGCGGCCCCGAACAGGCCGAGGCCCTACGGCGGATCGGCACCGAGGCGGCCGCCCGGGACCTGGGCGTACCCGCCTCGGCACGCCCCTTCCGTATCGAGTCGCTCCCGGCGACGATCACGTTCCAGCAGGCGTACGAGCGGGTCGGCGCCGTCCCTCGCGGGCCGCTGATGGCGATGCAGGGGCTCGGCGGCGACGACGTGGCGCCCGTGTGGGTGGACTTCTCGGGTACGGCCTCGACGTACACGATCGTCGGCCCGCCCGGGTCCGGCCGCAGCACCGCGCTGCTGTCCCTCGCGGCGTCCCTGCTGCGCTCCGGCACCGGCGTGGTGGCCATCACTCCGCGCGAGTCGCCGCTGCGTGGGCTGGAGCGCCATGCCAAGGCGGTGGTGCTGCCGTCGGCGACGCCGAGCGAGGAGGATCTGCGGGCGGCGCTGGCGGCGGCCGGTGACGCCGTGGTCGTCATGGTGGACGACGCCGACCTGATGTCCATGTCGCCGGTGGACACCATGCTGCGGGACATCTCCTCCTCGGGCCGGGACCGCTCCGTCGGCCTGGCCGTCGCCGGTCCCGCCGAGGCGCTGGTGTCCCCCCTCAGCCCGTGGCTCGGCCAGGTGCGGCGCTCACGCAAGGGCCTGCTGCTGTCCCCGCAGACCATCAGTGAGGGCGACATCCTCGGGCTGCGGCTGCCGCACAACGTGATCCGGGTGAACCGTGTTCCGGGGCGGGCGTTCACCGTCGACGAGGCGGGGGCCCTGATGACGGTCCTGGTCCCGGAGACGGGGGCGGCGGACGCGGGCTGAGCGAGAACGCCGGAAGGGGGGCGCCGCGCTGAGCGGCGCCCCCCTTCCGGCTGCATGGTCAGGTGACCGTGCGGGTCACTTCTGGTTGCCGCCGATCTGCGCGGCCATCGTCCGGTCCATGTCGTCGATCTGGGTCTTGATCGACTCGAACTGCTTCGCGAAGTCCTCGATCTTGTTGACGATCTGCGTCAGCTGGGTGGTGAAGTTGAAGTAGGCATCACGCATGGCCGGGCTGGTGTGCTGAAGGAAGAGACCGTCGTTGAGCAGGTTGTCCACCGAGCCCTGCAACTGGGCCAGCTGCGGGTTGATGTTGTGCACCGCGTTCTGCAGCTGGGTGGAGACGGTGACGATCTGGCTGTACTCGAGCTGGACGTTGTTGCTGGGCATGTGGGTTCCTCAGGCTCGGTCGGAATCGAGGGGGTGGGTCAAACGGAGCTGCCGACACCGGTGTTGGAGTGCTGACTGCCGTTGGGGTCGCTCTTGTCGTTCTTGCCGTCACCGTCGGTGTCGGTGGCGTCCGGGTCGGTGTTCGTCCACTGGGGGTTGTCGGTGTTGACACCCGACCCGGTGTAGCTGGACGTGCTGGTGGTCTTGCCGTCCTTGTCCGTCTCGGTGACGTTCTTGGTACCGGAGCCGTTCTCGTTGCCGTGCACCTCGACGACCGTCTTCGATCCGTCGGTGTGGGTGACCGTGGTCGTGTAGCTGCCGTGGGCTCCGGTGTCGGTGTGCTCGTGGTACGTCAGACCGCCGGGCCCGTCGTCGATCGTCGTGTCACTCGAGGTCACATGGCCCTCGGAGTCGTAGGTGACATGCGTCGTGTGGTTGTAGTTGTTGGTGCCGTCGCCGAAGTCGTCGTTGTGCGCGTCGGTGTCGGTCGGTTCGGGGCCGGGAGGGGCGGGGGCGTCCTTGGCGTTGGGGTCGGCCAGTCGCACCTGCTTGAGGTACTCGTGGCCGTTCTTGTCCCAGGCGTGGACGAGGATCGTCTCCCCCGTCAGCTTCTTCCACTCCTCATAGGCCTTCTTGTTCATGTCCCAGAGGCTGTGCTTCCAGCCCAGCGCCTGTGCGTTGGCGTCGCCGGCGAGCTTCGCGTCCGTCTCGAACATCTTCTGGGCGGCGAACTTGTAGGTCTGGCTGAGCGCTTCGAGTAGTTCCTTGGCGTTGTCGAACGGGCCGGTCCACTGGAGCAGGAACATGTTGACCGCTCCGAAGGCGCCACCGAGATCGTCCTTGTGGAAGAAGTCACTCCGGCCCAGCAGCCGGGAGTCGGCGAGCTGTTCCTTGAGCCGCTCCGTGTCCTTGGCCAGCGTGTTCAGCAACTCGTAGTCGATCACCAGGTCGTAGCCAGGCATACCCACTCCCTCCACTCATACGTGTCCGCGGCGCCCTTCGGCGAGAACACATCAGTGTTCACATTACGATGGACGCATACATGTGAACCAACCGCCCCGGCGCACTGTGTGTCATGGGGTTGTTCGACCGCGTGGAGGGGACACATGGCACGGCCGCAGGACTGGAGTGCACTGGGGATGCACAGCGACCCCACACCCGGCGACGTGGACACCCTCTCGTCCCTCTACCAGGGGCTGCGGGACACCGAGACCCTGGGCAACGAGATCACCAGCGGTCTCAACCGGGTACTCGACCAGTCGGGCAACGGGTTCGTCGGGCGGACGGCCGAAGCGGTGCGCGCGAAGATCGACGGGCACCTCAAGCAGTTCATCGACGCCATCGGCCAGTCCTTCTCCGTCGCCGCGGACGCGACCATGGCCTTCAAGACCGCGCTCCAGGACGTTCAGATGAAGGCGGACGACGCGCTGAAGAACGCGCAGGGGCTGTCGAAGGACGATCCGCAACTGAACGGCCTCAAGGCCCAGGCACACACCGCGCAGGACGAGTACAACGCCGCGGTCACAACGTACGAGCACCGGATGAAGGACGCCCAGCACCTCATCCGCCAGCCCATCGACGCCTGGCATCTGTTCCTGAAGTCCCTGGGCATCCTGGAGATCATCCTGGCCATCGTGGGGGCCTTCTTCGGCGGCTGGATCGGGATGCTCGCCTTCGGCCTGGGCATGGTCGTGTTCATCAGCACGCTCGTCGACTTCGCCGAGGGCAAGGCGGGGCTGCTGGACGTGGCGCTCGCCTTCATCGGCATCCTCTTCCCCTCCACCAAGGGCATCAACGTCGGCGGGCTGACCAAGAGCGTGTTCAACGCGCTGAAGAACCTGCCCAAGTCCATCGGCTCGGGACTCACCGGCCTCGGCGGCGCCCTGTCCCACATCCTCACCGGCGGCCTGAGCTTCCGGGGCATCTACAGCGGCGTGACGGCGCTGCCCGGGCTGGTCCTGCGGGGCCTGAACGGCGTGGCCAACCTGGCCATCAAGGGCCTCAAGATCACCATCGCCGGACTGAAGATGCTCGCCCAGACCTTCCGCGCCGACTTCCAGATGGCCACCGCCGGCATCCACACCACGCTCGGCAAGGTCGGCGTCTACGCCATCAGCTTCGGCAGCCGCTTCGTGCTCAGCGCCACGCTGCCGGTGGACTTCTTCGAACTCGGCATCCACGCCGGTTCCGCGTTCAAGATGGGCTTCGGCACCCGGCTGCTCACGCCGACCGCCCACCTGTCCCAGTCGGCGCTCGGCGGCGGCCTGCACATCGGCGCGCTCACCGCCAACCACGGCGGCCTCGCCGGGTTCACGGGCGGCATGCCGCACTTCGAGACCTTCCAGCCCGGCACCCTCCAGGGCTTCAACCCCGGTGCGCTGCAAGGGCTCAACACCGGCCTCGGCGGCGCCCAACTGGGCGGCCTGCACGGCGTCACCGTCGGCGCGGACGTCGGCGGAGCGAACCTCGGCTCCCTGCACGCGATGGACCTGGGCGCCCATCCCGGCGCCGGCGACAACCTGCTCATGGCGAACGCCGGTGGCCTGGACAGTGTGGAACACCTCACCGCCTTCGACCACTTCACCGGCTTCCAGCGCACCTCCGCCGGTCTGCTGGAACCGCTGCCCACCCACATGGGCGGCGTCGACCTGTCCGGGGCGCACGGCCTCTCCGGCCTGGGCTCCGGCACGCACGCCCTGCGCAGCGACCTGGGGATCTCCGGTACCGGCACCGGTCTGAACACGGCGCTCGGCGACGCCCTGAACTCGGTGCGCGTCGCGACCGGCCACGTCGAGGACTTCCACGCTCTCGGCATCCCCGAGCTGCGCAGCATCGTGGACGGCGACATCTCCAACATTCGGATGACGCAGGACGGCATCAGCCTCCAGGTCGGTGCGCACAGCGGCACGCCGACCACGCTGCACATGGACTACCGGGGCACGGGGGGCCTGACCAACGCCGACGGCAAGCAGGTCGTGGTCGCGCCTGAGGTGCATGAGGTGCTCAGCGCGGCCGGGGTGGATGTGAAGGCGGGGGCTGCGGTTGATGTGAAGGCAGGGGCTGTCGACATCAAGGCAGGTGCTGTTGACGTGAAGACCGGTGCGGTCGACGTCAAGGCGGGTGTGATTGACGTCAAGGCGGGGGCGATCGACGTAAAGGCCGCTGTCGCAGCCGACGTCAAGGCCGGTGCGGTTGACGTGAAGGCCGGTGCGGTTGACGTCAAGGCGGGTGCGGTTGACGTCAAGGCCGGTGCCGCAGTCGACGTCAAGGCCGGTGGAGTTGACGTCAAGGTGGGGGCGGTTGATGTAAAGGCCGGTGCCGCAGCCGAGGTCAAGGCCGGTGGAGTTGACGTCAAGGTGGGGGCGGTTGATGTAAAGGCCGGTGCCGCAGTCGACGTCAAGGCCGGTGGAGTTGACGTCAAGGCGGGCGCGGTCGACGTCAAGGCCGGTGCCGCGGTCGACGTGAAATCCGGTGCCGCAGCCGACACAAAGGCCGGCTCCGCTCCCGGCGCCCCCTCCGCCTCCGGCATCAAGATCAGCCGCACCGACACGGCCGCCGGGCATTCCGGCGGCGGTGGCTCCAAGGCCTCCGTACACGAGCTGGACCACCTCTCCGGCGGAGTGAAGCCGCCCAACTCCTCCGCCCGTCCGAGCGGGCTGACCGAAGAGCCGCCCAACCCCTCCCTCACCGCCCAGACCGACCACCTCGGCGTCTCCGCCCGCGAGAACCTCGATCTCCTCGGCCAGCGCAAAGGCACCGGCGACACAGCGGGCACGTCCGCCCCGACCGCCGTCCAGAGCGGTCACCACATCGCCCCGCGCCCCGATCAGGTCGGCCCGGACGCCGTCGTCGTCGGCGAGCACATCGCCCTGCGGCCGTCCTCCGCCCCCACCCCCCAGTCGCGTCCGCACAGCGACGGCGGCCGTCCCGGGCCGTTGAGCAGGTTCGAGGCGGTGACCGGCGGGGCCGCGGGCAAGACCGGCGCGGACCGGCTGGCGGCGTGGAACGAGTACGAGCAGGCGCAGGTCGACCTCGCCGACGCCGCCCGCCAACTCGACCTCTCGGGCGGGAAACTCGGCCGGCCCTCCGAGACCGTCGACGAGGCCGGCGCCAAGCAGAGCCTCCAGCACGCCGAGATCTCCCTGGACATCGCCAAGGGCAAGATGGGCCGGCTCGGCATGGACGCCGAGACGATCGGGAGCCATCTCGACGCGCTGGGCATACCTGGTCCGGGCCGGTCGCCGCACGGTCATGGTCCGGGGGTGGCTCCGAACGCTCCCAAGCGGCGCGGCCAGCAGAACGCGGCGGCTTCGTCCTCGGCGGGCCCGGTTCCGCCCGCCACCAAGGGTGAGCTGACGAAGCTCACGGACCCGGTGCGCTTCTCGCCGCAGTTCCGTGAGCACGCGGCGAGTTACAAGCTGACCCCGGTGACGCAGTACGACGGCATGGCCAAGGGGGCGTTGAAGCCGGGCGAGGAGATCCGGTTCATCGCGACGGTCCCTTCGACCTCGGACGTCGAGTTCAAGGTCAAGGACCCCGCCACCGGGGCCGTGGTCACGAAGAACAAGCTTTTCGAGCTGGCGAAAACCTACGAGAAGGCGTTCGGTGCCGATTCCGGTCGAGGGGAGCGGCTGGGGCTCGTCATCGGTGTGAACGGCCGCCCCGGGGACGAGGCCGCGATCGAGAAGGCGATCAAGGGTTTCGCGGATAAATGGGACAAGGAAGGCACCTATTCGGTGTCCGTGACGGGCTTCACCTGGAAACAGGGTGATCCCAAGCTGGTCGCGGCCGGCACGCAGAAGGAGATTCCGTACGGGGCGATCCGTGAGGCGATCGTCCGCGACGACCTGACCCAGCAGATGCTGACCAAGGTCGGGTCGGACGGGCCGGTGTATCTCCACATCGGTGATGCCGACGTCAAGGACATGACGGTCGGCGGCAAGCCGCTGCTGGACACCGCGACCAAGGTCATCAACGACATGAAGGTGACCACGGTCCACGAACAGACACTGTTCCCCGAGGTCGTCAGCGGCGGCTACAAGCTCACCGACACGGCCGCGGCGACGAAGGCGGCCGATCTGGATCTGGCCGTGCGGGACGCGATGAACGCCGTCGACCCTCGTGCCGTGTACTTCCCGGAGCCGAACACCTTCCTGCGGGTCGACACCGCGAACCACGAAGGGCTTGAGGCGCAGATTCATTTCGGGATCAAGCAGGACGACAAGTGGCGGTTCGAGGCCCAGGAAGGAAAGCACCTCCTCAAGAACGTCATCGCGGCCCGCGAGAACATGTGGGAGGGCGACCTGACCAAGATGGTCCAGTTCAGGTCCGACCTCGCTCTCGTCACGGACGGCGGCCGGATCGCGAAGGACCTTCCGGACGATCTGAAGTCCCTCATGGGCGGCCTCACCCAGAGCCACGCCGACAAGAAGGTGTGGACCGACCAGGTCACCGACTATCTGCAGACGCATCACGCCGGTCTGCTCGGCGCGGACCCCAACGCCGCGCGGACGCTCGCCGACCTCGCCTTCCACGACATCAGGACCGACGGCTCCGAACTCGTCAAGTTGGAGGGCCCGGCGCTGGCCAAGGCCCATGAGAAGGACATGAGGTCCTTCGCCCAGGCGTCGAAGTCCCTGCACATGCAGGCGTCCGCCAAAGACCTCGTCAAGATGGCCGTCAACACCCGCAACGTCCTGGTCACCGAGATCAACAAGCTCAACAAGGTGGCCGTGCACGGTGTCGCGCCGAGCGCCCCCGGTGCCGTGGCGAAGGCGGTGACGGACGGGCACTTCGGCGACGCCCTGGCACAGGCGGGCGGTGATCTGGCCTCGCACGGGTCGTGGAAGGCGGCACGGGACGCCGCCGTACCGAAGACCGTGCGCAACCGGGACTGGACGGACCCGATATCCCATCCCGGGCGCGCGAAGCCCTTCTCGGGTCCGATCCTCGACAACGCGCAGTTCACGCGCTATGTGGTCAAGGCCGGGTTCGACATCCGCACGTTCGCGGTCGACGGGCACGCCGTGTCGGACCTGACGATCCGGGTGAAGCTGGCCGACGACGGTGTGCCGAAGGCCGATGCGGACGCGCTGTGGCAGCGCGCCTCGTCAGGTGTGGACAAGCTGTTCAACCAGCCGGGACACGTGCTTCCGGACGGGAGCGTGCTGCACGTGACGCTGGAGCGCGCGGAGGGCCCGCTGGGCGGGCATCTGACGGTGACGGCCGGCGAGGCGGGCTCCGGGGCGAACCAGTACCACTGGCCGCTGGACGCGTCCGAGACGGACCTCGCGCACGAACTCGGCCACCAGCTCGGCCTGCGGGACGAGTACCGGGCCGCCGACGCGGCCCATCGCCCCGACAACAAGGCCGGCCTGATGGGGGACTACACCGAGGGCCTCAACGGCAGCGCCGTGCGCTCGTGGCATCTCCAGATGCTCCAGCAGACCCTGGACGCCTACGCCGACACCGGTCACGCCCTGGCCGCACATGTTCCGTCGCACTCCGTGGACCTGACGCCGGCCCCGGGGCCCAAGGCCAAGGCGAAGAAGCAGGCTGCGGCACCTCCGCCGCCGGACCCGTGGACCAGCCACGCCGACCCCGGCCGCTTCGGCAGCAACTCCGACTTCAAGCAGGCCTACGAGTACTACGAACTCCAGCCGGTGGCACAGTACGACGGCGCCGCGAAGGGGGCGCTGAAGCCGGGCGACGACCTCCGGTTCGTCGCCACCGTGCCCGTGAAGGTGGAGGACAAGCCCGACCTGCTGCTGGACGTGGCGAAGAAGTACGGCGAGTCGTTCGGGGCGGGACAGGGCTGGAACGAGCGTCTGGGCCTTGTCATCGGCCTGAACGGGCGCGCGGGGAAGCACGATCTCATCCTCGAGAAGATCCAGGAGTTCGCCAAGAAGTGGGAGACGGAAGGCACCTTCTCCGTCTCGGTGACGGGCTTCACCTGGCGCCAGCCCGACCCCAAGAAGATCACCGTGGGGCAGGGCGAGCAGAAGGAGGTGCCGTACGGGGCGATCCGGGAGGCGATCATCCGTGACGACCTCACCCGGGACATGATCAGCAAGCTCAGGCCGGCCGGGGAGTCCGAGGGGCAGCTGTACCTGCACATCGGCGACTCCGACGTACAGGACTTCGTCGTCGACAACCGGCCGCTGTTCGACCGGGCCGTCACGGCCATCGAAGGGGCGAAGTTCACGTACAAGAGCGACGGTTCGGTGCACTACCCGGAGGCGATCAGCGGCGGCTACAAGCTGCCCGCCGGGACGACCGAGAAGTCGCTGGCCGGGATGAAGGCCGCGGATCTCGATCTGGCGGTGCGCGGGGCCATGGGCACGGTCGACTCCCGGGCCATCTACTTCCCCGAACCGAACACGTTCGTACGGGTCGACACGGCCGCCTACGACACCCTCGACGACGGAATCCACTTCGGCGCGGTCGACAAGAGCAAGGTGGGCGGCAAGAACCACAACGCCTTCTCGTTCGAGGCGCAGGAGGGCCAGCATCTGCTGGACAACCTCATCAAGTCCCGGCAGATCACCAACCCGGCGTGGCTCGAACACCCCGCCCACATGGTGAAGTTCGACCCCGAGCTGGCCCTGGTCACCGACGGCGGGCGGATCGCCGACAAGATGTCCGCCGACCCGCAGAAGCTGATGTCCGGGCTCACCCAGAGCCATGCGCATCCGGGGACCTGGAAGAAGCAGCTGGAGCACTTTCTGACGCTCCACTACCCGGGTGTGGCGGACCAGAAGGGGATGCTGGACATCCTCCACAAGCTGGCCTTCCACGAGATCGTCTCGGACGGCACCAAGCTGACCAGGCTGGATGGTGCCGCCCTGATCAAGGAGGTGCTCTCCCCGGCCGAGTTCAAGCTGCTGAAGGGTCATCCGGACCTGGGAAAGTTCGCGGTCCGCACCCGTACCGCCCTGGTCGAACACCTCAACAGACTGAACCAGTACGACGAGCACGCGGCCGTCCCGAACGCCCCCACCTCGAAGAAGGTGAAGGCGTCGGCGGCCGACAAGGCGGAGAAGGCGGCGAAGTTCGAGGCGAAGAAGCCCGACGAACGGCTTCAGAAACTGCTGTTCCAGAACGGGTACGCCACCGGCGACCAGTTCGGCGTCGCAGCCGCCCTGCACAGCGACCCCAAGCTGCAAGTGCTGCTGGTCCGCAACCCGTTGGACCACCGGGACCGCAGCGAGGACATCCGCGGCTTCTACGTGGCCAGCGGCATCGACGCACACCGGGTCCAGGTGCGGGAGGTGGCCGAGGGCCAGAACGCCAACAAGCTGCGTCTGAACCACTGGCGGGAGATCAACGAGTCCGTGCTCAGCAGCGGCGGTACGGCACCCGCCAGCAGGCAGATGGACGAGTACGTCGTCTCGGTCAGCGCCGCCACCACCTGGGTCGGCGAACGCTTCGGCCCCGGCCTGCGCGAAGACCTGCGGGCCGCCTGGCAGCTCGACGACGCCCACTTCACACCCCAGTTGCAGGAGGCGGTCGGCGACTGGCTGAAGAGCAGGGGCGTCCCCGACGTCGCCGGGCGGGACGTCGTCGTGCTGTGGACCCGGTTCAGCGGCAAGCGCGGCGAGATCCACGTCGAGCACGACACCAGCCACACCGGCGTACGGCAGATCCTTCAGGCCCTGCACCACCGCACCGCCGACCGCGCGCAGAGTCCGCTCGTCATCATCGCCGGAGACGCCTCCGCCCACTCGGGGCGGCCGAGCAAGTTCCCCGGTATCGCGAGCGACTTCCGGGCCATGGGGCTGGACGTGCACAACCTCACCGCGTTCTGGAAGAACCCCGAGGGCCTGCACACGTGGGGCGGCAACACCCGCATCGGCCAGATGCGGCTCTTCGAGTATCTGAACCGGGCCGGCGACGGCCGGCTCAAGCACCTCGGCTTCCGCAACGGCAACCTCGAAGCGATGGCACTCTCCGGCCATCAGGTCCGCTATCTGGAGGAGCCGGGCAGCGCCGGCGGCGAGCGGATGGCCAAGTGGCACGAGATCCCCGGCACCGGCCGGACCCTGGGCAACGGCATGCCCCCCGGCTACGAACGCCTCGTCATCGAGCACCCGCCCACCCGCTCCGGCCAGATCACCGTCGAGGTGCGCGAGCTGAAGCACGCCAAGAAGGCCGAGTACGACGGCAAGGGGAAGCTTCCCCCGCACATCCAGGCGGAGCTCAACGACCTCACCCACGCCTACGAGCACCCCGGCTGGGTTCCCGGCGGCGGCGACCGCCCCTACGTCAGGAACCTCAAGCCCGTCGCCGCCCACCACACCAAGGGCTTCGCCGATCACGACGTACACACGATCGTCGACTACCTCACGGCCCCGCGCCCCGGCGAGGCCGTGGACATCAGCCCGCACGCCCCGTCGGCCGGTCGCCCGGACGTGTCGACGACGACGCACCACGCGGCCTCGCCGGAACCGGCCCGGGCGACCGAGGCGGCCGGAAGCAAGGCTCCGGAAGCTCCTCCGGCGCCGCAGGCTCCCCCGCGCATGACCGGCACCGGCCAGATCGGCGGCGCCGACCGGGTGCTGCCGTCCCCGGAGGCCACCGCCGCCGTCACCCGGGACCTCGTCGCACACTTCGACGACGCCCTCACCCCGGCCCAGCGCGACGCGCTCCGCGCCGACCTCCAGGCGCAGCTCGGCCGGGAGGTCTGGCCGTCGCTGTCGGCGATGACCCGCGGTGAGACCCGCACCCTCACCGTGGACGTGGCCGGCTTCAGCGGCGACATCACGGTGCGGGCCGAGGTGACCAAGGCGGAGCCGGACGGTGCCTTCAAGAGCCTGGAGTTCGAGGACGGCAGCGAGTCCCTCGTCCGCGACGGGTTCCAGCGCGAGACACGGTCGGTCGTCACCGCCGGTGTGCTCGTCAAGGGCAAGGCCGCCGCACAGACCGATCTGACGGGACACCTGTCCTCGAACTGGTCCCGCACCGAGTCGCACCGCATGACCTCCAGCGGACGTCTGTTCAGCCGTACCAAGACCCCGGAACCGGCGCTGAAGCTCGACGTCGAGGTCCGCCTGGAGTTCGACGTCACCGCCGTGAGCGGCCCCTCCGGCAAGCACCTCGCCCGCCCGGAAGTGTCGGCCGGCCGGGTCGAGGTGTCGGCGAAGGTGCCCGTGGCCGTCGCCGAGGGGGACGTCCGTCCGACGGCCGACATGCAGCACTACCTGCCGCCGGCCCGGGTCGAGCAGACCCTCGCGCTGGGTGGCATGGACACCGTCCGCGACCTGTTCCTCGTCGACGCCGACGGCGTACGTGTCTCCGGCAGCCTGCACACGGCCCTCCTCGGCAGCGGTGCCGACCCGCACTCGCTGGAGGCGTACGGCAAGCGGGCCTTCGGCGACCGCTGGCCCGCGGTGCGGGAGCTGGTCCTCGACCGCGTCGGCTCCCTGGACTCCCTGCAGTACCGGCTCAAGGGAATGACCGCGGGCGAGGCGCTGGAGATCGACCTCGGTCCGGACGCGGGCAGCCTGCTGGTCACCGCCGAGGTGACGACGCTCAAGCACCTGCGCAACACCGACAAGACCGAGTTCAACACCGGCTCGGACGTCACCCGGGTCTACACCCACACACGCGGCTCCGAGCACGGTGTCCGGGCCACGATGCAGGTACAGAGCGCCGACCTGCACGCCGGCCCGACCACGGTCACCGGCGTCGGGCACGGCGAGTTCGACCGCGACGGCGCGCTGACCGCGCAGCAGTCGGTCCGGGCCGGTACCGCGGTCAAGATGAAGGTGCCCGGCGCCGTCTTCGACGGCGTGGCCACGCTCTCCTTCGTCCACCGCGCCGACCCCCTCGGTGCCGGCTCCACCCCGGGCGTCGGCCGCGCTCCGCATTCGTCCGGCGGACAGGCCCGGCTCGGCTTCCAGGTCCTCATGGACGCCGCCGACGCCCGCCCCGTCCCCGAACCCGGCGCCTTCTCCGCCGCCACCCGGCCCCAGGGCCCGCGCCGGATGGCGGCCCCCGCCCTGCAAGAGGGCGACCACGCCTGGCGGCCCGCACCCGGCGTCTGGGACGGACTGCCCTCCCACGCGGTCGTCCTCGACGTACTCTCCGGCGAGGAACGCGCCCTGGACGCCGCGCAGTCGCCCCGGCTCGCCGACCTCGTGGACGGTGCCGGCCGCGAGCACTTCGGCGCCGACTGGGCCGACGTACGCCCGGCCGCGCACGACATGGCCACCCGGGAGCAGCTCGCGGCGACCCTGCCCCAGCTCACCCGGGGCACCGTCGCGCGCAGCACCCCGCTGCCCACGCCCCTGCGCTCCAACGCACAGCTGAGTCTGAGCGGGCGGCTGGAATCGCTGGAGTACGTGCGGACCCTGGACGCCGCCGAGATCAACCTGCTCAGCGATGTCGCCGACGAGACGGGCGGCCGACTGGGCTCGGCCCTCGGCCACGGCCAGTTGGCGCAGGGCGGTGTACAGCCGGAACTCGGCAGCGACTTCACCCTCGGCGTGCACGCCCCCGGCGGCGGCATCGCGCACCGGGCCCGGACCGCCGACGGGGTGTCCGGCGGACACAGCAGCGTGGCCGCCGCCAAGTACCCCGAACCGATGACGGTGTACATCGCCACCGTCGGCGTCGACGCGCACATCGGACGCGTCGGGGAGAGCGCGACCCACGGCGGCCGGACCGACGTGCGGTTCGTCGTCGCCCTCCCGAAGAGCCACACACAGCGGTACGAGATCACGGCGGAGGGCGTGGGCAGCCAGGTCTTCCGCCGCCCGGACACCGTCACGCCCACGCCCCCTGCGCGCGCGGGGACCGGGCTGAGTGTGCGGCCCCCGCTCCGGGTGTCCGACTCGGGGCGGATCGGCAACGGCGATGTCGTCCTCGAACTCCCCGGTGACCAGGTGGTCAAGGAGCTCCGGCGGCAGCTCGCCGACCCGTTCGGGGAACGCTGGGACCAGGTCGAGGGCGAGGTGGCGCACTTCTTCGACTCGATCGCCCTCCAGCCCAGGACCGCCGGTCTCACCGCGGGCGACACCTGGGGCGGCAGCTTCCGCGCCGGGCCGGTGACCGCCGACATCCGGATCACCGCGGCCGACGCCCGGATGACCGAGTACCTGCGGGTCGAGAAGGACTTCGAGTTCGAGCAGGGCACGGAGTCCGCGGCTGCCGCGTCCGTCCAGAAGGACTCGCACGTACGTCGCACCCTGTGGGAGCGCGCCGGGTTCAAGGCCCCGCACGTCATCTTCACGCTCGGCCATGTACGGCACAAGGAGTCCGTCGCCGGTCACGGCACCGACGTCCGCGGCGGCGTCGTCGCCAAGAACAAGACCGTCGAACCGGCGGCCGTGTTCAAGGGCGAGGTGACCTACACGGTCGAGGCGAAGATCTCCCACGCGCTGCCGGGCCGGGGCGACGAGCGGACGTTCACGGTGACCAGCGACGGCGAGTTCGCCTTCCCGGTCCGTGACCTGCCCGCCGACCCCGCGACCGGTGCGGCCCACCGGCCCGAGCAGTACCGCCGGGTTCCCGACCGCATCGCCGACTCGCTGCGGCTCGGCGCCGAGGACGTCGTCCTCGACACGCGTCCAATGCGCGGGGACGCGGCCGGAACCCGGCTCGTGGAGGACGTCCTGCGGCAACTCGACCCCAATGGACCGAAGTTGTTCGGCTCGGCCGCCGACTGGAAGACGGCACGCGCCAAGCTCGCGGAGCGGCTGCCCGCCTCCGAGTTCCAGCGCCAGCTGAAGTCGATGATGGCCGGACAGCCGTGGGTCGTCCGGGTGAACGGCCGTGAGGTGGCCATCCGCGCCAGCGTGCAGGAGATGACCCACACCGCCGACACCAAGGCCACCGAGTTCCACTCGGCCACCGTCGGTGGCACGGGCGGCGGGCGTACGGAGAGCGGACTGGACGGGCCGCAGATCACCTCCCACGGCACCAACGTGACCGTCGTCGGCACCTCCGACCCGATCGGCGGCTCACCGGCCGAGGTCTTCGGCGGCGGCACCCTCGCCCACACCACCCAGTCCGAACACCTCGCCGACTCCTCCTCCGCCATCCGCACCGCCGCCGGAACCAAGACCAAGGTGCCCGGCAGCGTCTACGACGGTGTGGCGCGGCTGCACTTCGAGGTCCGCGACCGGTGGCGGCCCTTCGGGCGTGGGGTCGACACCCGCGTGCCGAAGGACGCGGTCGACGAACAGGTCCGTTTCAGGGGACTGCGCGAGGAAGTGGCGGGCCTCCAGCGGCAGTTGGACGATGCCTCGGCGACCGGTCGCCCGCAGCGCGAGATCGACGCGCTGGAGCAGCGGCTCGACGGGGCCAAGGCGTCGCTCGACAAGGCGCTCACGGATCACACCACACGTATCCGGGCAGCGGTCGACAACCGGCGCACCGGCCAGGCGGCGCTCGGCTTCGCCCCGATGACCAGGCGGACCTTCGGGGTGCGGGTGCGTGGTGTCGGCGAGGCCGAGATCGGCTTCCAGGCGCTGCTGCCGAGCGCCGACACCGTCAGGGTCGCGGCGCCCGACCGGGCCCGCTTCACGGCTCCCGAACCCGGCGTCGGACGGCCTCTGCCTCCCAAGCGGCCGGACGCGGTCCCCGCACAGGTCGAGGTGCCCCGGCCGCCGGAGTCGTTGCTGACGCACGGCATGTCCGACGGCCAGCTCGTCCGGGACCTGCCCGACGTCCAGTCCCTGCGGGGGCTGCTCGACAGCGAGGGCGCCAGGGTGTTCGGCAGCGCCTGGTCGGACGTCACCCGGACCGGGCAGCGGCGTAGCGAGCTGGTGATGGGCGGCTTCACCAAGGACCGGCTGATGGCCGCCCTCCCTGAGCTGACCCGGGGCGGCGAGCTGCGCGGCGAGTCGTTCCGGGTGCACGGCCGTGAGGCGTGGGTGTCGGTCAGGGCGGACCTGCTCGGCCTGACGCACTCGCGCCCCGAGCCCAGGGCCGAAGTCGCCCTCGCCACCGAGAAGACCTACGTGTTCGGCCGACGCGACCTGCACTCACGGCAGTTCTTCCTGCTGGGCCAGGCCGGCGCGGTCGCCGGCACGCTGGAGAGCAAGTTGGGAGCCGCGGTGACCTTCGGCGGCGGCTTCCGACGCCGCACCCGCGGCGACCAGTTCACCGGCGGGCGCACCTTCACCAACGCCAAGATCCCGACACCGCTCCACCACTACGACGGGCACGTCGAGTTCACCTTCACCTTCCACCACGGCAGCACCCACACCGAGGCCTCGGGCGTCGTCCCGGTCGGCGTCTCGGTGCCGTCGGCACAGATCACCGAACGCATCGTGGTCGACCAGGGCCATGTCTTCACCCGGCCGACGGAACTGACCGCCGCCCGCCCTCTCGACAAGGGCAAACAGCCGGCCGAGTTCGCCGTGGACGAGCACGAGGCCATCGACGCGGGCGCCGCGCTCAGCGACGCCCGGCGGCTGCGGGCCGACGCCGAGCGGGTGCTGAGCGAGCTGAAGGAGCGGCAGGACACCGGCGTGGGCGGCGTCGCCGACAGCGACGGCACCCGGCGGGCGCTGGCCCAGGCGCAGCTGGAGCGGGCCGAGGCCGCCGAGACCCTGGCGGAGTCCCATTGGTCCGAGGTGACGGGCGGCAGGCCGCTGCCGTACGCGGTCAGCCGTGTGGGGACCGCGCCCGGGCTCGGCGGCGGGGCGCCGCACTGGTCGCGGTCGCCGAGAGGCGGTGCGCCGTCCGGCTCGAAGGCCCCCGGGGGTTCCGTGGCCCCCGGGGGTTCCGTGGCCCCCGAGGGTTCCGTCGTCTCCGTCGAGCACATCCCGTCCGCCAGCCACGTCGTCTTCGACACCGATGACGGAGCGGCCTACGCCCTGGTCCCCTCCGGACCCGACCTGACGGTGGCGCACTGGGTGAGCGACCCGGCCTCCGCCCACGGCCGGCCCGCCGACCCGGCCATCGGCCAGGAGGCGTACGCGGGAGACATCGTCGTACAGCGGCAGTTGCTGGACCAGGCGCTGACGGCCGCCGACGGGACAACCCAGCTGAGGAAGGTCCTGGAGCGGCAGGCGACGTCCTTCGAGGAGGACGTCCGGCTGTTCCGCGTCCTGGAGGAGCGGACGTCGCTGCGGGAGCTGGCGCCCGCTCAGCTCGTCGCGGTCGTGCTCGCCGAACGGCGGGCCCTGCGCACCCTCTCCGCCGACTGGGACCGGCTGACCGACAACCTGCTGAGCGCCCACGGCAGTTGGCGCTGGGCCCGGTCCTATCCGTTCGACGAGGAGAACCTCGGCCCGGTCGTCCAGCGGGTGCACCGGCATCTGCTGGCCGACCTCTCGCTGACGGTCAACATCGACCTCGGCGCCCGGGTGGGCGACGGAACGCTGTTGGACGCGATGACCGGCGACGAGCGCCTGCTGCGCAACGTGTGGGAGGTCGTGCCCGGCTACTCGCGGTACTTCGAACGGCGCGGCGCCGCCGAGGAGGCGATGGGCTACCCCGCCAGCGTCAAGCGGACCACCCACGCGGCCGGCATCTATCCGCCCAGACCCGGCCTGGACGCCTGGGACGAGTCCTTCGCCCCGACCCCGGCGGACCGCGCCGACCTGCCGAACTACGCCGCCCTCACCTCGCAGCACCGGCCGCGCGGCCTGGGCCTGTACGGCAACGCCGTCTTCCACCTCAAGCGCGAACTGCTGGAGCGGGCCACGTTCACCCCCGGAGACAGCTTCAGCCCGGGGCGGCAGGGCGCCCGCAGCATCACCGGCTCCGGCAATCTGCTGCCGCTGCTGAACCACGGGCCCGACCGGCTGGTCCGGCTCGCCTTCGCCGAGGCGACCGGCTTCCGCTACGACGAGGAGTTCCGGCTGCTGCGGGACACCGGGGAACTGGAACGCCACCTCGTCGGGTTCTTCGAGGCCCAGGTGCACGGCGGGGTGCGCTGGGAAGACGTGGAGCGGGTCGTGCTCGTGCGGGAGGGCGGCACCCCGGCGCACCAACAGCAGGCACGGCTGGAGCAGTTCGCCCAGGAGGCGGGGCACGGGTTCACCGTCGAGATACTCGAACCCGGAGCGGTCAGGCCGACGGCCCTCGCACCGGACACACTCGCTGGGAATGGCACACTTATGTCAGCACACACCAATGCGCCGAGCGATATGTTCGCAGCACACACCTCGGTGGCCGAGCCGACACCTACCCGGGATAAGGTCGCCACCGGAACACATGTCACTGTCGAGGAGGAGGCCGTGCCGGTCAGGGCACTCGAGACGGCCGGGCCGGCACACCCGGACCCGGCGGAGGCGTTCGAGGCGGTCCGGCAGCAGTTCCCCGACGCCCTGGTGCACACCGGGCGCTGGACGATGTGGGGCCACGACGGAGACACACCGCACACCTCGGCGTACGCGATCGAGAACAGCGCGCTCGGGCTAAGGGGAGTCTTCGTGCCGTCGACCGCGGACGGAGGCGTCGGAACCTGGCACTGGCAACTGCCCGGGCGCCAGGGGCCGGTGGCCGTCACACCTCTGAAGCTGCCGACGTCGACGCCGCATGCCGCCCCCACGCCCGCGCCGATCACCGCCGACGCGGCGAACCCCCTCATGTCGCAACTGACGGCCGCGCCCTGGACCGCCGGCCTGCACTGGCGCGCGGACGACGAAGAGCTGTACGTGTTCGCAGCCGCGGGGGCGGAGCACCCGGCCGCCGTCTTCGCCGACGGGCTGCGCCTGCCGGGCGGACACCTGGTCCACGTCGCTGCCCACGCCGGCGCCGACGACACCCCGGACAGTGCCTGGCTCACCGCCACCCGCACCATCGACTGGCTGCGCGCACAGGCCACGGCCGACCCGTCCCGCGCGGAGGCACTGCTGGCCCACTACGGCTGGCGGTACGACGTCGCCGCGCCCGGCGGGGTCGACGTCACCGCGACGCTCGACCTGGCCGCACCCCACCCGGAGCGCGCAGAGGTGCTCTTCCCCGGTGGCATCGACAGCCGCCACATTCGCGGCGCGCAGCGGCTGGAGGGCGGCCGACCGGTCGGGCGCTATCTCACCAACCCCGGGTTCGTGGAGCCCGGAACACACCCCACACCCACAGAGGGAACCGAGACGTGAGTCCCGCCATCCATCACGTACGGCCGAACGCGCGCCGCGGCGCGTTCCGTACGATCGCCGACGCGGTGCGTGCCGCGGACACCGACGACGAGATCCGGATTGCCGCGGGCGAGTATCCCGAACGTCTGCTGATCGACCGCGCGGTGACACTCGTCGCGGAGGACGGGCCCGGCACGGTACGGCTCACCTCGATTGCCCCGGGGCTGCCCGTACTGGAGGTGTCGGCCTCGGCGACGCTCAGTGGCCTCACCGTGCTGGGCGCGGACCCGTCCCGTCCGCTGGTGCTGGTGACGGCGGGTACGGCCGAGCTGCGGGAGTGCGACCTCGCCGGCGGCCGGGTGGAGGCCGTACGCGCGGCCTCACTGCGGATCACCCGCAGTGTGATCCGGGAGGCGGAACTGGCCGGCGTGCACGCCGACACCAGCGGCGAACTGTGGCTGACCGGCACCCTCGTCACGAACGTCGACGGCACCGGCGTCGTCGTGTCCGGCACCGCGACCGCCCACCTCACGGACTCGACCGTACGCTCGGTCAGCGGCTCCGGCACCCGGGTGCGCGGCGAGGCCACGGCGGTCATCCGCCGTTGCGTCGTCGAAAGCGCCGGACGCAACGGGCTGCTCGTCGAGGAGCAGGCGTCCGTGGTGCTGGACGAGTGCCGGGTCAAGGACGCCGCCGCCGAGGCCGTACGCGTGCTGGGATCCGCCCCGCGCGCGGAGGACGACGGGGGCGGCGGCGTACGGATCACCGGCGGGGAGGTCACCGGGGCCGGTGCCGCCGGGATTCTCGCCGCCGGCACCGGGGACGTGCTGGTGTCGGCGTGTTCCGTCCGGGACAGCGGTGCGGCCGGGGTGTCGGCCGACGGCAGCGCGCGGCTGGAGCTGGTCGACTGCCGTATCAACGGCTCGGGCGCCTGCGGGGTGATGGTGCGCGGCGCCGCCCGGGCGGTCGTCACCGACACCACCGTGCGCGGCGCGGAGGGCAACGGCATCCTGGTAGGCGAGCGGGCCGAGGTCCGCGTCACCGGCGGCACGGTGCGCGAGACCGCCTTCAGCGCGGTGCATGTCGGCGGTGAGGCAACGGCCGAACTCGTCGCCCTGCGCGTGGCCGACACCCCGGAGCACGGCATCGCCGCCGCCGAACGCGGCCGGCTGACGCTGGAGGACTGCCAGGCCGCCGACTGCGGACTGTCCGGGCTGCATCTCGACGGATACGCGGTGGCCACCGTCGACAACATGACCGTACGACGTGGCCGCAACGGCGTGACCGCCCAGTCGCGCGGCGAGGTCCGCGTCCGGGACGTGCGGATCACCGATGTCGAGCGCGCCGGACTGACCTGCGGCCCCGACAGCGCTCCGGAGTTCACCGACTGCCGGGTCAGCGGCGCGGGCACGGCCGGTGTCGTCGTCGCCGAGAAGGCGGCACCCACACTCCGCGACTGCGCGGTCTCCGGCACCGAGGGCTCCGGGCTGGTGGTCGCCCGGGACGCCGACCCCACGGTGCTGCGCCTGACCGTCAAGGACACCGGGAAGAACGGCCTGTTCGTCGGCGAGGGCGCGAAGGGCCGGTACGAGGAGTGCGTGCTGTCGGCCACCGCGTACCCGGCCGTCCATGTCGCCGCCGGGGCGCGGCCGGTGCTGCGCGACCTGCTGGTGACGGACACCGCCGAGGACCTCAGCGTGGACGAGGGCGCCGAGCCCGAGGTGACGGGCTGTGCCGCACGGGACGTGAAGAAGCCGGTGTGGCCGGCTCCCGGCACGTCCGCCACGGGATCCGGCGAAGCCGCCGGTACGGCACGGGTCGCGGTGGCGGGCCCGCAGGGGACGGTGAGCGGTACGGCCGAAGCGGGCGACGCCGAGCAGGACGTACCGGAGGAGAACCTCGACGACCTGCTCACCGAACTGGGCGTGCTCGTCGGCCTGGAGCGGGTCAAGAACGACGTCTCGTCGCTGGTGAAACTCATGCAGATGGTCCGGCGCCGGGAGGAGGCGGGGCTCGCGGCACCCCCGCTCAGCCGTCACCTGGTCTTCGCCGGCAACCCCGGCACCGGCAAGACGACGGTGGCCCGGCTCTACGGCCGCATCCTCGCCGCGGTCGGCCTGCTCGCCCGCGGCCATCTCGTCGAGGCCGACCGCTCCTCGCTGGTCGGCGAATACGTCGGCCACACCGGGCCCAAGACCCAGCGGGTCTTCGAAGAGGCCATGGGGGGCGTCCTGTTCATCGACGAGGCGTACTCCCTGACCCCGGCCGCCGGTTCCAACGACTTCGGCCACGAGGCCATCGCGACCCTGGTGAAGCTCATGGAGGACCACCGGGACTCGGTCGTGGTCATCGTGGCCGGATACCCGGACGAGATGGAGCACTTCATCGACTCCAACCCCGGCCTCGCGTCCCGTTTCAGCCGCACCCTGCTCTTCGAGGACTACGACACACCCGAGCTGGTGAACATCGTCGAGCACCATGCCGAACGCCACCAGTACCGGCTGACGGCCTCCGCCCGCGAGGCGCTCATCGCCTACTTCGAGGAGACACCGCGCGGCGAACGGTTCGGCAACGGCCGTACCGCCCGCCAGACCTTCCAGGCCATGACCGAGCGCCAGGCGTACCGGGTGGCGGAGATGGCGGCTCCCGACGAGAGCGACCTGATCACACTGCGCCCGCAGGACCTGCCCGAGTGGCCCTGACCCCGACCGCCCACGACGCCCACGACCCCTGCATCCGGAGAGAGTTACATGACGACATCCTCCTCATCCGACGGGCCCCAGCCGCCGGGGCCGCCGTCGCCCTCGGCCGGCGAGGAGCCCCTGCCGCCGACCGGTGAGACCAGGTCCGACGAGGAGACACCGCTGGTGCGTCTCTCCGCCGGGACCTCGACGCCCGGCGGCCGGTCCTTCGCCGCCGACTTCGCCCGCCGCCACTACTTCTCCGGCGCCCGGCTGCTCAAGCCCGGCCGCCGGGTGGCGATCGCGCTGGCCGGGGTGACCGGTCTGGCGGTCGTGGGCACCGGCGTGGTCGCCGGGATCGCGCGGCTCGGCGGCGACGACACCGCGCAGGCCGCCGCCACGGTCCAGGCCACCGACAAGACGCCTGGCCCGTCGAAGGACCACCCTTCCGCGGACTCCGCTCACCCCTCCAAGCACCCGTCGAGCAAGCCCAAGGGGCACTCCTCCAAGAAGGACGGCTCGGCGGCGCAGGACTCCGGTTCCGGGCTGCCGGCGGAGGCCGCCCCGCCGGCCTCCGGGAGCGGCGGCGGTGGGGGTGGCGGCACCGCACAGGGCAGCGGCACCGGGAGCGGTACGACGAATTCCGGCACCCAGTCGACGTCGAAGCCGCCGAAGACGTCCAGCGGCTCCAGCACCTCGACCGGCTTCACCGGCAAGCTCCTGTTCAACTTCGCCTCCAGCCTCTGCCTGGCCACCCAGGGCGGGTCACGCGCGGCCGGCACCCAGACGGTCCTCGCCGACTGCGACAGCAAGGACCCGTCACAGGGCTGGACGTTCCCCTCCGACGGCACCATCCGCGACTTCGGCGGCACGATGTGCCTCGACGTCTCCGGCCTCGGCAACGGCGCCCTGGTACGGCTCGCGAACTGCTCCTCCTCGCGCGCCACGAACCAAAGGCTCGCCCTCAAGGGCTCCTACGACATCGTCGTCAACGCCAATCCTGATCTGTGCGTGGACGCCAAGGACAAGAGCACCGCGGCCGGAACCGTCCTTCAGTTGTGGAGCTGCGCGGGCACCCCCAACCAGAAGTGGCGCACGGCCTGACACCTCGCAGGGCCATGGCGTCCTGGGCCGAAACCTAGGACGCCATGGAGAACCGGTGCCGGGCGGAGAAGTCGAGCAGGCGTTCCTGGTCCCGGGGCCCGAGGTCGCCGTACGCGTGGACCACGACCCGTTCCAGTAGGTCGGGCTCCAGCCGGCCGAGCAGGGTGTCCAGCGCGGGCCACAGACCGTCGGCGAGCGCCCGGCCGGGCACGCCGAGGTCGACCGCGACGGCCTCCGCGGCGGGCGGACGGAGCAGGGCGAGGAGGGGCGGCTCGACGTCGCGCGGGCCGAGCCACAGACCGGCGGGGGTCACGACGGCCTTGCAGTCCGGGGACTGCGTGCAATCCGCGGGCGCCTGCCACTCGGTCACCCGCGGAGCCCTGACTCCCTCTGCTTTCCCGGGAGAACAGACCACGGTGCGGGCGAAGGGACGCCACGACGGCCGGCCGCGGGAGTCGGTCATCCACAGTTCCACCGCAGCGTCGCCCGCCGAGGCGCCGTCCGGGGCGGTGCCGTCCGGGGTCACCGGGGCGCCCACGGCCACATGGACGTCGCTGTCCAGCAGGTCCGCCAGTCTCTCCCCGAGCCGCAGCAGCGGCCGCCCGTCCAGCGACAGCAACCGGAGTGCCGCGCGCACGGGTTCGGGCAGCGCGGCCATCACCACGGCGAGGACGGCGGCGGGTACCTGAGCGGAGGCGAGGATCAGCTGCGGCCGGTCGCGCTCCGGTGGGATCGTGTGGGGCCGGGTGTGGGCGGTGACGGGCGCCGGGCCCGCGGGCCGGACGGCGAGGCCGGCCGGAACGGGCTCGACCACATGACCGGCCACCGTCTGCCGGCCCAGTCGTCGCACAGCCATCTCCCAGTCCGGGAGCGGCAGATGGCTGTTCACTCGCCGGGCCGCCGCGCCGGGGGAGAAGTGCCACCAGCCGCCGGAGGCGCCCGGCAGGTCGGGGGAGAACAGGGTGCCGTCGCAGGTGACGAGCGCGGTGCCGGCCGCCGCCAGCACGTCCAGCCCCCACCGTTCGCAGATCAGCGCCGCCGCCGAGGGGTGTCCCCCGCTCTCAAGGGCGCCCGCGGACATCACCAGCGTCAGCAGCCGCACCTGCGCGTCCCGGATCGAGTCCAGACTCGGCGCCAACCACGCGCACAAGGCCTCGGCACCGTCCTCGTGCAGCGGCGCGCCGACCACCACGACGGCCTCGCCCTGGCGGGCGGGGGAGAGCCGTCCGGCGAGCTCGGTGAGCCAGTGCGGCGGCCGTTTCCCGTGGTGGACGAGGTGAATGTGGTCGCCGGCCCGCGAGACCGTCGGAGTCGACGTGATGTCAGGGGCGTGTTCGGTCACCGTATTGCTCCCGCGGGGACGACGGCCGTATGCGAGCGGGCCGGACTTGGCTGCCGGCCGCACATGTGACATGACGCATGTGAGTCTACGCGCAATGCACACGTGTCCAAATTGTCGCCCTCATCGGGAATCGAGTCCGGAACGCAGGTGTTTGCGACGTGTGAGTGAATCTCCAGCAGCCCAGAGAGGCCCACCTATGAACGCCGTGACCGGAACCTTCGTGGACGTCCCCACCGCCGACGGCATCGCCGACGCGTATGTCACACACCCCGACGACGGGCGGGCCCACCCGGGTGTGCTCATGTACCAGGACGCGTTCGGGGTGCGTCCGCATCTGACGGCCATGGCCGACCGGCTGGCGGCCGCCGGCTACACCGTGCTCGTCCCGAACGTCTTCTACCGGCACGGGCGTATCCCGGTCGTGGAGCTGCCCGAGTTCATCGACATGGAGGCCCGGCCGGACATCGTGGGCCAGGTCGTGCCGCTGATGGAGGCGCTCACCCCGGAGCTGACGGAACGTGACGCCGAGGCTTACCTGGGGTGGTTCGCGCAGTCGCCGCTGGTCACGGACGGCTCGGTGGGCATCACCGGATACTGCATGGGGGCGCGGCTCGCGCTCTACACCGCGGGCACCCACCCGGACCGGGTGGCCGCGGCGGCCGGATTCCACGGCGGCTGGCTGGCGAGCGAGGCACCCGACAGCCCGCATCTGCTGGCCGACCGGATCACCGCCGAGCTGTACTTCGCGCATGCCGACGAGGACCCCTCAATGCCCGAGGACCAGGTCCGCAGGCTGGAGAAGGCGCTCGCCGACGCGGGCGTCAGGCACCGGTGCGAGGTCTACGCGGGCGCCCATCACGGCTACACCCAGTCCGACACCGCCGCCTACAACCCCGAGGCGGCGGAGCGGCACTGGGTGGAGCTGCTGGCCTTGTTCGGCCGCGTCCTCTGAACACGTCCGGTGGGCGCCGGTCGGACAGGACCGGCGTCGGCCGGGGCGGAGCAGCAGGTGTCTTCAATCGGCGCGCGTCGCACGTGAGGGGGCAAGGTTTTTTCCCAGGCAGAAACCTGTCTCTACCGGCCCCGGGCTGCGTGACGGAGTCTGGAGACACGTTCAGAACGAACGGATTCCCCGCCTCTCAGATGGAGTGCTTCTCATGTCCAGGACTCGTGTCAGTTTCGACAGCGCCGGTATCGAGATCGCCGCGCATCTCTACCTCCCCGACAGCGAGGCCGGGGCGTCGGTTCCGCGCCCCGCGCTGGTGGTGGGTCACCCCGGGACCGGTGTGAAGGAGCAGACGTCCGGCACCTACGCGCAGCTGATGGCCGAGCGCGGCTTCGTCACCCTCGCCTTCGACGCCGCCCACCAGGGGGAGTCGGGGGGTCTGCCGCGCGGGCTTGAGGACCCCGCCCAGCGCATCGAGGACTTCAAGGCCGCCGTGGCCTACCTGACCAGCCGCGAGGAGGTCGACGCCGACCGCATCGGTCTGCTGGGCGTCTGCGCCTCCGGTGGCTATTCGCTGGCCGCCACCGGTGGGGATCACCGGGTGAAGGCGGTGGCGACGGTGTCCACCGCCGAGCCGGCCCGCCAGTTCCGCTTCGGCGCGGACGGTTCCCAGGACCCGGCCGTCTTCCAGGCCCTGCTGGACGCCGCCGCGCAGGCCCGGACCCGCGCCGCCCGCGGCGAGGACCCCGGGGTGCTGACCATGTTCCCCGCCACCGCCGAGGAGGCCGGCGCGCTGGGCGGTGCGCACGGCATCGAGGGCTGGGAGTACTACTGCGGCGCCCGCGGCTATCACGAGCGCTCCGCGAAGTTCCTCACCTGGGACAGCGTCGACAAGATGGCCTCCAGCGACGTCTTCCGCGCCGTGCCGCTCATCGGCCCCCGCCCCCTCCTGCAGATCATCGGCGAGCGCGCGGTGACCGCCTGGATGGCGATCGAGGCCCACCAGGTTGCCACCGGCCCCAAGGAACTCCACCGCATCCCCGGCGCCAGCCACGTCGACCTCTACGACAAGCGCGAGTACATCGACCCCGCCATCGACAAGCTCACCGACTACTTCACCACCCACCTGACCAAGTGACCGACAGCCCGTCACTTCGCCTGGAGAGGCCCCGAGAAGGACTTGCGCAGGGACCCGGGGGCGGCGAGCGGCAGCAGGGCGGCGAGCATCTTGCCCTTGACCGTGCTGGGCTGCCGCGTCAGTTCGACGTCGACCCGGGTGCCCTCGCCCTCCGGGGTCATCCGGAAGACCCAGCCGCCGCCGGCGCCGAAGAGCTTGGAGTCGAGCGTGGTGATGGTGACGGTGTCACCGGCCGGCTCCCACTCGTAGCGGGCCCGCTCCCAGGCCGCGGCGGTCCCTTCGGTGACCTCGGCCCAGGTGTCGCCGAGGTCGTGGACCTCGAAGTGCGCGGCGTCGATCGTGGGCCAGGTCTCGGCCCGGGCGGGGCTGAAGTCGGTCAGTACCTGGAGCACGTCCTTCGGGGCGAGCCGGGAGACGAGGTGGAAGCGTACGACGGTCATGGCGTGTCCTCACTGAGAAGCGGGCCGGGAAGGGCGTCGACCGAGAAGTAACCGTTCTGGCCGGTGACGAGAGGTTCCCAAAGACGTGCGTCACCTGTCAAGATGGTTACTCTCGAATCCGAAACGTAGCCAGTCCCCGCCAGGAGGGTCACGTGAGACATGTGTTTCCCTGCGGGACGCCCGCGCTCGACTTCGTGGGCACCCTGCAGGAGCGACGGACGACGGCCCCCATCGAGCGGATCGGCTCGCCCGCACTCCTCGACGCCTGGTTCGTCGAGGCCGGACTGCTGGACCGGCGGCCCGGATCGGACCGGTCCGACCTGCGCGCGGCACTGCAACTGCGGGAAGCGATCTACGCGTTGCTCAGGGCCCGGCTCACCGGCCGCCCACGGCCCGTCTGGGCGGTGATCGCGGTGAACCGGCAGGCGGCGGGGGTGCCGGTGGTGATGCGCCTGGACGCCGCGGGGACGAGCCGTTCCGGGAAGGCCGCCCAAGCCCTCACCGAACTCGCGCGCGAGGCTGTCGAGATCCTCGCCGGAACGGACGCCGCACTGCTGCGCGAGTGCGCGCGCCTCGACTGCACCCACGTCTACCTCGACCGCTCCCGGGGCCGCCGCCGGGAGTGGTGCGCGATGCGTTCCTGCGGAAACCGCGTCAAGGCGGCAGCCCTGCGGGCACGCCGACGGGTCTGACCCACGTACGACGGGGACGGCCCCGTCGTACGGAACCGTCCCCGAAAGCCTCAAGCAGCGACCTCAACCCCGGTTCTCGGCCTGGAACATCCAGCTCTGCTTCTCCAGGTCGGCGGTCAGGCCGATCAGCAGATCCTGCGTCACGGCGTCCGCCGGACCGGTCGCCTCGATGCGCTCCCGCACCCGCCCGATCACGGCGGAGAACGCCTCGACCAGGGCCTCCACCGCGTCCACGTCCTTCGTCCAGCCCGCCGCGAACCCGGGCAGTCCGCTGGTGGCGGCGATGGTGCCGGCCCGCCCGTCCGGGCTGACGCCGAGCGCGGCGGCCCGCTCGGCCACCGTGTCGGCGTACTCGCGCGCGGTGGTGACCACCTCGTCGAGCTGGAGATGGATGGAGCGGAAGCGCGGCCCGTACAGGTTCCAGTGCGCCTGCTTGGCCACCAGCGACAGGTCGAGCAGGTCCACCAGGGTGGCCTGGAGGGCGTGGCCCGCGATCTCGCGTTCCTTGTCCGGCAGGGGGCTGTTGATGACCGTCATGGGTGTGCGGTTCCTTTCCTGAGGGTCGCTCATGTCCTCAGTCTGGAAGCCGCCGTCAGGCCTGGGATCAGTCGTTTGACTGTCGGGGCCGCGGCACGAGAACCCCCGTGGTGGGCAGCGACTCCGCATCGGCTTCGAGCTTCGCCAACTCGCCCTCGGTCAGCTCGTGTTCGTCCAGCCAGGCGAGGCCGACGACGGCACGGACCGCGCCGTCCGTGCCGCGCACGGGCAGCGCGACGGCGGCCTTGCCGTCCACGGCCCTGGCTCCCGGCTTGACCGCCCCGCTGTCGTCCTCCTTGAGATTGCAGGTCTGAACCGGCCGGTCCCGCTCCCAGGCGAGGCCCGCCATGCCCTTGCCGAGCAGGATCCGCGCGGTGATCTCCTGGACCTTCAGCGGGATGTTGTGCGCGGCCGCGATGTGCAGCAGGTTGTCCCGCACGACGTGGACCGTCCCGGCGACGGCCCCGTGGCGGTCGAGCAGCTCGCGCAGCCAGACGTTCGTCGACTCATCGAGCATGGTGGTCCCCGCCTTCCGGCAGGCCGAGGGTGCGGGCGATCTCCGGGACCTGCCCGGACCACGGAGTGGGCCTCATGGTGGCGCTGTCGAGGCGGACGACCGTACGGCTGCCGTGGGCGTAGGTCACCTTCCCGTCGGCCGAACACACCCGGTAACCCGCGGTGGCCGAGGTGGTGCCCAGGCGCCGCATCCACAGGTGTACGGCGTACGCGCCGATCTCCGCGACGGGGCGGTCGTAGGTGATGTCGAAGGTCTTGGCGACGTTGAAGCCGTCCCCTTCGAGACCGCTCGTGCCGCCGACACCCTTGCCCCGCCAGAACCACCCCCACGCCCGCTCGACCAGCACCTGGTAGTGCCCGTTGTGCAGCAGGCCCATCGAGTCCAGGTCGTCGAAGTGGACGACCACGGGCAGCAGAACGCCGACATCGGCGCCTGGTATGTCGGCGGCGGTGGGGGAGGTGACGGTCATCGTTGCTCCTAGGATCGTGTCATCCGCCCGCAGGCTGATACATGTGCACACGTATCAGCGAGGATAGCTTCAGGCGTCGCCGCGGACGAACTCGACGGCGCGCTCCGCGATGGCGTACACGGTCGCGTTGGTGTTGTTGGACGGGATCGACGGGATGACGGAGCCGTCCGCCACACGCAGCCCCTCCAGCCCGCGGACCCGCAGCGCGGAGTCCACCACGGAGACCTCGTCCTCACCGAGCGCGCAGGTGCCGACGGGGTGGCAGTAGGACGCCACGGAGGTACGGGCGTACCAGGCGAGTGCCTCGGCGTCGGTGACCTCCGGGCCCGGGGCGACCTCCTCGGCACCCCAGGGGACCAGCGCGGCGGACCGGGCGATCGCGCGCGCCGTCTCGATCCCGGCCAGAGCGACGCGGACGTCCCGTTCGTCGGTGTAGTAGCCCGGGTCGAGCACCGGCCGCGCGTACGGGTCGGCGGAGGTGATCCGCACAGTGCCCCGACTGTAGGGCCGCAGCGGCGAGACCCCGATGCTGAAGCCGTTCTCCACGGGGGCCACCGGGTTCGGGAACGGGACGTCGACGAAGATGAGTTGCAGGTCGGGACCGGCGAGTTCGGGTGTGCTGCGCAGCAGACCGATGATCTCGCCGTGATTGCCGCGCGGCTCGGGCACCGTACGGCGGACGCTGTGCACGAGGCTGACGCGCGGGTGGTCGTGCAGATTGCGGCCCACGCCGGGCAGCTCGTGGAAGAGCTCCACACCGGCCTTGCGCAGCTCCCACTCGGGGCCGATGCCCGTGCGCAGCAGCAGCTGGGCGGAGCCGATGGTGCCGGCGGTCAGGACGACCTCGCGTGCGGCTCGCACGGTGAGGACACGGCCGCCGACCCCGAACTCGACGCCCGTGCAGCGCTGTCCGTCGAAGAGCAGCCGGTGGGCCGTCGCCCCGGTGACGACGTCGAGGTTGCGGCGTCCGAGGGCGGGGGTGAGGTAGGCGTCGGCGGCGCTCTGGCGGCGACCGACGACGATGTTCAGGTCGACCGGTGCGAAGCCTTCCTCCAGGCCGCCGCTGATGTCGTGGGCCCGGCGCTGTCCCGTCTCGATCGCGCCGTCGAGGCAGGCGAGCAGTACCTCGTTGGGCTCGGCCGTCGGGGCGACGGTCAGCGGGCCGTTGGTGCCACGCCCCGGGGCGCCGCTGACGGCGGTCTCGGTGCGCTGGAAGTAGGGCAGGAGGTCGTCGAAGGTCCAGCCCTTGGCGCCGTGGTCGCCCCAGTCTGCGTAGCTGGTGTGGTGGCCGCGGGCGAAGACCATGGCGTTGATCGACGACGAACCCCCGAGTCCCTTGCCGCGCGGGAGAAGGACGCGGGGGCCGGGTTCGTGGAGGACGGAGCCGGAGTGCTGGGGGACAGTGGTGTCGCCCCAGTTGGCCGGCGTCCCGCCCAGGGCGGGCCAGGCCGGCGGGTAGGCCATGAACTCCGGCATGTCTGCCGTGGCGGCGCCGGCCTCCAGAAGCAGGACGCGGACATCGGCGTCCTCGGTGAGCCGGGCGGCGAGGACACAGCCGGCCGATCCTCCGCCGACGACGATCACGTCGTACACCTGTTTCGCGACGCGCTCCGGGTCGGCGGCGGACGGGGAACTTGCTGAGTGCTGACGGTCCATGACTACGAGGCTCCCTCGATGTGCATACGTGTGAGTGGGCGAACAGTGGCCCGTTATCAAACGTATCACCTAATGAATCACTGATACGTAAGCGCTGATATCGTCGATCCATGGAGACGGAGACGCGGGCGGAAACGGAAGACCAAGCCCTGACAGCGCGACGGAGGATCGTCCTGGCCGCGGCCAGGCTGTTGGAGGAGGACGGTCCTGAGGCGGTCTCGACCCGGGCCGTCGCCACCGCCGCCGGCGTGCCGGCACCCTCGATCTTCCGGCTCTTCGGGGACAAGGAAGGGCTGCTGGAGGAGGTGGCGGACCACGGCTTCAAGCGCTACCTGGAGGTGAAGGCCGAACTGCTCTCCGGCGACGACCCGGTCCAGGTGCTGCGGGACGCGTGGGATCTGCACATCCGCTTCGGGCTCGAACACCCCGGCTACTACGGGCTCGTCTACGGCCAGGTCCGCCCCGGTCATCTGCCGCAGGCCGGACAGCGGGCCGTCGCCGGCCTGCGCGGCATGATCACGCGGGTCGCCGCGGCCGGGCGGTTGCGGATGAGCATCGAGCGCGCCACCGAGGTGATGCACTCCGCGGGCGTGGGCACGATCATCACGCTGCTGAGCCTGCCCGACGACCACCGGGACCTGCGGAGCTCCGAAACCGCCCGGGAGATGGTGATCGACACGCTCACCCTTCCGGCGCCGAAGGACCCCGGCGGCGCCGCCCTCGCGAGCCGCGCCATGTCCCTGCGCACCGCGCTCGACCAGGACACGGCCGTACCCCTCAGCCCCGGCGAGCGGACCCTGCTGGGCGAGTGGCTCGACCGGCTGGCGGACGGCGACCGAGGGGTTCGGGGGCGGGCGTCAGCCTGAGTCCCGCTGTCGCAGCGCGTCCCGCAGGGCCACCCGGGAGGCGATGCCGAGCTTGGGATAGATCTGGTACAGGTGGGCGCCGACCGTGCGGTGGGAGATGAACAGGCGCTCGGCGATCTGCTTGTTGGTCAGTCCGGTCGCGGCGAGCTCCGCGATCTCGCGTTCCTGCGCGGTGAGCACGCCCCCGCTCCGGTCGTCCGGATGCGGTACGACCCGGCCGGCCGCCCGCAGCTCCTTGCGCGCCCGCTCGGCCCAGGCCGCCGAGTCCAGCTGCTGGAACGTCTTCAGCGCGGCCGTCAGCGGAGCCTTGGACTCGGACAACGCCCTTGACCTGCGCAGCCACTCGCCCTGTGCCAACCGCACCCGCGCCAGGGAGAACGGCCACCGTTCCGCGTCCGGTGTGGCCAGCGCGCGGGCGAACAGGCGGGCCGCCTCGACGTCGTCGTCCGCGACGAGCGCCTCGGCGCAGTCGGCCATCATGCCCAGACGCGGGGAGAGCCCCGCGACGTTCGTCTCCCGCAGCGCCCGCACGTGCGCGACGGCCGCCGCACGCCGGTCGGTGCGCACGGCGGCCTCGACCACCTCGAAGAACACCCACGACGCGTGAGCGACGTACGGCGGGAAGCTGCCCGCGGGGCTGATGGCGGTGAGCCGGCCGAACGCCGCGTCGAAGTCGCCGTCCGCGATGTCCGCGAGGGCATGTACGTGCAGGGCGCAGTGCACGGCCTCCCGGATACCGCGCGGCGCCGCCCAGTTGGTCATCGCGTCGGCGAGCGCGTGCGCGGTCTCGGTGTCACCCCGGGACGCGTTCACCAGCCCTTTGGTGTACTGGGAGAACCAGGTGCAGACGGCGTACCCGGACCGCTCGCACAGCGTCAGCCCCTCCTCCGACAGCTCCAGGACCTCGGTCCACCTGCCCCGGTGGTAGTCGTCCAGGCACAGATGCAGCAGGGCGCCGATGTGCCGGCGCACCGGACCGCCCTCGCGGCCCTGCCGCACCAGCCGCCACGCCGCCTCCCGCACGGCGGCCAGCCGGTCCGGGTACAGGGCGGCGGTTCCCACCCGTACGACGCGCGCGGGATCGGTCTCCTGCAACGCGCCCTCGATGATCTCGTCCAGCTCCCGCAGCGTCGCCGCGTCGGCGCGCGCGGGGTCGCCCCAGGCGCGGGCGGCGACCAGCAGCAGCGGCGGGGGAGCGGGGCGCAGCCGCTCGACCGCCCGGTAGTAGGGCTCCCAAAGCCCCTCGTCGGCCCCGTAGTTGCACAGCAGCAGCAGGAAGTGCAGGGCGTCGATGAGTGCGGGGTCCTCGGCGTCGTAGCCGTGGTCGCCCTCCTCGATGGCGCCGACCAGGAGACGGTGGGCGGTGGCGAGGTCGCCGTCGCTGTTCAGCACGAGCTGCACGGCGGCGTTCGCGGAGTGCAGGGACATGCCCTGCCCCGGATCCGCCCGTGAGGCGTCCGCGAGCAGCGCGGAGGCGCTGCGCAGGGCGCCGATCGCCTCGGCGCCCACATAGGCGGCCTCCGACAGCCGGCGCGCCCGGTCGGCGTTTCGCGGGCTGAGGTCGGCGGCCCGGGTCAGCGCGGCGATCGCGGCGACGGCGTCCCCGCGGTCCAGGATGCGCCGCGCGGTGCGCTCCAGGAGGAGGGCCACCTGCTCGTCGGGCTGGAGGGTGGCTTCACCGAGGTGCCAGGCACGTTGCTCCGGCCTGTCGGCCGACACCTGGGCCAGGACGCGGTGAGCCGCTCGGCGGGCGCTGCTGGGGGCGGCCTCGACCACGGCGGACATGATCAGCGGATGCCGGAACACCAGTCGGCGCGGGGGCTCCGAGACCCCGACGAGCCTGTCCTCCTCCGCCGCGTCGAGGGCGCGCAGGTCCGCCTCGCCGGTCAGTTCCCGTGCGGCCGCCGACAGCACACCGAGGTCACCCGTGCCGTCGAGGGTGGCGAGCAGCAACAGGTCGCGGGTCGCGGCCGGCAGGGCCTGGACCCGGGAGACGAACAACGACTGGAGGCGTTCGCTCAGCGGCAGCAGGGCCGGCAGGATCTCCCGGGCCCGGCGCTGGTCGGCGCGCAGCGCGCCGGGCAGTTCGAGCAGGGCCAGCGGATTGCCCTGCGCGGCCTCCAGCAGCCGTCGCCGCACCGGGAGCGCCAGCTCGGGGAAGCGCTGGTCGACGAGGCGGGCGGCGGAGTCCTCGTCCAGGGCGCGCAGTTCGTACGAGGAGAGGCCGCCGGCGTCGAAGAAGCTGCCGACGCCGGTGCGGGAGGCGGCGAGGAAGCCGATGCGCTCGCCGGAGAGCCTGCGGGCGACGAAGCCGAAGACGGCGGCGCTGGCCCGGTCCACCCAGGGCAGATCGTCCACGATCAGCAGGACGGGGCCCGCCTCGGCCGCCGACCGCACCAGCGCCAGCGCCGCGTTGCACACCACCAGCCGCTTGGGAGGCGGCCCCGCGCCGAACCCCAGGGCGACGCTGATGGCCTCCCGGCCGGCGGGGTCGAGCCGGTCCAGGGCGTCGTACAGCGGCAGCAGGATCTGGTTCAGCGCCGAGTAGCTGACGTCCGCCTCGAACTCGGCGCCCGCCGCCCGCAGCACACGTGTGCCGCTCTCGGTGGCCGCCCGGGCCACGGCGTCCAGCAGCGCGGACTTGCCGACACCGGGATCACCGGACAGCAGCAGCGCACCGGCGGCGGGTTGCTCGAACACACCGAGGATGTGACGCAGGTCGCGTTCCCGTCCCAGCAGCCGGTCGATGGCACTGACCTGCGCCGCGTCAGTGAACACGGGCCACACATCCCTTCATCGGTGCCCAGCCATTGTAGGAGTGCGCCGGTCGACATCGTGTGCCGTGCCCGCGCGGGGAGCACCAGCATGCGAACGATGCATGTGTGAACCTTCCGCCCGACTGGCCTCGTGTCCTGCACGACGGCCGTTGCACCCGGCAGGGCGTCCGGAGCGAGGGATCAGGGATGGACACGCAGCAACAGACCCGATCGGACGGAGAACCGTATGAGCCGCACGGTCCGGGCGATCCGCACGAGCTGGTGGTCATGGGCCCGGAGTTCAAGGCGGATGCCCCCCGGCGCTTCGCGCGACTGCGGGCCGAGGGACCGATCCACCGGGCGCAGTTCTTCCCCGGCCTGACCGGTTGGATCGTCGTCGACTACGACCTCGCCCGTGAGGCGCTGACCCATCCGGCGTTGCTGAAGGACCCGGAGCCGGCCGTGGCGATGCTGGAGGCGGTGGGGTTCCTCGGGCACAAGCGCGGTACCGGGTTCGGCGGGCAGATGCTGGAGGCGGACCCGCCCGAGCACACCCGGCTGCGCCGACTGGTGTCCGGCGTCTTCTCGCCCAAGCGGTCCGCGGCGATGGAACCGCGCATCACCCAGATCGCGAACGAGCTCATCGACGCCATGCCGCCCTCCGGTGAGCTGGACCTCGTACCGTCCTTCACGGCGCCGCTGCCGGTCACGGTGATCGCCGAACTGCTCGGCATCCCGGAGGCCGACCGGCAGGACTTCCGCCGGTGGACGGCGCTCGCCTTCCAGGTGGGCCACCCCGAGTACGCCACCGCGGTGGCGAGCCTGCACGGCTTCCTGCGCCAACTCGTCGAGGACAAGCGCCGCGCCCCCGGCGACGATCTGCTGTCGGCGCTCGTCGCCGTCCGCGACCAGGACGACGGTCGCCTCTCCGAGGAGGAACTGGCCGGTACGGCGGCCCTGCTCGTCATCGCCGGCCACGAGACCACCGTCAACCTGCTGGGCAACTCCGTGCTGGCCCTGCTCCGACACCCCGACCAGCTGCGGCTGCTCCGTGACGACCCGGGTCTGCTGCCCGACGCGATCGAGGAGTTCCTGCGCTACGACACCTCCGTCGAGCGCACCACGAACCGGTACGCGGCGCAGGACCTGGAGCTCGGCGGGGTGCACATTCCCCGCGGCGGCATCGTCGCGGTGGCGCTCGCGTCCGCGAACCGTGCCGCCCCGCTACCCGGCGGCGGTGACGCCGACGCGCTCGACATCACCCGTCCCGTCGCCCGCCATCTCGCCTTCGGCCACGGCATCCACCACTGCCTGGGCGCCCCGCTGGCCCGCCTGGAGGCCCGCGTCGCCCTGCACACGCTGCTCACCCGCGTGCCGCACCTGGAACTGGCGGTGCCCGCCCAGTCGCTGGACTGGTTCCCGGCCGGCATGGTGCGGGGCGTGCTGTCGCTGCCGGTGCGCTACCGCCTGGGGTGAGTCAGAATCCGCGGAAGACGCCGTCCTTCCCGGCGGCGTCCACGAACTCCTCCCAGGCCATGGTGGCCATAGAGAGGTTGTTCTCGACGGCCGCCAGGTGCGCTGCCGTGACCCGGAGTTCCTCGTGGCCCTGTGCGGGTTCCTCGTCGTCCGCGCCCGCCGACAGGCCGGCCAGCAGCGGCATCTCCGCCTCCGTCACGGGCCTGGTGTCCGCAACGAACAGCAGCTCCTGGTCGACGGCGGCGGCGAGCGAGACGAGCTGCTCGGCGGTCAGGTCGCGGTAAGCGTGGTCGTCGACGACGTGGACGTAGGCGACGAAGCCGTCCTCGGTCGGGGTGTTCACCGCCGTAAGAAGTGCCTGCCAGGCCGTCTCGTCGGAGAAGCCGTCGGAGGTTCACGTCCTCATTTCGTCACCGGCTTGACAGGTGACGCACTGCGGGCGCAAGCTGACAGTGGTCCCGGCCGACGGGCCCGTTCACGATCGACGAAGTGGAGGCTGGCCATGAGCCAGGAAGCCACCATGGACACCGCCGCGGCGGTCCGGCACGCACGCTTCGGCAAGCTGCCCGAGCGCATCCGGTACGAGGACATGACGGAAGAGGTGCAGTCCGCGCCGCATGGCGGGGCCAACCCCTCGCCCGGCGAGACCGCCGCGTACCGCACCTTCTCCTGCCTCGCCCTCGACCTGGGGCTCTAGACCCCGTAGCCGTCAAGGAGCCCGCCCCCTGTGTGAAAGGGTGCGGGCTTCCGGTGTGAATCCGGCAATTCCGGCAGTCGGACGACCCAGCAACCCTCGCCACCCACACCCCGCCCACGCAGTCATTCGACGGATGTGTGCGCAATGCACGTTCCCGAACACTGATCGGGAACACACTCACACCCGACGAAAGGCACCCCGCATGCCCACCTTCGCCGACCATGTCATCGCCTCGCTCAAGGCCTCCGGCGTGCGGCGCCTGTACGGACTGCCCGGCGACTCGCTCAACGGCCTGACGGACGCCATACGCCGGGACGACGACGTCGACTGGGTCCATGTGCGGCACGAGGAGAGCGCCGCGCTCGCGGCGACGGCCGAGGCCGGGCTGACCGGAGAGCTCGGCGTCTGCGTCGGCAGCTGCGGCCCGGGCAACCTGCACCTCATCAACGGCCTCTTCGACGCCCAGCGCAGCCGGGTGCCGGTCCTCGCCATCGCCGCCCAGATCCCCGGCAGCGAGATCGGCTCCGGCTACTTCCAGGAGACCCGCCCGCAGGAGCTGTTCGCCGACTGCAGCGTCTATGCCGAGGTCGTCACCAGCCCCGAGAACGGGCCGCGCATCCTGGAGACGGCGATGCGTGCGGCCGTGGAACGCCGGGGAGTTGCGGTCGTGGTCGTGCCCGGCGAGAACTTCCTCGCCAAGACCGGCCGGGACCTCGCCCCCACCGTCGTACGCCCGGCCCGGACCGTCGTCCGCCCCGACGACGAGACACTCGCCGAGGCCGCCGAACTCCTCAACGCCGCCCAGCGGGTCACCATCCTCGCGGGCGCCGGAGCGGCCGGCGCGCACGACGACCTGGTCCGGCTCGCGCAGACCCTCAAGGCCCCGGTCGTGCACGCCCTGCGCGGCAAGGAGTACGTCGAGTACGACAACCCGTACGACGTCGGCATGACCGGCCTGCTCGGCTTCGCCTCCGGCTACAAGGCGATCGAGGAGGCCGACACCCTGCTCATGCTGGGGACCGACTTCCCCTACCGGCAGTTCTATCCGCAGGGCGCCAAGGTGATCCAGCTCGACCTGCGCGGCGAGCAGATCGGCCGCCGCACCCACGTCGACCTGCCCCTGGTCGGCAGCGTCCGGGACACCCTGCCCGCTCTGCTGCCCCTGCTGTCCGTCAAGACCGCGGGGCCCGCCCGCGACCACCTCGACCAGGCCCGCGCCCACTACGCCCGCACCCGCAGGTCCCTGGACGCGCTCGCCGTCAACGACCGCGAACGCACCCCGATCCACCCGCAGTTCGTGGCCCGGACCATCGACCGGCTCGCGGACGAGGACGTGGTGTTCACCGTCGACGTCGGCTCCCCGGTGGTGTGGGCGGCCCGCTATCTGACCTTCAACGGCCGGCGACGGCTGATCGGCTCCTTCAACCACGGCACGATGGCCAACGCCCTGCCGCACGCGGTCGGCGCGCAGGCGGCGTACCCGGGCCGTCAGGTCGTCTCGCTGTCCGGCGACGGCGGGCTCACCATGCTGCTCGGCGAGCTGTTCACGCTGCGGCAGAACCGGCTGCCGGCGAAGATCGTCGTCTTCAACAACGGGTCGCTCAATTTCGTCGAGCTGGAGATGAAGGCCGCCGGCATCGTCAACTACGCGACCGAACTGGACAATCCGCAGCTCGCCGAGGTCGCCGCCGCGATCGGACTGTGGGCCCGCCGGGTCGAGCGGCCCGGCGACCTGGAGGGCGCGCTGAAGGAGGCCTTCGCCCACGAGGGCCCGGCGCTGGTCGAGGTCATGACGGCACGCCAGGAGCTGTCCGTGCCGCCCGCGGTCTCGGTGGAGCAGGCCAAGGGCTTCACCCTCTACGCGATCCGCACCGTCCTCTCCGGCCGCGGCGAGGAACTGCTCGACCTGGTGACCACCAACGTGGCCCGCCGCATCCTGCGCTGACGAACCCCGGTCCAAGGACCGGGCAACCCCGACGAAACGGTTGCCTCAAGCAATGAAACAGCAGAAGCAACGGGAGACACATGTGGGTGAGAGAGCCCAGTACGAGGAGCTGACACGCCAGCTGAGCGCCGTGGGTGCCGTACGACGTCAGTTGGACCGAAACCTGCCCGGCGGCTGCTCCAGCGGAACCGCTGTGGTGCTGGCCCTGCTCGACCGCGACGGCGACCTGCGCATCGGCAGGCTCGCCGAACTGCTCGGCGTCGACATGTCGGTCACCAGCCGCCACGTGGCTGACCTGGCCGAGCGGGGCTGGATCGACCGCAGCCCCGACCCCGCCGACCGGCGCTCGCGCATCCTGCGCCTGACCCCCGAGGGCCGCGACCGGCTGGCCGAACTGTCCGACCGCGCCGCCGAGTTGCTCGCCCTGCGGCTGAGCGACTGGAGCGACGAGGACATACGCAGGCTGACGTCACTGCTGTCCCGGCTCCGGGCGAGCTTCGACGACACCCCCACCCGTATAGACACCCCCACCCGTATCCCCGCAGTCACCTGTTAAGGACGAGAAACCCCATGACAACCACCCCCAGAGCCGGCGCACCGGCCGACCGGAAACAGGTGGCGGACGACGCCGTACCGATGACCCATCCGCAGATCATGCGGGCCCTGTCGGGGCTGCTGCTCGGCCTGTTCGCCGCCATCCTGTCCTCGACCGTCGTCACCAACGCGCTGCCCAAAATCATCGGCGACCTCGGCGGCGGCCAGAGCGCCTACACCTGGGTCGTCACCTCGTCCCTGCTGGCGGTCACCGCCTCCACACCCCTGTGGGGCAAACTCGCGGACCAGTTCAGCAAGAAGATCCTGGTCCAGTCGGCGCTCGTCATCTACGCCGTAGGGTCGCTCGTCGCCGGTCTCGCGCCGAACCCCGCCGCACTGATCACCGCACGGGTCATCCAGGGCCTGGGCGGCGGCGGACTGTCCGCGCTCTCCCAGGTCGTGCTGGCGGCGATGATCGCCCCGCGGCAGCGCGGCCGCTACTCCGGCTATCTCGGCGCGACCTTCGCCGTCGCCACCGTCGGCGGCCCGCTCCTCGGCGGCGTCATCACCGACACCAGCTGGCTCGGTTGGCGGTGGTGCCTGTTCGTCGGCATCCCCTTCGCGATCGTCGCCCTGGTCGTGCTCCAGCGGACACTGAACCTTCCGGTGACCAAGCGCCGGGCCAAGGTCGACTGGACCGGCGCGTTCTTCGTCACGGCGGCCGTCTGCACCCTGCTGATCTGGGTCACCTTCGCCGACGACAAGTACGCCTGGCTGTCCTGGCAGACCTGCACGCTGGTCGGCGCCTCGCTCGTGCTCGGCCTTGTCTTCCTCTACGTCGAGACGAAGGCGAGCGAGCCGATCATCCCGCTGCGCCTGTTCCGCAACCGCACCATCACCCTCGCCTCGCTCGCCTCGCTGTTCTCCGGCGTCGCCCTCTTCGCGGGCACCGTGTTCTTCAGCCAGTACTTCCAACTCGCCCGCGGCGACTCCCCGACCAGGTCCGGCCTCATGACGATCCCGTTCATCGCCGGCCTGTTCATCGCCTCCACGGTCTCCGGCCGGATCATCACCCGCACCGGAAAGTGGAAGGGCTGGCTGCTCGCGGGCGGCGTACTGCTGACGGCCGGCCTCACGCTGCTGGGCATGCTCCGCCACGACACCTCGTACCTGTTCATCGCGCTGTGCATGGCACTGATGGGCCTCGGCGTCGGCATGACCCTCCAGAACCTCGTGCTGTGCACCCAGAACCAGGTGTCCCCGCACGACCTGGGCGCCGCCTCCTCCACGGTGACCTTCTTCCGCTCCCTCGGCGGCGCGGTCGGCGTCTCGGTGCTCGGCTCGGTCCTCACCACCCGCATCGCCCACTACGCCCGCGAGACCATCACCCAACTCGCCCCGCAGGACCGGGCGACCGCCGCGCAGACCTCCGGCGGCGGCCAACTGCCCGACCTCGCCCTCCTCCCCACCCCGGTCCGCACCTGGCTGGAGGGCGCCTACGGCCACGCCATCGGCGACATCTTCATGTACGTCGCCCCGATCGCCCTGATCTCCTTCCTGGTGACCCTCTTCATCAAGGAGGTCCCGCTGCGCGCCTCCAGCGCCCTGACCCAGGCGGCAGCACAGGCCAGGACCGCATCGGACGCACCGACTCCGCCGCTGCCCGACACGCCGGCTCCGGCAGCGTCCGACGCCCAGACACCCGCTGGACGTCAGGTCCCCGAACCGGGGGCCTAGCGCCCGACACCGGCTCGCTCGCCACACATCACCGGCGCTCTCCGCAGCGGGCGCGCCGGTGCCCGGCCGGGCAGGACGGACGCCGGTCCTCATCAGGCGTCCTGTCGGCCCGCGTCGTGACGTCTCCCGCCCTCGCGGGCCCGGCGCCGCACGGATCGACGGTCGGCGGTACGGCGCTGAGGACGCTGCGACCGCCGGAGCGCTGGACGACCCAGGCGCCGCACAGGGCCCCACCGTCGGCCTGGTGGCCGCGCAGTACGAGAAACCGCAGGTCGTCGCGGCGCTCCAGCTCCAGACGGACACCGTCGGCGGGGACGGCGAAGAGCTCGGCGAAGTACCCCTGCGCCTAGGGCCTGTCCGGCGGATCATGCCGCAGACGCGCCGCGGCTTTCCTCCGACTTGATCCGCCGGACAGGCCCTAGCCGGAGCCGGCCGTGCCGGGGGCGAACAGCCGCTGGAAGGACGCCGCGTCCTGATGCTTCACGGCCCTCAGGGCGGCGGCGCGCAGCGCGTCGGCGTCGAACGCTCCTGGGGCGGCGGGACCGTGCTGGCTCACCAGCGAGCCGCAGATCACCGCGAGCCACACCCCGATCCCGTCGGCCACCGCGCCCGACGTCTGCCGCCGCCCCGGGTGGGGTTTCCCCCACGGTCGCCGCGAGCGTGGCACCGACCTTGCCTGTGCATTACACAAAGCGTAGGGCTCCCCCTATGGTCCGGTGGTGAGGGGGTTCGGCATGCTGAAGGCATGTCCATCAACATCGTCGTCGTCGACGACGACCCTGGGTTCCGCCGCATCGCCACGACGCTGCTGACGGCACGTGGCCTGCATGTCGTGGCGGAGTCCCAGGACGGCGCCTCGGCGCTGGCCGCGGTGCGGACGCACCGTCCCGACGGACTGCTGCTCGATCTGCACCTGCCCGACACCGACGGACTGACCGTGGCACGCCGGCTGGCACAGGAGACACCGCAGAGCGACCGGCCGCGGATCGTGCTGACCTCCACCGACCAGTCGTTCTGGTCACCCGAGGAACTCCAGCGCGCGGGCATCGAGTCCTTCGTCGCCAAGGACAGACTCTTCGACGCCGACCTTCGCGGCCTGTTCACACCCGTCGTGCCCCCGACGGTGTGAGGGCGCTGGAGCAGCGACTCCAGCAGCCGAGTCAAATGACGTATGCGTGGCCGAGAATCGCCTGCCAGAGTCGTCCCAGCGGTGAGTGCGGCGGGCGAGCCGCCGGACCGGGGGGAAGGACATGCGCGATGACGTCGATCGCCGGCGATTGGGGAAGCGTCTTTGACGTCGTACGACAGCCTGTCTGGGCCGTGGACGCCACGCACACCGTGCGGTACGCGAACCCGGCGGCGGCCGAAGCGCTGGGACACGGCGACCCGTCTGAACTGCTGGGTTACGACGGCCGCCCCGGGCCCGCCCCGGACCACGCCAGCCGTGGCGAGGGCGCACTCACCCGGGCCGACGGCACCCTCCTGCCGGTGGAATGGACCCGGCTGCCCCTGCCCCCGGCGTCCGGCGACGCGACCCTGACCCTGTACCTCTTCCAGCCACTCGACGAACGGACTCCCGGCGACCGCGCGCCCCAGCCCCCTGGCGCACCGCTCCGGCTCCTCGCCCACCGGCAGGCCGCACGAGAGCGCCAGTACGCCGGGACCCTCCAGTACGACGTCCAGGAACGCCTGGTCAGAGCCCTGCTCGGGCTGAACATGGCCCGGCAGGAACTGGGCGCGACGTCGTCCCCGGGGGCGGAGCTGCTGCACGGTGCGGTACGCGACACCGAGGAGGCCCTGGCGGGCGTCCGGGAGGTCACCGACGCCCTGTGTCCCGGTGCCCTGCGCGCAGGCGGGCTTCCCGCGGCCCTCGCCGCTCTCGCCCGCCGCCACCCCGGACAAGTGACCGTCACCGGCACCCTGACCGGACGACTGCCCCAGCTGATCGAGACACACGGATACCTCCTCGTCGCCGAAGCAGTCGCACGCGCCCTGGACCACGCCGACGCCCACCACGTCCAAGTCACCGCGAACCACGGCCCCGAACTGGTGATCACCGTGGCGGACGACGGGACGCAACCCGCGACAGCCACCGACCTCGCGACACTGGCCGCCCTCACCGAACGCGCCACAAGCCTCGACGGCACCCTGACCACGCGACACACACCCGACACCGGAACCACACTCACCGCGAACATCCCCCTCGGGCCGACCCAAGGGCCCTGACAAGGCCAGGTCAGTCCCGGATCGGGATCTGGATCAGGACCGTGGTGCCGCCCCCGGCCGGCGAGTCGATGGCCAGCTTTCCGTCGAACGCCGCCACCCGGTCGGTCAGCCCGGTGATCCCACTGCCCGCGCTGGCCTTGCCCACGCCGCCCACACCGTCGTCGGCGACCTTGATCCGCAGGACGTCCCCGAACTCGACGGACACGTCGATGCGGGACGCCTCGGCATGCTTGACGGCGTTGGTCACCGCTTCGGCCACCACGAAGTACGCGTTGGACTCGACGGTGGAGGAGATCCGCCGCTCGTCCCTGCTCTCCACGACCGTCGGTACCGGGCACCGGGACGCCAGGTCCTGCACGGCCGCCACCAGCCCCTTCACCGTCAGCACCAGCGGGTAGATCCCGGAAGCGAGTTCACGCAACTCGTTGATCGCCGTCTGCGCGTTGTCGATGGACTGGTCCAGCAGGTCCGCCGTTGCCGCCTCCGTCTCGGGGAGCATCTCGCGTGCGAGCCGCAGCCCGATCATCAGGCTGACCAGGCGCTGCTGCGCCCCGTCGTGCAGGTCCCGGGCGGTACGCCGGTGCACGGCCTCGGTGTTTTCCATGATCCGGCGCCGGGTGTCCTGGAGGGAGGCGGCCATGCTGTTGAAGGAGGTGCCCAGTGCCCCGATCTCCGCCACCCTGCTCGGCGGAATCCGCATGCTCAGATCACCGCCCGCGAGTTCCTCCGCCGCGGTTGCGGCGCCGCGCACCGGCCGTACCACCGCACGGTGCTGGAGGATCGTGAAGACGGCCACCAGCGCGGTCGACGCGGCAAGCCCGATCGCCGCCGCCAGCACCGCCTGCCGGCTGTTCGTCCCCGCGGCGTCCGTGCGCTGCGCGAGCTGCGCGCGTTCGTCCGCCATGTACCGGTCGAACTGGGCCCGCAAGGTGTCGACGCGCTTCTTGCCCTCGGCGGTCGTCTTCAGCGAGGAGGCTGCCGGATCGTCGCGCCGGACCATCTCGACCAGCGGTACCGAGTAGTCGTTCAGGAACGACTGGACGCCCCGGGTGATCTGCTCGGCGGTGCGCCGCTGGGCCGCGGAGGTGGCGCTCCCGGTGAAACGCCGGGCTTCCGCGGGCAGCGCGGCACGTGCCTCACGCCACGGCTGGAGAAACGTTTCCTGCTTCGTGATCACGAAGCCCCGCTGCCCGGTCTCGAGATCGAGGAGCAGCTGCTCCATCGCGCCGACCTCGACCAGGGCGGTACGGGAGGCACGGCGGGCCGAGATGGAACTGTTCGCGTCGGAGATCGCCCACAGCAGCACCGCGAACGCCACCCCGATCAGCAGGGCGAGCAGACCGCTCGCCGCGACCGTGAGGCTCGTCAGCCCCAGTCGCCGGCCTCTGTACTCCTGCTGCGCACTCATGCTCCGCCCACCGCTGAGAAACCTGGACACCTGAAGTGTGCAATGTATCTCCCGGCCGAGGGTATGTGTATCGATCGCACACGTACCTCATCATGAGTGAGTGGTAGGGCGGGGCAGATGGCCCAGGCCGCTCAGGCCGCGAACCCGATGTTGGTGACGTACTCGTACTGCCCCCACTGCGAGCCCAGATCCACGATCTGGTCGACCCAGGCGTCGTCGAGGGCCTGGAGGTTGTCGGTGGCCCAGGCTTCGACGATGCGGTCCCAGTGGCGGATGTTGAGCGTGCGGAACTCCACCATGCGCTGGCGGGGGCGGGGGACCTGCGACTGGTTGAGGGGGTGGATCTCGACGCGGGTGCCACGGCCCTCGCGGTTGAGGCGGGCCAGGAGGTAGCGGGCGATGTTGTGGCGGCGGACGGTGCGGTAGGCCTGCTCGATGCGGTCGAGGTTCTTCTTGGAGGGGCTGCGCCTGCCGTCCAGCCACGCCTTCAGGGTGCGGTCGGTGACCGTCAGTCCCGCGGCACGCGCGGCGGCCCGGGCGTGGTCGGTGCGGGTGAGGTAGTGCAGGCGGGCCAGCAGACCGCGGCGGGCGGTGACGGGGGTGGCGATGTACCCGGCGAGGGCATCCAGGCGGCGGGCTACGGCCTCGTGGCCCTTGATGCCGCGGGCGCCGTACACGCCGAACTGATGAGTGCGCTCCGGCATTTCGGCTCCTTCCCACACCCCGGTGTCTCTTGCAGGAGATCAGTATGGGCCAGGAGGGAGTGAAGTTCGCCGTACGGGGTGGCGGTGTTGCCGTGTGGCCCGGGCCCGGTCTGGCGGAGCTCGGGTTCTGCTGGGTCGCTGTCGGTCGCTGTCAAAGAGGCCCAGGTCAGGGCGTTTTCGGTGGGTCACAGCGACTGAAGCGATTGAAAGTCGGAGATAGGGCGGGGAGGGGAAGCCCGCACCGGTGCTTTTCGGACGGCGCGGCTCCGGTCTCCTTCAGGTCAGATCCAGAGTCGCTTGAGTCGCTTCGGTAGCTGGGCCCGCAGATGGCGGCTGCTTCGGTCGCTGACCCTCGATCGGCCCGAAAAGCGACCAGCGACTGAAGACCAGCTACCCAAGGCGCTTCGGTAGCTCTTCAGTCGCTGTGAAGAAATGCCAGGTCAGATGGGTTCTGTTCAGGAAAACAGCGACTGAAGCGACTCAGCGACCAGGTATATGAAGACATTGGCGCGTGCGTGCGTGTGCGCGTGTGCGCGTCATATATTCAGTCGCTGAGTCGCTTCAGTCGCTGTTTTGGTCTCTCCACTACCTCTGACCTGCGGTTTTCTGAAAGCGACTGAGTAGCTACCGAAGACGTTCAGTCGCTGCGCTTCAGTCGCTCAGTCGCTGAGGCCCCCGGAGCGAATCGAATCTTTGTTTTCCACAGGGGACTCTCGGTTCCCACTTGCTTCGCTAGGCTGTTCCGGTCGCTCAGTCGCTTCGGTCGCTGGTGGGGGGTGCGCATGGCCTCTGAGCTGCACAACTCACGTAGCTACTCATCTCTGTCCGCCCCAGTCGCGGGCCCATTGGTGACAGCTCGGTGGTGTGCCAGCCGGGGATGGCCCGTTCATCCCCTCGCCCCGGGGCGCAAGACCCCCGCGGGCAACTGCGAGGACTGCCGGCGGCCCGGCCATCACCACAAGGGCTGCGGCTGCCCTGCCGCGGGCCGCTGGTGCCACGGATTCCACGCCGCCACGCTGGACTTCGCCCGTATCGAGCAGTGGTGGGGCGCCAACCCGGGCTTCGGCGTGGGCATCTCCTGCGGGCCCGCGGGCCTGCTGGTCGTCGACATCGACGCGCACGAACGCCAACTCCCGGACCGGGACCGCCTGCTGCCGGGCATCGCGATCTCCGACAGCATCGACCTGACCGGGCTGGCCAACGGCTTCCACACCCTCGGCGTGCTCGCCGCCCTGCGCGGCGTCACCAGCCCCGCCGACGACGAGACCACCCTGCGCGTCAGGACCCCCTCCGGCGGCCTGCACGTCTGGTACCGGGCGCACAGCGGGCACCGCTGGCAGTGCTCCACCGGCTCCGGCGCCCGCGCGCTGGCCTGGCAGGTCGACGTACGAGCGCACGGCGGCTACATCATCGCCCCCGGCACCGTGACGGACGCCGGGCTGTACGAGCCTGTGGGCCCCGCCCGGGAGCCCGCACCGCTGCCCGACTGGCTGGCCCGCGAGCTGGAGCGCACCGGGCACCTGCCGCCCGCGTACGTCCCCGCGCCCCGGCCGGTGCCGCCACGGGCCCGGCAGGCCGTCCTCGCCGCCGGAGGCGCCCAGGGGGCCGCCGGCCGCGTCCTGGCCGCGCTGCTCGCGGAGGTGGCCGCCTGTGCCGCCGTGACCGAAGGAGCCGCGTTCTCGGAGAAGTTGAACCGGGCCGCCTTCACCGCGGGCGGTCTGGTGGCCGGAGGACAGCTCGCCGCGGACGAGGCCGAGCACGCCCTCAGGGAGGCCGCCGAGCACGCCAGGCCGGGCCAGGAACGCCGCTACACGGCCATCATCCGCAGCGGCCTCAGCGCCGGCCGCACCCGCCCGCTGCTGCCGGGAGGTCGCGCATGACGTCCCGCCAGGAAGACGCCCTCTTCGACGCCCAGGCCGTCGCCGCGCAGATCCTCGCCCAGCGCCCGCCCGCGCCCGTCCCCTGCCCCGACGAGGCCGACCCCGTGCAGGCGGAGGCCACCGCCGACGGGCTGCTGCCCGACACCCTCAGCGACCGGGGCAACGCCAAACTGTTCGTCCGGCTCTACTCCAACGACTACCGGCACGTCCCCGGGCTCGGCTGGTTCCGCTGGGACAGCACCCGCTGGCAGATGGACGAGGACGACACCGTGATGTGGGCCGCCGGCGACCTCGCCGAGTCCCTCGCGAGCAACGACCCGCGCGGCGTGTACACCTCCCTGGCCCTCCAGCAGCACCGGCGCCGCGCCCTGAGCACCAGCGGCATGAACGCGATGCTCGCGCAGGCCAAGTCCGCGCCCGGCATGGTCCTCAACGCGGCCCGCCTCGACGCCGACCCGTACGCGCTGTGCACCCCGGCCGGAGTCGTCGACCTGCGCACCGGGCTGATCCGAACCCCCGACCCCGACAAGGACTTCCACTCCCGCTCCACCACCGCGGCGCCCCAGGCCATGCCCACCCCGCGCTGGGACCGTTTCCTCACCGACACCTTCGGCGAGGGCCCCGACGGCGCGGAGATGATCGACTTCCTGCATCTGCTGCTGGGCTACTCCATCACCGGCGACGTCGGCGGACAGGTCATGCCGTTCCTGTTCGGCTCCGGCAAGAACGGCAAGTCCGTGCTCCTCGACGTGCTGATCAAGCTCGTCGGGGACTACGCCGATGCTGCACCGCCCGGCTTCCTGATGGCCCGCCCCTACGAGGGACACCCCACCGACCTGGCCGAACTGCACGGCCGGCGCGTCATCGTGTGCAGCGAGGTCAAACCGGGCGACCGCTTCGACGAGGCGCGGGTCAAACTCCTGACCGGCGGCGACCGGATCAAGGCCCGCCGGATGCGCCAGGACTTCTTCAGCTTCCAGCCCACCCACAAACTCTGGCTGCTGGGCAACCACCGGCCCGAAGTGGGCACCGGCGGCTTCGCGTTCTGGCGCCGTATGCGGCTGATCCCGTTCGAACGGGTCGTCCCGGACGACCGGAAGGTCGACAACCTCGCGGACATCCTGGTCACCGAAGAGGGCCCCGGCATCCTCAACTGGCTGATCCTGGGCGCCCGTCGCTACCTGGGCGGCCAGAAGGACCTCAACGGCCCCGAGCGGGTACGGATCGCCACGACGGCGTACGCGGAGACCGAGGACCACACGGGACGCTTCCTGTCGGAATCCTGCCGACTCGCCCCGGAGTTGAGGGCCGAACAGGCACAGCTCTACGCGGTATATAAGAGCTGGTGTCACAATGAGGGCGCTCCGGCGCTCTCGTCCCGGGCCTTCGCGGCGCGGGTCCGTGAGGTGGTGGGACTGGAATCGCCCAAGGAGATGATTCTGTCCAACCAGCGTAAGTACTACCCGGGCATCGGACTTGTCGCCGACGAGGAGACAGCATGAGCGCCCTCATCACCGAGGACGAGCTCGTCCACGAGGACGACCTGGTCTGGCTCGAGGACATCAGCACGCTCGACTACGTGCGCCAGAGCCTGGACCGGCTGCCGACGCGCCGCGGCAAGCCCCCCTACCACCGCGACGGCCGCATGGTCGGGTACGCGGTGCTCGGCACCCGCGCCAAACCCTCCCGTTCCTCGGGCACGTTCCGCCGCCGGGTCTTCTGGCTGCTGCCGCACGACCGGGACACCGCCCCCGAGGGCCTGTACACGACGGGCGCGCCCGCTGAGGCCATAGACCCGCGCACCCTGGCGCCGGGCAGCAAGGGCCGCAAGACCGAGCGCTCCGAGGGCGGCCCGCTGTCGTCGGACGTGGCACAGCTCCAGCCCTGACGGCGAGCCCGCGAGGCGGTGACTATCCCTCGTCCTGCCCCGGCTCAGCGGTGTCGCCGGAGGCCGTCTCCGGTGCGGTGTGCAGGACTTCACGGGCCTGCTCGGCCGCGCGCACGATGCTCTCGCTGATGAAGTCCAGGAAGCGGGCGACGTTCTCGAGGCGGTTCGCGGCCGGGGTGTCGGGGCCGAGGATGGCGACGCCCTGGCGGGCGGTCGCGACCAGCTGGTCGTTGGCCCGTGCGCTGGCGATGGTCGCCTGGTAGAAGAGCTCGCCGTCGACGATGTAGCGGTCGCGTCGGCGTTCGTCGCGTTCCCGGCGGACCAGGCTCTGGCTCTCCAGGAACGTGATCGCCTTGGAGATGGACGCCGGGCTGACCTGGAGGCGCTGGGCGAGCTGGGACGCGCTGAGGCTCCCCGCGTCGGTGGTGAACAGACACGTCAGCACCCGGGCCGTCATCTTGGGCAGACCCGAAGCCATGAGCACGGTGGTGAACGTCTCCTCGTACTCGGCCACGGCCTCCGCGTCGCGTCCGTCGCGCTGGGGGGCGGCTCCCGCGCCGCGTGCGGCAGTGGTCGTACGACGTCGATGGGCGCGGCGTTCGGTGGCGCGGTGGGCCAGGTCGGCGCGGTAGGAGGTGGGGCCGCCGTTACGCATGACCTCACGGGTGACCGTCGAGGTCGGGCGATCGAGACGGCGGGCGATCTCGGCGTAGGGGAGGCTGTCGGCCAGCCCCAGCGCGATCTGCTGGCGTTCCTGCTGGGTGAGTCTGCCTCCCGGCATGGCGATCTCCTCGCTGGTCCCTCGTGACGATGTCCGCGTGCACGCCGACTATAGCGTTCACTTCTCATCCATTGCAATGATCGAGCTTGCAGATGTTGCGTTACTTCCAAGTCGGTTGCAACAGTTTCTCGCCTTCTGCCTGCAATTATGCGGGACTTACGCAACAAGTATGTTGCCGAGACATGGAAAGCAACGTAGCGTTTCTGTCATCAGAAACGAGCAGCGAACACAGGAGAACACCATGCAGACCTTCGACACCCCGGCTCCGATCTCCGCCGTCCTCGACATCCCCGCCGGACGCGTCCGCTTCGTCGCCGCCGACCGCGTCGACACCGCCGTCGAGGTCCTGCCCGCCGACTCCACCAAGAACAGTGACGTGCAGACCGCCGAACGGACCTCGGTCGAGTACGCCGATGGCGTCCTGCGGATCCGCACCGCCGAGCCCAAGAGCCAGCTGAGGGGCTCGGGATCCGTGCAGATCACGGTCCAACTGCCCACCGGCTCCCGTGTCGAGGCCAGGACCGCGAGCGCCGAACTGGAGAGCGCCGGCCGCCTCGGCGACCTGCTCTTCGAGGGTGCCTACCGCCGGATCAGCATCGACGAGGCCGCGAGCGTCCGGCTCACCGCGACCGACGGTGACGTCGAGGTCCGCCGACTGGGCGGCCCCGCGGAGATCAGCACAGCGAGGGGCGACATCCGCATCGCGGAGGCCGTCCGCGGCGAGGTGGTGCTCCGCACCCAGTCCGGCGACATCTCGGTCTCCGCCGCCACCGGAGTCTCCGCCACCCTCGACGCGGACAGCGGCTACGGCCGGATCAACAACACCCTCAAGAACGACGGCACCCCCGAACTCACCATCCGGGCCACCACCTCCCAGGGCGACATCACCGCCCGCAGCCTCTGAGCAACGGGGCCGGATCCGGCCCGGACGCCATCTTGAGGGGCCCGCGCACGCGGCGCGGGCCCCTCAAGGCAGTCCGCCGGTCTCTCAAGGCAGTTCGCGGGTCTCTCAAGGCGGTGGAGAATCACGCCGCCGCCATCCCCGTCACGGCAACGCGGCATGGCCGCCCCTCCGCAGAGAAGGCGGCCACACCACACACGCACGGGTTCATCCGCGTCCTACGTCAGCAACGCGAGCTTCCTGTCGGCCGCCCCGGGCGATTGCCGCTGCCTGGGCAGGCAGGCGGAGAGGTCCAGGGGCGGGGTCGGCGTCTCTGCCTCGGGGGGCAGGAACTCGTCCAGCGTCAGCGAACCACCGTTGGCCAGCGGGATGCGTGACAGGAACTCCTCCGGCAGGTCGAACGCCTCCACGAGTACCGGCAGTTGGGGCGCGAGGCGCTCCATGAGCAGGTCGACGGCGAGCGGCAGTTCATGCACGTGGGCGGGAGCCAGGTAGCCCTCGGCCAGCAGGTCGCCGGTGTGGGGGGTGAGCTCCTGGAGGAGGAAGAGCCGGCACAGGTCCTCCAGCAGCGCACGTGCCTCCGGCTCCTCGGTGCGCTCGATCGCGGCGAGGAACGCGTCCGCGGCCTGTAGCCGGGCGTGGGCGCGGACCATCTCGATGCCCGCGCTGGAGGCCACGTTCCAGCGGGCCAGCGGATTGCCCGAGGGGCCTCCGCGCAGCGCCGCCCGGGCCCGGACCTGCCACAGGTGTTCCACCCTGGCCAACAGCCCGCGTAGGAAAGTCAGTTCGGTAAGCGGTTGCAGCTCCAGGGGCACGGTCGGTGAGGACACCTGGTCGGCCTGGTGCCCGAAGACCATCTCCGCGGCGGCCTTGGCCCAGACGACCAGGTTGTCGCCCTCCGCGGTGATGGCGCCCTCGAGGTTCTGGGTGATGTCGGCGAGGGCGTTGAGCGGGAAGAGCCCGGGCGCGCCGCAGCGTTCGCGGCACTCGATGGCGACCTCGCGGCTCTGCCAGGTGATCCACCCCTTGGCGATGGCGACGAGCCGTTCCACCTCCTCGCGTTCGGCCTCGGTGTGGTCGACGCAGCGGGCGAGGACCGCCCGGTGCAGGAAGGTCATGGCGTACGTGGAGGCGACCCCGTTCAGCAGCCGGCTGTGGTGGCTGCGGTGGGCGGCCAGCGGAACCCGCGTACCGACCTTCGGACCGCTGATGGTGCGCAGGTGCGCGCGCCGCACGGCGATGGTCAGGGCGGCCCGGGAGACCCCGACTCCGGCGCCGCTCATGCAGAGCTTGCCCCAGGTGACCCGCTTGATCGAGTGGAGGAAACGCTTGCGCGGATTGCCCAGGCTGCTGCTGAGACCGTCTTCCGCGGTGAGGCGTCCGTGGTCTCCTTCCAGCAGGGCCTCGCGGGGCAGCCGTACCTGATCGAAGCTGGTGAGGCAGTGGTCGACGGGGCTGCCGAGCCGCTCGGGCAGCGGACGTATGGAGATGCCCGGCCGCGGGCCGTTCTCGTCGGTCAGCGGGGTCAGGAAGAGAAAGACGCCTTGGTCCTGGCCGTCGACCAGGAGCCGTGCCGCCACGACTCCGCTCTTGGGGCCGCCGATCAGACTGGTGTTGGGCATGAACTTCCGGGCGCCCGGTGTGGGGGTGTGCAGGACGAACTCATTGGTGGTGCGGTCCAGTTCGCATGTGGTCTGCAGGGCCGCCGCATCGTTGCCGTGGTCCAGCTCGGTGCACAGGAACGTTCCTGTGCGCTGCATCGAGGTGAACTCGGTCAACTGGCGGCTCTCGCTGTCGTCATGGTCCAGCAGGCTGCCCAGGAACAGGTTGTAGTGGATGCCGGCCAGCGTGCCGAGCGCTCCGTCCACCACCCCCGTCCACTCGTGAAGGCTTGCCAGCAGTTGCGGATCGCGGGCCAGAGACGCCGCGTTGTCGATCGTCTCGTTGACGAGCCGCAGCCGCTCGTAGGACAGCGCCATGCGTTCTTCCGAGGTGAGCCCCGGCCGGTATCGGAACTTCTCGTTCCCGATGAGATCCCGCCAGGTTCCGTGCAGTCGGCCACGTTCGTGTGCGTCGAACAGTTGGTGCGTCAACTCGCTGATGACCGCCCGGTTCTGGACGGTTTCCGCGGCTCCGGTGGAGCTGGAAGCCTGGCTCTGCATGGTCAGCAGGGTCATAACCCTCTCCGCATGTGGGGTTTGTGATGTGGGGGGAGAGGAGCGCCGGACTAGCAAAATACAAACCCACCGGTTTCTTTCTCAAGGCTCTTTAGCAACGCTTGACCTACGGGATCCGGACGGCTGCGTTCCAGGTGGGACATGGCAAAGTAGGTCTCCGGCTCCGTCGCTGCTCAAGGCGGAAGCGACCAGAACTACGGCTTCAGGGGCCTTGAAAAACCGGATGGCAGGTTTTATTGTCCCCTCGGGGGATGCACCAGAGCGCCTGACAGGGCAAGAGGCTGAAGCTGACCGTCCCGTATCCAGAGGTGGTGCCACTAGAATCGAACCTGTCGGTCTCTTTTCCGGGCCGGCGGAACCGAGCGATACCGCAGAGCGGTGTGGAGGTGTGTTGTGGCGCGGCAGGATCGAGCCATCCGGACACGGCAGGCCATCCTGGTTGCCGCCGCCAAGGTGTTCGACGACGTCGGATACGACGCGGCAACCATCTCCGCGATCCTCAGAGAGGCCGGAGTGACGAAGGGTGCGCTCTACTTCCACTTCACATCGAAGGAGGAGCTCGCCCAGGCCGTACTGGCGGAGCAGGTCAGAGCGCTCCCGCCGGTCCAGGTGCCGCCGCTGAAGCTGCAACAGGCGGTGGACGAGGCGCTGTTGCTGACCATGCTGCTGCAGAAGGAGACGGGTGATCCCATCATCCGTGGCAGCGTGAGTCTCACCATCGATCCGGCGGTGGGCGCGGCAGGGCTGGACCAGAAGATTCCCATGCGCCTGTGGATCGACTACAGCAAGTCACTGTTCGCCGAGGCGAAGGCGGCCGGGGAACTGCTCCCGCACGTCGACCTGGAGTCCATCGCACGGCTGTCTGTCGGAGCTTTCACCGGTGTTCAGATGCTGTCGAACATCATGGAGAACCGCTCGGACATGATGGCGCGCGTGTGCGACCTGTACACCTACCTGCTCACGGCCGCCGCGGTACCCGGAGTCCTCGTGCAGCTCGACTTCTCGCCCGAGCGAGGGGCGAAGGTGTACGAGGCAGTGATGAAGGAACGTCAAGCCGCAACCGAGGAAACCGCCATGACTGCTTGACGACAACCTCGCAGCGATCCATCGCGGGGGATGCGAGGGGGTTGTACGGAGCAACCCCCTCGGCACGTATCAGAAGCGACTGATTCGGATGGAGCGCACCAATGGAAACTGCTGTCTGCCCCTATCGGCTGGACGTCTCGGCGCGTGACCTCGCGGGGGAAGCCGCGATGCTCCGGGCCCGGGGGGCCGCCGTAGAGGTGGAGCTGCCCGGCGGCGTGCGTGCCTGGGCTGTGGTCCGTGAACAGCAGGTCAAGCGACTGCTGGTCGATCCCCGGGTGTCCAAGGACGCCCGGATGCATTGGCCGGCGTTCATCGACGGACGGATCACCGAGGACTGGCCCCTGTATCCCTGGGTGGCCAATGAGAACATGCTCTTCACTTACGGAGAGAAGCGCGCCCGGCTGCGGCGCCTGGTCGCCGCCGCGTTCACCGCCCGGCGTTCCGAACTGCTGCGGCCCCGGGTCGCGGAGATCACCGAGGAACTGCTGGACGATCTGGCGGCCCGCCCCGCGGGCGAAGTCGTCGATCTGCGGGCCTCGTTCGCCAAGCTGCTGCCCATGCGGGTGATCTGCGAACTGTTCGGCATCGAGCGGGACGACCGCGACCAGATCTGCACCGCCATGGACACCGTGTTCAGTACCTCCGTCTCCGCGCAGGAGATGGCCGCCGCCCAGATGAAGGTCTTCGAGCTGCTGGCCGAGCTCGTGGTGAGCAAGCGGGCCCGGCCCGGCGACGACCTGACCTCCGCGCTGATAGCGGCGCGGGACGAGGGCGACCGCCTCACCGAGGAAGAACTCCTCGGCAGTCTCAACCTCCTGATAGCGGGTGGGCAGGAAACGACCTGCACGATGATCACCAACGCGGTCGGAGCGCTGCTGGCCCACCCCGAACAGCTCGCGCACGTGCGGGAGGGACGGGCGGACTGGGACGACGTGATGGCCGAGACGATGCGCACGCACAACCCGGGCGCCTACTCGCCCATGCGCTTCGCGGTGGAGGACATCGACCTGGACGGCGTCCTGATCAAGAAGGGTGACCCGATCCTCGTCTCGTTCGCCGCGGCCGGTCTGGATCCCGACCGTTACGGACAGGAGGCGGCTGAATTTGACGTACTGCGCACAGACCGCCGCGACGGTTTTGGATTCGGCCATGGGCCGCACCGCTGCCTGGGCGCACCGCTGGCCGTGGTGGAGGTCGGGGTAGCCCTGCCGGCGCTCTTCGCACGCTTCCCACAGCTGGAGCTGGCGGTCGAGCCCGGGGAACTGGCCCCCATCGACTCCTTCATCATCAACGGCTACCGGGAACTGCCCGTGCGGCTGGGGTGAACCAGCCTCACCTGCCGGAACAGAGGACTCCGTAGCCCGCCCGGGTTGCGGAGTCCTCGCGCTTTCGGCCATCTGCCCTCAGCTGCCCCGGAGTTGTCCAGGAGCCGTCCAGGAGCCGTCCCGGAGCCGTCCCGGAGAGGACTTCAAGCGGGACGAGACCGGTTCTTGAGCTGTTCCACCGACCGTGTCCACATGCCTGAGAAGGGAAGTGGGGGCCATGGGCAACGGCAAACCGATGCTGCGCGTCGTACGCGGACAGGCCGACGCGGAGGAACTCGCGGCGCTCGCGGTCGTCCTTCTCGCGTTGCAGGGCGCCGGTGAGGACCAGCCCGAGCAGCCCCCTCGCGAGGGCCCCGGCGGCTGGCGTTCACCGGGGGCCTACCGGGCGCCCGACAGCTGGCGCTGACAGGCGTTCAGAAAAGTTGCACCCCGAACTGGAAACCGCATGGGCGGTTTGTTAATCTGATCTACATGGACCTGGGGCGGGACTTTTCAGCGGCTTCGCCCCAGAAGGGACCTGGTATGGCGATGACAACCGCCCCGGCACCGATCGACCTGGAGCCGACCGGCATGTACGGGCGAGTGGCCGAACTGGACGACATCCGTGCGCAGGCACTGGCCGGACCGAGTGAGAAGGCGACCGAGGCGCAGCACGCCAAGGGCAAGCTGACCGCACGGGAGCGCATCGAACTGCTCCTCGACCCGGGCTCGTTCCAGGAGGTCGAGCAGTTGCGTCGGCACCGGGCAACCGGTTTCGGCATGGACGTGAAGAAGCCGTACACCGACGGTGTGATCACCGGCTGGGGCACGGTGGAGGGCCGCACGGTCTTCGTCTACGCCCATGACTTCCGGATCTTCGGCGGTGCGCTGGGCGAGGCCCACGCCACCAAGATCCACAAGATCATGGACATGGCCATCGCCACAGGGGCTCCGCTGGTGTCCCTGAACGACGGCGCGGGCGCCCGTATCCAGGAGGGCGTCTCCGCGCTCGCCGGGTACGGCGGCATCTTCCAGCGCAACACCAAGGCGTCCGGGGTGATCCCGCAGATCTCCGTAATGCTGGGCCCGTGCGCGGGTGGCGCGGCCTACAGCCCGGCGCTGACGGACTTCGTGTTCATGGTCCGTGACACCTCGCAGATGTTCATCACCGGCCCGGACGTGGTCAAGGCGGTGACGGGCGAGGAGATCACGCAGAACGGCCTGGGCGGCGCGGACGTGCACGCCGAGACGTCCGGTGTCTGCCACTTCGCGTACGACGACGAGGAGACCTGCATCGCGGAGGTGCGCTACCTCCTGTCGCTGTTGCCGCAGAACAACCAGGAGGCTCCGCCGAGGGTGTTGGCCGACGACCCCGTCGACCGGCGTTCCGAGGTGCTCCTGGACCTGGTGCCGGCCGACGGCAACCGGCCGTACGACATGGCCAAGGTCATCGAGGAGATCGTCGACGACGGCGACTACCTCGAAGTCCACGAGCGCTGGGCCCGCAACATCATCTGCGCACTCGCCCGCCTCGACGGCCAGGTCGTCGGTATCGTCGCCAACCAGCCCCAGACCCTGGCAGGCGTGCTCGACATCGAGGCCTCGGAGAAGGCCGCGCGCTTCGTCCAGATGTGCGATGCCTTCAACATCCCGCTCCTCACGCTGCTGGACGTCCCCGGCTTCCTGCCGGGTGTCGACCAGGAGCACGGCGGCATCATCCGGCACGGCGCGAAGCTCCTCTACGCCTACTGCAACGCGACCGTGCCGCGGATCTCGCTGATCCTGCGCAAGGCGTACGGCGGTGCGTACATCGTCATGGACAGCCAGTCCATCGGCGCCGACCTGACCTATGCGTGGCCGACGAACGAGATCGCCGTGATGGGCGCCGAGGGCGCGGCCAACGTGATCTTCCGCCGTCAGATCGCCGAGGCCGAGGACCCCGAGGCCATGCGGCAGAAGATGGTCAAGGAGTACAAGTCCGAGCTGATGCACCCGTACTACGCGGCCGAACGCGGCCTGGTGGACGACGTCATCGACCCGGCGCAGACCCGCGAGGTCCTCGTCCGGTCGCTGGCCATGCTCCGCAGCAAGCACGCCGACCTGCCGTCCCGCAAGCACGGCAATCCCCCGCAGTAGCACCACATTCCGAGGGACTTGGGACGTCGGCGCGGTGCCGGCCCTCGACGTCCCGGTTCTCAGGAGACACCACATGGTCAAACAGGAGCGAGCGGCCCGTACCCGGCATGCGCTGATCCAGGCCGCCGCCGCGGTCTTCGCCGAGGAAGGCTTCGTCACTGCGTCGCTGAGCACCATCAGCAGGCGGGCCGGTGTCAGCAACGGGGCGCTGCACTTCCACTTCGCCAACAAGAGCATGCTCGCCGAGGCGGTCGAGGCGGGGGCCGCCAAGGCCGTGCGCGACATCACCGAGGCGGCCTCGGCGCGGCAGGGCGACTCGCTCCAGACGGTGGTGGACGCCACGCACGAACTGATGGGGGCGCTCGCCCGCGACATCGTGGTCCGCGGGGGGTTCGAGCTCGCGGGCGACTGCGGGTACCGGGGGGAGTGCTCCCTGCGGGCGCAGTGGCAGGAGTGGATCGAGGACACCCTCCGCGGGGCCGCGCGCAACGGGGCGCTGGCGGAAGGGGTGTCCTGGGCGGACAGCGCCCGGGTCATCGTCGCCGCGACCGCGGGCTTCGAGGTGCTCGGCGGCGATGACGCCTCCTGGCTGTCCCGGCAGAACGTCACCCGCTTCTGGGACGTGATCCTGCCCCGGCTCGCCGACCGGCGGAACCTGGCGGGACTGGCGAGCGCGGGCACCTGGCCGCAGCCCGGCATCCCCGCGCAGGACCGTTCCTCCCTGCGGGCGAGCACCGAGCAATAGCAAACCTTCCGGTCTGTTTAGTGATCAACTTTGCCGACCATACCCCCTGCTTTACATCAAGGACCCCTGGAGATCCCCTCCAGGGGTCCTTGATGTTCGCTAGAGGTTTCGCATCGTCGCAGGTCAAGGCTAGCGCGCCGTTAGATCCTCGCTTGGAAAATACAGGGCATGCGGTTTGATATTGACAGACCGCTCGCGCTGTTTTTACTCTGGTCCATGGCGCCGGACTGACATCTGACGACGGTTACGGAAACGACCGGAGCACTCGGCACTAGACAGGGGAGTTCGCGTGGACATCGAGGTACTCGGCGCATTGGCCGTAAAGGAGAACGGGGTCTCCATCACGCCGACGGCCCCCAAGCCGCGGCAGGTGCTGGCTCTGCTGGCACTCCACGCCGACCAGGCGGTGCCGGTCTCCACACTGATCGAGGAGCTGTGGGGCGCCACGCCGCCGCGCAGCGCCCGCACCACGTTGCAGACGTACGTCCTCCAGCTGCGCGAACTCATCGCCGTGGCCCTGGAGAAGGACGCGCAGGACGGCACGGAGGACGGCGGCAGGCAGCGCACCGCCAAGGACGTGCTGATGACGATGCCCAGCGGATACATGCTGGCCGCCGGCGGCGGACAGAGCGACGTCCGCACCTTCGAGCGCCTCGCGGGCACCGGCTACCGGGCCATGGACGCGGGCGACTTCCCCGACGCGGCCCGGCATCTGCGCGAGGCGCTTGCGCTGTGGTCCGGCACCGCCTTCGCGGACGTCCAGGCCGGGTCCCAGCTGGAGATGGAGATCAGGCGCCTCGAGGAGAGCCGGCTGTGCGCGCTCGACCAGCGCATCGAGGCCGACCTGCGCCTGGGCCGCCACCGCGAGCTGCTGTCCGAACTCACCGTGCTGGTGAACCGTTACCGCACCCACGAGAGCCTGCACGCCCAGTTCATGCTCGCCCTCTACCGCTCCGGGCGCCGCGGCGAGGCCCTGGAGGTCTACCAGCGGCTGCGTGCCACGCTCGTCCGGGACCTCGGCCTGGAGCCCTCAGCGGGGCTGCGACGCCTTCAGCGGTCCATCCTCACGGCCAACCCCGAGACCGCGCCGGCGGCCCCCAGCACGGTCAAGGAGCGCCTGGTACCCACGAGTTGAGCGCGCGCCTCAGACGGGCCGGCACTGCGGGGACACGGGTCCCCCGGGCCGGCCTGCTGCGTGTCCGGAGGTGTGCGGGGACAAGCGGGGACGTGCGTGGAGAGGTGAGATGCCCCATCTCGACAAACGGCATCAAGTATTCCGCAATTTGCTTTCTTCGCAACGGAATTAAAAAGAGCGAAGTTAAAGCTGCGGTTGCCTTTGAGGCGATCAATTTGCAGACAGAATAGGTAAGTTGAAGCGTCCTCAAGCCCTGGTCGAGGAAAGGCGGGTCTGGCGCGATTCCCGCTAGTGTGCTTATGGCGACGGAATTCAGCCACGAGAGGAACTCGACGAGCTACGGAGGAAAGCAGTGAAGATTCAGGTTCTGGGTCCGTTGAGTGCCGAGGTCAACGGGGGATCGATCGTCCCAACGGCCGGTAAGCCGCGGCAGATCCTTTCCCTGCTCGCCCTCTACCCCGGGCGGGTGATGCCCGTTCCCATGCTCATGGAGGAAATCTGGGGGACCGAGCCGCCGCAGAGCGCACTCACCACGTTGCAGACCTACATCCTCCAACTGCGTCGGCGTCTGGGCACCGCGATGGGCCCCGGCGCACCCGACGCGGCGAAGGAAGTGCTCGCCACCCGGCACGGCGGCTATCTGCTCCAGATACCGCCCGAGAGCGTGGACGTGCACGAGTACGAACGCATGGTCACCGAAGGGCGGGCGGCCTTCGAGGCGGGCGACGACGAGATGTCGGCCGACCGGTTCCGCAAGGCGCTGGAGCTGTGGCGTGGCCCGGCCCTGGTCGACGTACGCGTCGGACCGATCCTCGGGATCGAGGTCATGCGCCTTGAGGAGAGCAGGCTCGGCACCGTGGAGCGCCGTATCGACGCCGATCTGCGGCTCGGCCGGCACTCCGAACTCATCGCCGAGCTCGCCGAACTGACGGCCCGCTACCCGCAGCACGAAGGGCTGCACTCGCAGGCCATGGTGGCGCTGTACCGGTCGGGACGACAGGCTTCGGCCCTCGCCGTCTACCGCAAGCTGCGCATCCGGCTGATCGAGGAACTGGGCGTCGAGCCGTCCCCCCAGGTGCAGCGGCTGCACCAGGCCATGCTGGCCGTCGACCCCCAACTGGACGTCGTAGCCAGTGAACGGCGCTCCTCGACGTTCGATCTCTTCGCCGCCTGAGGCCGGCCGGAGCGGGGGCCCCGTCGTACTCAATGCCTGACCACCGTCGGACGACGGACCGGTTGCGGAGCCGGCCCGTCGCCCGCGAAGGCGAAGGCGGAGGCAGAAACAGATGCGGACGCGAGGCGGCTGCGGCTGCGGACACAGGTTCGCCGAGGAGGCCGGGTGACCTGGCCCCGGCCTCCTCGGCGCGGCGATCGACCACGGTGACCGGCCGAGGTGATCGACCGTGACGACTATCAGCGGCGATCGTCTGCGGCGACTGACCATCGCGGCTGGTCGCGACGGCCGACTGCGGCGGCTGTCGCGACCGGGGCATCCGGTTCCGCGGCCAGGCCGGGAGGCCACCGGCCGGCCCTGCGGACGCGGAGGCGGCTGCGGGCACTGGATCGCCGAGGAGGCCGGGTGACCTGGCCTCGGCCTCCTCGGCGCGGCGACCGGCCATGGTGGCCGACTGCGGCTGGCGGCCCGCAGCAACTTGCGGCTGGGTATCCGGTACTGGGGCCGGGACATGAAGTCGCGGAGTCGGCCCGGCCCGGCGGACGCGAGGCGGCTGCGGATGCGGGCACAGGTTCGCCGAGGAGGCCGGGTGACCTGGCCCCGGCCTCCTCGGCGCGGCGATCGATCGACCCCGGCGATCGACCAGGGTGACTGTTCCCGGCGGTCAGCCATGGTGAACGGCTGATCGCGGTGGGCGACCACAGTGACCGACCGCGGCGGCCAACCCGGTGGCCGACCACGGCGACTGACCATCGCGGCCGCCGACCCCGGCGACTGACCATCGCCACTGTTCACAGCAGCCGGCCACGACGACAGGCCGCAGCCATCCACCACCGTGACCGTTCGCGGTCCAGGTATCCGACAGCCCCTGCCGGGACACGACGTAGGGCGTCGGTTCAAGAGGGCGCGCGGGGCGGGCGGTCGTCGGTCGCGGGCCTCCGATCAGGTTCAAGCAGCACTTGAGGGGGTCCGGCAATCCTCGAATCCCACCCCGTGCGACGCAGGTCGGGGTAGAGGAGGATGTCATGTCGGACGAACGGCCGGTGCGCCTGCACTGTTTCGCGCACTCCGGAGGAGGCGTCTCCGTCTTCGACCACTGGGCGGAGAACATCGGTCCCGGAGTGGAGGTGGTCCCGGTCCCCGCGCCGGGCGGCCCACGCCACCGATCCGACAGTCGTACAACCGCCTATGAGGCCCTGCTCGCCGACGTACTGCCCCGGTTCACCGACCCGGACCCCGGCCCGTACGTCCTCTACGGACACGGCCTCGGCGCGATGGTCGCTTTCAGCGTCACCCGCGTCCTGCACGAGGCAGGCCTGCCCGGCCCGGCGCTTCTCGCCCTCGCCGCCTGCCCGCCGCCCCGCATGGCCCCCGCGCTGCCGGACGCCCGCACCGCGACGGACGCCGAACTGCTCGACGCCCTCAGCGCCAACGGTGCCGTGCCGCCCACCAGCGACGAGGGCATCTGGCTGCACGCGATGCTGCCCGTGCTCCGTGCCGACCTGGAGCTCGCCCAGTCCCTCGAGGACGCGGCCGCGACCCCCTCTTCTGCCGGGCCGCTCACCACCCCGATGCTGATCGTCGCCTCACAGGGCAACCCGCTGGCACCGCCCACGATCGCGGACGGCTGGCGGCAGTGGACCGACGGGCCCTCCTGGCTCCGCACCGTCCCCCAGCACCACTTCTTCGCACGCGGCCGTGAACTGCCCCGCCTGCTGGGCCGCGCCTGCCGGGTCACCGGCCGCCTCGCCCGGGAGAGCGTGCCGGTCGGCTGAGCAGCGAGTGCACGCGGACAACCGGCGCGGGCATACGACGCCCGCCCACCCCGTGAATTCCAGAAATACACGTCGGTGAGAGCCGACCACCACCCGGTCGCGCCCGGATCGACCCGGACTCTGTTCGTCTCCGAGCGGTCTTCCGAAGACCGTTTAGAGGATCATTCCGAGGACATTCCGAAGGGCATTCTGAAGATATTCCGAATGGTCTTCGGGGCGGTCCTCGGACGGCCGCCACAAACCCCGTTCATGTTCCCGTCGGCGCTATAAGAGGAGGGGAGCTCAAATGATTGCTGAGCATGCGGACAAGAGGGCGCGCACTGTGCGCGCATCCGCACCTGCCGGCGTGGCCTACGCGCTGATGGCCGACGCGCCGAGCTGGCCGCTCTATTTCTCCTCGATCATCCATGTGGAACAACTGGAATTCGACGGCGTAAGAGAGCGTATGCGGACCTGGACCCTCCTCGACGGTCAGGTCAAGGCGTGGACCTCGCAGCGGCATCTGGACCCCGTGGCACGCCGCATGGAGTTCTGGCAGGAGGTCGCGGCACCCCCCTTCCGTAAGGCGGGCGGCATCCTGAGCGCCCGCCCGGACGGCCCGCACGACAGCGAGCTCGAACTGCGCTACGACTACAGCGTCGGCGCCGACTCACCCGACGACCTGGAATGGGCGCAGCGGGCCACCGACGCCCACTCCCGCGCCCAACTCGCCGACCTCAAGGCGTTCGCCGAGCGCTGGACGCGTCTGGACGAACTCGTCCTGTCCTTCGAGGACACGGTCCACATCAAGGGCCCCGCCGAACTCGTCTACGACTTCCTCTACCGCGCCGGCGACTGGCCCGACCTGGCACCCCACGTCCAGCAGGTCGACCTCACCGAGACCGTCCCCGGCGTGCAGCACATGACCATGCGGACGTGTACCGAGTACGGCACCCACACCACCTCCTCGGTACGGATCTGCTTCCCGCACGCCGAACGCATCGTCTACAAGCAGACGGTTCCGCTGCCCCTCCTGGAGGCCCACACCGGCGAGTGGTCCGTCGTCCCGGACGAGCGGGGCGTCACGGTCACCGCCCAGCACAACGTCGTCCTGAGCGAGGAACAGATCGCCGACGTACTGGGCCAGCAGGCGACCCTCGCCGACGCCCGCCGGCATGTGCGCGAGGCGCTCGGCCGCAACAGCCGCGTCCTGCTCGCCCACGCCAAGACGCACGCGGAGAGCGCCGTCCGCATGCTGTGACCGGCGTGCGAGCGCGAAACGGGGGGCCGGGCTCACGGATGACCTCTGCCGGACTCGGGCAGCGCTCCACACCCGCTTGGGAAATCGGACGCCGGGCCCCTGCTGCCCTTAGCGTGCTGAGCACGACCGTTGTCGATTCCGGCGGACCAGGGAGGGGTCATGGAAGCGAGGCAGTACGGCAGGGTCCCGGGCCCCGTCCGTCCCGGCCGGTGCCGCCGACGTCGTACGCACTCCTTACGGCCGGCCCCCACCGGGGCCGCAGGCGGCTCGTCCTAGGCACGGCGCCGGCTCCCGCAAGAGCTGAGTGAGCGCCACCAGCAGCTCATCCACCAGCTACCGAGAGGAGAGAGGGGACCGCGCCGGTCACGGCGGAGCGCATGTCCCTGGACGCGTATGACTGTTCCTCGCTCCTCGCACGCGGTGATGTCCGTGGTCGTGGACCCCGGACCCGTCCCGCACGACACCCCGTGGGACCTCGAGTTGCGCGGGCCGCTCGACGCTGCCGCGCTTGCGGGCGTCCTGGGCGAACTCGCCGACGGCGACCCCGACCGGGCCGACCGGCAGCACCGGCTGCTGCGGCACGGCCCCGACCACCACACGCTCCGGTTCACCCCGGCCGAGGACGCGACCGCCGCCTTCGTGGTGGGCCGCCTCGCCGACCTGCTCACCGAGCGGTCCGCCGCCGACCATCCCCTCACACCCGCCCAGTGCGCGGCCCTCGCATCCGGCGGCGGTCCCCGCTACGAGGCGGTGTACCTCGAACCCGGCGGCCCGCTGGACGCGGCCACGGTACGCGAGGCGCTGCACGCCGTTCTGGCGGCCCATCCGCAGCTGGGCTTCCGTCTCGACAGCAGGGGTGGGCGGCTGAGCGGACAGGGCGCGGTCACGGTCGTGGACCGGGAGGGCACTCCGCCTTCGGCCGAGCAAGGACTCCTGGTCGAGGGCGAGTTCACCGACGAGGCCGGGTTCAGCGCCGCCGTCGACTCCGTCGGCCGCGGCCTCGACGCTTACGCCGGCGTCCAGTTGCGGGCGCTGCTCGCCCGGGACCGCCGCCCGGCGGGGGAGCGTGCCGACCGGCTGGTCCTTGTCGCCCATGAAATCGCGGTGGACGCCGCCTCCTGGCGGATCGTCGCCGACGACCTCCTCACCGTCCTCGAAACGGTGACGGCGGACGTTCCGGTACGGCGGCCGGGACGCGCGCCGGGCGGGCTGACCGACTGGGTCACCGAACTGCGCGAACTGGCCCGCGACCCCGCCGAGATGCGCCACTGGTCGACCGTCGCCGAGCGCAGGACCGGGGGCGGCGACTCCCGCACCTCCGCCCATGTGGCCCGCGCGAACGACACCGTCGAGGCGGCGGACACGGCCTTGGCGGAGACGCGGGACGCCGGGCCGGCGGGGGCGGTGCCCGAGGTGGGACCGGCCGGGGTGGTGCCCGATGCCGGGCCGGCGGGAGTCGTGCCCAACGCAGGACCGGTCGACGTACGGCGTACCGGCTTCGCCCTGCCCGAGGCGGCCACCGAGCGGATCACCCACAGCCTGGCGCAGCGGCTCGCACTGACCGTCGGACAGGTGCTGACCGGTGTGTTCGCGCTGGCCCTGGCCCGCTGGCAGCACACCGACGACGTCACCTTCGACGTCCGCAGCGACCCGCGCACCGGCCATTCAGGTCTACGTCGCCATGTCGGCCGCCTCACCGACGTGCACCCCGTCCATCTCACCCTGGACCGCGGCCTCACCACCCTGGGCCAACTGGCCGCCGTGGCGGGCCCCTTGGCGGCCGCCGCCGGACACGCACCGGGCGGCGCCGGGTTCGGGGCCTGTCGGGAGTGGAGCCCCGACCCACTGCTGCGGACCACCCTGCGCGAACTGCCGCCCGCACAGGCCTGCTTGACCCTGCACGGCCCGGACGAACTGCTGCCCCACGCCGTCCGCCCGGTGCCCGGGGGCCCGATCGACCGCGACCGCGACAACGGCAGCAGCGCCGCGCGCAGCGCCTCGCACCGACTGCACGCATGCGCCCACATCGCCGACGGCAAGCTGCACTTCGGTCTCGACTGGATCCCGGACCCGGCCGACGGCCTCACCGACACCACCGTGGCCGCCCTCGGCGAACTGCTGCGCGAAGTGCTGGCGGAGCTGGCCGAGGCTCCCGACGCCCCGATTCCGTCCGTCTTCCGCGCCACCCCCCAACAGGCGGCGCTGTACCTGGGCGGCGACGGACAGCCCGGCACCGGCCGCCATGTCGAGCAGGTCGTATGGGTCTGGCACGGCCCGCTGGACCTGGAGCGCTTCACCGCCGCCTGGCAGGCCGTCTTCGACTGCGAAACCGTGCTGCGCACCGCGTTCACCGGTGGCCCCGAGCCCCAGCTCATGGTCCACAGCAGGGTCGCCCCCGAGATCACCCGCCGCGTCCACCGCGGCGACGACTGGTCCCCGCTCCTGGAGCGCGACCGGTTGCGCGGCTTCGACCTGCGCTGCCCCGGAGCCCTGCGCCTCACCCTGCTGGAGACGGACGGGAGCCACCGCACCGGCGCCCCCTCCACCCCCACCCGGATCGTGCTCACCTACCACCGGGCGCTGCTCGACAACTGGAGCGCCCACATCCTGCTGCGCGAGTTCTATCGCGCCTACCTCGCCGGCGGCAGCCTGCCCGGCGGCGAACGCCGCCCCGACCTGCGGGACTACGCCGCCTGGATCGCCGCCCAGGACCCGGAGACCACCCAGGACTTCTGGGCGCGCTCCACCCCGCCCGACGACGCCGCCTCCAGGCCGGGCCGCTCCGTCCGAGGCACCGCGGCACTGCCCGGCGTGGGCCGGGCCCGGCTCCGGCTGACCCCTGCAGAAACCATCCGTCTGGCGCTGTGGGCGGGCCGCTGGGGCATCGCCGAGAGCACGGTCCTCCAGGCCGTCTGGGCGATGCTCATCTACCGCGCCTCCGACGCGACCGGCGGCCCCGCCCCCGTCTGCTTCGCCGTGACCGCCCCCGGACGCGGCATACCCCTCGACGGCGCCGCCCGCATGCTGGGACCGCTGCGCAACGCCCTGCCGATGTCCGTCGACGTGGACCCGGCCGGCACCATCCCCAACCTGCTGCGCCAACTGCGCGACCGCGCCCTGGACATGGCCGCCTACGAATGGGTTCCCGTCGGCTGGTTCCGCACCCACGACCAGGACGGGCCCGGCGCCGGACACGCAGACACCGTCATCGTCTTCGAGGACCTCCCGCACCCGGTGAAGGGCCTGGAGGCCGAACTCGCCGCCCACGGCATCAAGGCCGAGTTCCCCGGCACCGTACCCGCCCGCTCCGTCCTGCCCATCGGGCTGCTCGCCCACCACGACAGCGCGGGCCGCCTCGTCCTCACCCGCGTCCACGACCGCGACGTACTCGACGAGGAGGCGGCAGCCGAACTGCTGGTGCAGAGCGCCACGCTGCTGCGCGAACTCCCGTCCAGGACAGGGGAGTCCACCACCGTCGCGGAGATCCTGAGCCTCCTGGAGGGCAGGACCGTACCCCGCATGACCGAGCCCCCCGGCCCCGGCCGGAGCACCCCACTGGTCACCCTGCGCGCGGCACGGCGCGAGGCGTCGGGCACGATCTGCCTGATCCCACCGCCAGGCACCCCGGCGACCTGCTACGACCTGCTGTCCCGCGCCTACACCGGCTCCGACGAACTGCTGGTGCTCACCACCGACGCCGACAGCGCCCACGCCGCCCTCGCCGCCCACGGAACCGGCCGCCACCTCCTGCTGGGCGGCTTCTCCGGCGCCGGCGGCCTCGCCTGCGACCTCGCCCGACGCATCGCGTCCGACGGCGGCCCCCGAGCAAGGGTCGTGGTCGCCGGAGTCTCCGCCGACGACCAGGAACGCGCCCGCGAACTCGCCCGCGCCCTCAAGAACGCGGGGATGAGGAACGCCGGCACACCGGACAGTCCCCAGTAGTGCTTGGTCAGCTCCATGCGGGCCGCCCCTCGACCCCGGTTCCGCCGCACTTCAAGCGCTCCTCGTTCGACGTCGTCCATCGTGGCCGTGACACGGGTCACTTCGCCCGGTCTGTGACGCCGTCCGTGCTTGGGCCGCAATCAACTGGAGTGTCATGTCCCGTCGTCTGTTCACCTCGGAGTCCGTGACCGAGGGACATCCCGACAAGATCGCCGACCGGATCAGCGACACGATCCTGGACGCCCTGCTCACCCAGGACCCCGCCTCCCGCGTCGCGGTGGAAACCCTGATCACCACCGGTCAGGTGCATATCGCGGGTGAGGTCACCACCACCGCGTACGCCCCGATCGCCCAGCTGGTGCGCGAGGCGATCCTCGACATCGGCTACGACTCCTCCGCCAAAGGCTTCGACGGCGCCTCGTGTGGGGTGTCCGTGTCGATCGGGGCGCAGTCCCCGGACATCGCCCAGGGTGTCGACACCGCCTACGAGTCACGGGTGGAGGGCGAGGAGGATCTCCTGGACCGTCAGGGGGCCGGCGACCAGGGGCTGATGTTCGGCTACGCCTCCGACGAGACGCCGAGCCTGATGCCGCTGCCCATCGAACTCGCCCACCGCCTGTCCTACCGGCTGACCCAGGTGCGCAAGGACGGCACGGTCCCCTACCTGCGCCCGGACGGGAAGACGCAGGTCACCATCGAGTACGACGGTGACAAGCCGGTCCGCCTGGACACGGTCGTCGTCTCCTCCCAGCACGCCGCCGACATCGACCTCGACGCCCTCCTCACCCCCGACATCCGCACCCATGTCGTCGAGCCGGTCCTGGCCCAGCTCGCCGCCGATGGGATCAAGCTGGAGACGGAGGGCTACCGGCTGCTGGTCAACCCGACGGGCCGGTTCGAGATCGGCGGGCCCATGGGGGACGCGGGCCTGACCGGCCGGAAGATCATCATCGACACCTACGGCGGCATGGCCCGCCACGGCGGGGGCGCGTTCTCCGGCAAGGACCCCTCCAAGGTCGACCGCTCCGCCGCCTACGCCATGCGCTGGGTCGCCAAGAACGTCGTCGCCGCAGGACTCGCGAAGCGGTGCGAGGTGCAGGTCGCCTACGCGATCGGCAAGGCCGAACCGGTCGGACTGTTCGTGGAGACCTTCGGGACGAACACCGTCGCCGTCGAGGCCATCGAGCAGGCCATCACCGACGTGTTCGACCTGCGTCCCGCCGCCATCATCCGCGACCTCGACCTCCTGCGCCCCGTATACATCCAGACCGCCGCCTACGGCCACTTCGGCCGCGAACTCCCCGACTTCACCTGGGAACACACCAACCGCGCCCAGCAGCTCAAGGCAGCCGCGGGCGGCTGAGTCCGACCTCCCGACGGCCGGGCCCGGCGCTGTCGGCCGACACACGCACCACCGGTGATCAGCGACCGAAGCGACCCAAGGAGTGCCCGTGCGCATCGCGGTGACAGGATCGATAGCCACCGACCACCTGATGGTCTTCCCCGGACGGATCGCGGACCAGCTGCTGCCCGAGCAGCTCGCCCACGTCTCGCTCTCCTTCCTCGTCGACCGACTTGAGGTACGCCGCGGCGGTGTCGCCGCGAACATCGCCTTCGGGCTCGGCGGCCTCGGCCTCGCACCCCTGCTGATCGGAGCGGTGGGCACGGACTTCGCTGAGTACGAGCTGTGGCTGAAGGAGCACGGCGTCGACACCGGGGGAGTGCACGTCTCCGCGGAACGGCAGACCGCCCGCTTCATGTGCATCACCGACGAGGACACCAACCAGATCGCCGCCTTCTACGCGGGCGCGATGGCCGAGGCGTCCGACATCGACCTGCGCCCGCTCGTCACCGGACCCGACCGCCCCGGCCTCGTCCTCATCTCGCCCGACGACCCGGCGGCGATGCTGCGCCACACCGCGGAATGCCGCGACCTCGGCATCCCCTTCGCGGCCGACCCCTCACAGCAACTGGCCCGCCTCGACGGCCCCCAGGTCCGCGACCTCGTGGACGGCGCCACCTGGCTCTTCACCAACGAGTACGAGGCCGCGCTCCTCAAGGAGCGCACCGGCTGGAGCCGCGCCGACGTCCTCGCGACCGTCGGCACCTGGGTCACCACCCTGGGCGAGAAGGGCGTACGCCTCGAACGCCTTGGTCAGGCACCCCTCGTCGTCCCCGCCGTTCCCGACGCCCCGACCGCCGACCCGACCGGCGTCGGCGACGCCTTCCGCGTCGGCTTCCTGGCCGCCGTAGGCCAGGGCGCCCCGCTGGAGTCCGCGGCCCGACTGGGTTGTGCGCTGGCCTCCGTCGTCCTCGGCGCGGTCGGTTCGCAGTCGTACGAGATCGACCGGGCGCAGCTGACCGGCATCGTCGAGCACACCTACGGCCCCGACGCGGCCCAGCCGCTCGCGTCCGTCCTGGCGGAGCTGTCATGACCGCCCCCGACGAAAACCGCGTCGCCGCCACCGACGAAACCCGCCTCGGCGTCACCCACGAATCCCGCATCGCCGCCCTCCGCGAGGCGCTCGCCACCCGTGTGGTGGTCGCCGACGGAGCCATGGGCACCATGCTCCAGGCGCAGGACCCGACCCTTGAGGACTTCGAGAACCTCGAAGGCTGTAACGAGATCCTCAACGTCACCCGCCCGGACATCGTCCGCTCGGTGCACGCGGAGTACTTCGACGCCGGCGTCGACTGCGTGGAGACCAACACCTTCGGCGCGAACCACGCGGCCCTCGGCGAGTACGACATCCCCGAGCGCGTCCATGAACTGTCCGAGGCCGGCGCCCGCGTGGCCCGCGAGACCGCCGACGCGTACACGGCAGGCGACGGTCGTCAGCGCTGGGTCCTGGGCTCCATGGGCCCCGGCACCAAGCTCCCCACCCTCGGCCACGCCCCTTACCCCCTCCTGCGCGACGCCTACCAGCGGAACGCCGAGGGCCTCATCGCCGGCGGCGCCGACGCGCTGCTCGTGGAGACCACCCAGGACCTGCTCCAGACCAAGGCCGCCGTCCTCGGCGCCCGCCGCGGCCTCGAAGCCCTCGGCCTGGACGTGCCACTGATCGTGTCGGTGACGGTGGAGTCGACCGGCACCATGCTCCTCGGCTCCGAGATCGGCGCCGCGCTGACCGCGCTGGAGCCCCTCGGCATCGACATGATCGGCCTCAACTGCGCGACCGGCCCCGCCGAGATGAGCGAGCACCTGCGCTACCTCGCCCGCCACTCCCGCATCCCGCTCTCCTGCATGCCCAACGCCGGCCTGCCGGTCCTGACCAAGGACGGCGCCCACTACCCGCTGGCCCCTTCGGAGTTGGCGGACGCCCAGGAGAACTTCGTACGCGACTACGGCCTGTCCCTGATCGGCGGCTGCTGCGGTACGACGCCCGAGCATCTGCGTCAGATCGTCGAGCGGGTACGGGGCATGGCGCCGGGGGAGCGGGAACCGCGTCCGGAGCCGGGCGCGGCCTCGCTGTACCAGACGGTGCCGTTCCGTCAGGACACGGCGTACATGGCGATCGGTGAGCGGACGAATGCCAACGGGTCGAAGAAGTTCCGTGAGGCGATGCTGGAGGGTCGCTGGGACGACTGTGTGGAGATGGCCCGGGACCAGATCCGCGAGGGCGCGCACATGCTGGACCTGTGCGTGGACTACGTCGGCCGTGACGGCGTCGCCGACATGGAGGAGCTGGCCGGACGCTTCGCCACCGCCTCCACCCTTCCGATCGTCCTGGACTCCACCGAGGTCGACGTCATCCAGGCCGGGCTGGAGAAGCTGGGCGGGCGTGCGGTCATCAACTCCGTCAATTACGAGGACGGTGACGGCCCCGAGTCCCGGTTCGCGAAGGTCACCAAGCTCGCCCAGGAGCACGGGGCGGCGCTGATCGCGCTGACCATCGACGAGGAGGGCCAGGCCCGTACCCCCGAGACGAAGGTCGCCATCGCCGAGCGGCTGATCGACGATCTGACCGGGAACTGGGGCATCCATGAGTCGGACATCCTCATCGACACCCTGACCTTCACGATCTGCACGGGTCAGGAGGAGTCGCGCAAGGACGGTATCGCCACGATCGAGGCGATCCGCGAGCTCAAGCGGCGTCACCCGGACGTCCAGACGACGCTGGGCCTGTCGAACATCTCCTTCGGCCTGAATCCGGCCGCCCGCATCCTGCTCAACTCCGTCTTCCTGGACGAATGCGTCAAGGCCGGTCTGGACTCGGCGATCGTGCACGCCTCGAAGATCCTGCCGATCGCCCGGTTCAGCGAGGAGGAGGTGCAGACGGCCCTCGATTTGATCTACGACCGTCGTGCCGAGGGCTATGACCCGCTCCAGAAGCTGATGGCGCTGTTCGAGGGTGCCACCGCGAAGTCGTTGAAGGCGGGCAAGGCCGAGGAGCTGGCCGCGCTGCCGCTGGAGGAGCGGCTGAAGCGGCGGATCATCGACGGCGAGAAGAACGGCCTCGAACAGGACCTTGCCGACGCTCTCCAGACCCGTCCGGCGCTGGACATCGTCAACGAGATCCTGCTGGACGGCATGAAGGTCGTCGGTGAGCTGTTCGGGTCGGGGCAGATGCAGTTGCCGTTCGTGTTGCAGTCGGCCGAGGTGATGAAGACGGCGGTCGCCTATCTGGAACCGCACATGGAGAAGTCGGACGCGGAGGGCAAGGGCACGATCGTGCTGGCCACCGTGCGCGGGGATGTTCATGACATCGGTAAGAACCTGGTCGACATCATCCTGTCGAACAACGGCTACAACGTGGTCAATCTGGGCATCAAGCAGCCGGTCTCGGCGATTCTGGAGGCGGCTGAGGAGCACCGGGCCGATGTGATCGGTATGTCGGGGCTGCTGGTGAAGTCCACGGTGATCATGAAGGAGAACCTGGAGGAGCTCAACTCCCGGGGCATGGCCGCCGATTACCCGGTCATCCTGGGTGGTGCGGCGCTGACCCGGGCGTATGTCGAGCAGGATCTGCACGAGATCTACGAGGGCGAAGTCCGTTACGCCCGCGACGCGTTCGAGGGCCTGCGGTTGATGGACGCGCTGATCGGTGTGAAGCGGGGCGTGCCGGGCGCGGTCCTGCCCGAGCTCAAGCAGCGCCGGGTCAAGCCCGTCGCGAGTGCGGTCGTCGTCGCGGAGAGTCCGGAGAGTCCTGAAGAAGGGGGGCGCTCCGATGTGGCCGTCGACAATCCCGTCCCCGCGCCGCCCTTCTGGGGCACCCGGGTCGTCAAGGGCATCCAGCTCAAGGAGTACGCCTCCTGGCTGGACGAGGCCGCCCTGTTCAAGGGGCAGTGGGGGCTGAAGCAGGCGCGCAAGGGTGACGGGCCGACCTACGAGGAGCTCGTGGAGACCGAGGGCCGGCCGCGGCTGCGCGGGCTGCTCGACCGGCTTCAGACGGAGAACCTTCTTGAGGCAGCCGTCGTGCACGGCTACTTCCGCTGCGTGTCCAAGGGCGAGGACCTGATCCTGCTGGACGAGAACGGGTCCGAGCTGACCCGGTTCGCGTTCCCGCGGCAGCGCCGTGGACGTCGGCTGTGTCTGGCCGACTTCTTCCGTTCGGAGGAGTCGGGGGAGACGGACGTCGTCGGGCTTCAGGTCGTCACCGTCGGTTCGCGGATCGGGGAGGAGACGGCCCGGCTCTTCGAGGCGAACGCCTACCGCGACTACCTCGAACTGCACGGCCTGTCCGTCCAGTTGGCCGAGGCCCTCGCCGAGTACTGGCACGCACGCGTACGCGGCGAACTCGGTATCGCCGGGGGCGACCCGGGCTCGCTGGACGGCATGTTCCGCACCGAGTACCAGGGCTGCCGCTACTCCTTCGGCTACCCGGCCTGCCCCGACCTGGAGGACCGCGCGAAGATCGCCGACCTGCTCCGGCCGGAGCGCATCGGCGTCCACCTGTCCGAGGAGTTCCAGCTGCACCCCGAGCAGTCCACGGACGCCATCGTCCTGCACCACCCCGAAGCCAGCTACTTCAACGCCGGAGGCCGGGAGTGACGACGACCCTGCGCGACCTGCTCGACCGGGGAACCCCGTCGTTCTCCTTCGAGTTCTTTCCGCCGAAGACACCCAAGGGCGAGCGGACGCTCTGGGAGGCGATCCGCCGGATCGAACCCCTGGCCCCGACCTTCGTCTCGGTCACCTACGGGGCCGGCGGCTCCTCCCGGGACCGTACCGTCGAGGTGACCAAGCGGATCGCGACCGAGACGACCCTGCGCCCCGTCGCCCATCTGACCGCGGTCGGGCACTCGGTGTCGGAGCTGCGGCACATCATCGGCCAGTACGCCGACGCCGGCGTCCGCGACGTCCTCGCCCTGCGCGGTGACCCGCCCGGCGACCCCAACGCCCCCTGGATCGCCCACCCCGAAGGCTTCACGCACGCCCATGAACTGGTGCGCCTGGTCAAGGAGTCGGGGGAGTTCAGCGTCGGGGTGGCGGCCTTTCCCGAGCGGCATCCGCGCTCGGCCGACTGGGAGTCCGACATCCGGCACTTCGTCGCCAAGTGCAAGGCGGGCGCCGACTACGCGGTGACCCAGATGTTCTTCCACGTCGAGGACTATCTGCGGCTGCGCGACCGGGTCGCCGCGGCCGGCTGCGACACCCCGGTCATTCCGGAGATCATGCCGGCCACCGACGTACGCCAGATCGCCCGCTTCGCCGAACTCAGCGGCGCCGCCTTCCCCGAGGACCTCGCCCACCGCCTGGACGCCGTCCGCGACAACCCGGCGGACGGTCACCGCATCGGCGTCGAGTACGCCACCGCGATGGCCGAGCGGCTCCTCGCCGAGGGCGCCCCCGGCCTGCACTACATCACCCTCAACAAGTCCACGGCGGCCCTGGACATCCACCGCAACGTGCTGGCGGCGACCCGCGTCACCGCGTGAGGCCCACGGCACGACCGACCGAGCCGAACAGAGCCCAGCAGGAGGAGCAGGTGTACGACACCCCGGAAGAAGACGGCAGACAGTCCCAGGACATCCACGTCCTCGCCCCGCCGCTCCGGCTCGCGGGCATCGACGAGGACGACTCCTGGGAGCCCCACGTCGTACGCGGCATCGACTGACGCCACCCTGCTCCACCGGTCCACGAGTGGGCGTTGGCAGTTTCCGACGAGCGGCTATGCGGAGGGGGTGCGGACATGAACGGTCTGCTGCGCGGCGGTGCGCGATGGTTGAGGGACCGCTGCCTGTGGCCGCTCTGGCGGTCCCTGGCGGCCTTCGGAGCCATGCATCTCGGCACCGGAACGCCCCAGGGCCAGGGCCTCGGCCACGGCCAGGACATGGCTGATCCCGCCGCCGGCTCCCGCGGGTTCCTCGCGGGTCAGCTCTGGCGACGGTTTTTGGTGCTGCCGCCGGGGGTCGGTGGGCCACCGCCCGCCCACCCCGAGCGACTGCGTGCTGATCTGCCGCTGTCGGCGCAGGAACGGCTGCTCGCCCGGGACCTGTGGCCCGGTTACGAACAGCGCGTCCGCGACACCAACTGACTCACCGTTCCTGACTCACCATTCCTGGTTCATTGCTCCTGGCTCACCATTCGATGAGGGCGAGCCCTGCGGCCATGCCGCCGCCGAAGCCGGCGAGGAGGATCAGGTCACCCCGGTGCAGGGCGCCTGCTCGGTGCGCCGCGTCAAGGGTGATGGGGATGGAGGCGGCGCCGGTGTTGGCGTAGGTCTCCAGGGTCTTGTGCATGGTGGCGTTCGGCAGGGCCAGCTCGGTGAAGAGGTCGTCGAGCATGACGCCGTTGGCCTGGTGCGGGATGAAGTGACGGATGTCGTCGGGGACGACACCGGCCTCGTGCAGGAACTGCTTGACCAGCTGCGGGACATGGTCGGCGACGAAGCGGCGTACGCCCCGGCCGTCCATGGTGAAGTACTGCTGGCCCTCCTCAAGGGCCTCGGCCGTCAGGGGGGCGCGGCTGCCGCCGCCGGGGACCTTGATCAGGTCGGAGAGCTCACCGAAGGTGTGCAGGTCCAGGTGCCGGATCCGCGGCCCGCTCTCGCCCTGCCCCAGGACGATGGCGCCGGCTCCGTCGCCGAACAGCACGACGGTACGGCGGTCGGCGGGGTTGAGGATGCGGGAGTAGATGTCGGCGCCTATGACCAGGGCGTGGCCGCCCTTACGGGCCAGCAGGTTCTCCGCCGCCGACAGGGCGAACACCTCACCGGAGCAGACGGCGTTGACGTCGAAGGCGGCAGCGCCCGTCGCGCCGAGGTTGCGCTGGACATAGGAGGCGGTGGGGGGTTGGGGCCGGTCGGGGGTCGACGTGGCGACCACGATCACGGACAACTGCGCGGCCGTGATGCCCGCCGACTCCAGCGCGGCACGCGCCGCGGCGGTCGCCAGGTCCGACGTGGCCTCGCCGTCGGCGGCCCAACGCCGTTCGCGGAAGGCCGTCTTGGTGACGATCCAGTCGCTGTCGACTCCGGCCGGTGCGCCGACTTCGTCGTTGGAGACGATCCGGTCCGGTACGTAGGCACCCGTACCGATGATCCTGACATCCTGCATGCGAGTGCCGCCCCTCAAGTGATGTTCGAATAACTGTGCGAATGTGGGACCGGATCGTGCGGGCGCCCCCGGGGGCTGCCCGCACGAAAACGACTCCGGTCGGGCAACGCCCCAGGGGCGCGGGGAACTGCGCGACCAGCCCCCACGGCGCCGCAGTCGAACGCTCAGCGCGCTTGGTAGATCCGCTTGTGACCGCTGATCCCGGCCAGCCGGAACGGCCCCGTCGTCTGCTCCTCCGTGGCGTAGTCGCCCCCGTCCGTGGGGAACGACCGCTCGTGCAGGTCGCGGTAGCCGGCGTAGTCGACCGGCTTGCGCCGGTTGATGGCCTCGTGGTTCGCCTCGGTGCGCAGCTGGTCCCGGTAGCCGGCGACGACCGTACCGGCGAAGAACTCGGCCACGCTGCCGGAGCCGTAGCTGAGGAAGCCGATGGACTTGCCGGTCAGGTCGTCGGACTGGTCCAGCAGCGCCGACAGACCCAGGTACACGGAGGCCGTGTAGCTGTTGCCGACCACCGTGTTGTAGGCCGTGGTCAGGCCGATGGCCTGCGCGATGGCGTCCTTGTCGGTGTCCTGGCCGCAGTAATTCAGAAGGTGGCGGTGGGCCTTGAAGGCCATCTTCGTGAACGGCTGGTGGTAGCAGAACGCGGCGAACTCCTCCAGGCCGCGTCCGCCCTGCTCGCTGTAGTCCTTCCAGGTGCCCTCGACGGCCTGGAGGTAGGCGTTGATGGACTCGTGGCCGTCGACCAGCGCGGTGTTGAGGTAGTTGGGCCGCCAGAAGTCCATGACGTCGGCGGTGAACAGGCCCGACGGGTCCTCGATGCGCACCAGGGCCGGGTCGAGGCTGACCAGCATGGCCACGGCCGCCGCGCCCTGCGTCGCCTCGCCGGGGCTGTCCAGCTCGTACTTGGAGACGTCACTGGCGATCACCAGGACCTGCTGGGCGGGGTCGCGCTGCACCAGGCCGATGGCGAACTGGAGGGCGGCCGTGGCGCCGTAGCAGGCCTGCTTCAGCTCGACGACACGGGTCGCCGAGGGAAGTCCGAGCAGCGAGTGGACGTACACGCCCGCCGACTTCGCCTGGTCGATCGAGGACTCGGTGGCGAAGACGACCGTACGGATACGCTCGCTGCCGTGCCGGGCGATGATCGGCGCGGCGGCCGTCGCGGCGAGGGTCACGATGTCCTCGTCGGCGGCGGGGATGCTCATCGAGTGCTGGCCGATGCCGACGTGGTACTTGCCGATCTCGGTGCCGTTGTAGTCGGCCAGCGCGGTGTGCGGCAGCACGAACTCGCCCGTGGCGAACGACAGATCGTGGATTCCTATGGAGAGGGACATGACCTAGACACCAACCTTTGCGGTCTTGTTGTCGCGTTCCAGCTGGACGTGCGCCCGCATGAGCTCACCGGGGTTGGTCTGCGCCGCGAGCAGCGAGAGTTCGCCGCACAGCACCGTGGCCGCCGCGAGGACAGCGAGGCGGCGGGCGTTCTCGCCGGGCGCGGCCTCGGCCCGGCAGCCGAGCCGGGTCAGGTTCGTCTCCACGAAGCCGAGACCCTTGCCGTTGCCGACCGTGCCGACGATCAGGTTCGGCAGGGTGCAGGCGAAGTAGAGGTCGCCGTCGCGGTCCTCGGCCATCACGACGCCCTGCGAGCCCTCGATGATGTTGGCCGCGTCCTGGCCGGTGGCCAGGTAGAACGCGAGCAGCATGTTCGCGTAGTGCGCGTTGGCCGAGCGGATGCCGCCGGCGAGGAGGGTGCCGAGCAGGTTCTTGCGGATGTTCAGCTCGACGATCTTCCCGGCGGTGGTGTGCAGCACGTCGCTCACCACGTCACGCGGGATGAGGATCTCGGTGACGACGTTCTTGCCGCGGCCGAGGATGCCGTTGATGGCGGTGGCCTTCTTGTCCGTGCAGTAGTTGCCGGAGATCGAGCCGTAGGAGATGCCCGGGATCGTCTTGAGAAGGTGCGCGAGCAGGGCGTCGGAGGCGAGGGTCGCCATGTTGTGGCCCGAGGCGTCGCCGGTGGTGAACTCGAAGCGGATGAACAGCAGGTTGGCGTTGATCTCGTGCCGGATGCCGATGAGCTGGGCGAACCTGCTGCACCCGCGCACCACCTCGCGCAGCTCGTCGATACGGGCCTCGATGGTGCGGGCGGCCGTCAGGGCGGTCTGGGCGTCGACGGCCTCGACGAGGACCGAGCGGGTCATCCGCTCGTCGACGAGGGTGGCGACGATGCCCTTCTCGGCCAGCCGGGAGACCTTCGCGCCGCGGCCGACGGACGGCCACAGCGGCGACTCGTAGGTGGCCAGCGGAACCTGGGTCTCGGTGGTGGCGACGTTCCCCGAGATGCGCAGGGGGCCGACCCAGCGCATGGGGACGCCGGCGATCGCGTGTGCTTCGGTCATCGTGAGCTTCCTGTCATCTCGGTGAGGGCGTCGATGGAGCTGGAGCGCTGGGCGAACCGCCGGGTGTCGATGCCCCGGTCGACACAGAAGTCGCGGAGCTCGCCGTGGATCAGCAGGTCGCAGTGGGCGAGTTCGGCGGGCGTGCGCGCGCCGAGCATGGTCTGGAGGGCGGCCAGCTGGTCGAGCCAGGTGGAGATCTGCGCGACGAGCGCGGAGACACCACCGTCGACCAGGGTCCGCAGGAACCCGCCGGAGGAGCCGACGGCACGGGCGCCGAGGGCGAGGGCGCGGGTCACGTCCAGCGGGTTGCGGACCCCGCCGGAGGCCAGCACGGGGATGCCGACGTCCTGCGCGTCGAGGAGGCAGGCGACCGTGGACTGGCCCCAGTTGTGCAGGAACGCGTAGTCGGCGAGCTCACGCCGGCCGTTCTCGATCCGGGCGAAGTCCGTGCCGCCGCGGCCACTGACGTCCGCGACCTGCACACCCAGGTTGGGCAGCGCGAGGATCGTCTGCCGGCTCAGACCGTTGCCGACCTCCTTGACGATCACGGGGACGTCGACGCCGGCCGCGATCCGCTCGATCTGTGCCGCCCACGAACCGAAGGAGCGGTCGCCCTCCGGCATGGGCGTCTCCTGCGCCGTGTTGAGGTGGATCTGCAGCGCGTTCGCCTCGATGAGGTCGATGGCGCGGCGCGCGTTGTCGACCGACGCCGTCGCGTTGACGTTCGCCAGCACGAACCCGTCGGGGTTCTCACTGCGCAGCACCCGGAAGGTCTCCGCGCAGGACGGGTCCTTGAAGTAGGCGTGCATGGAACCCGACGCGATCGCCACCCCGGTCTCCCGGGCGGCGGTGGCCAGGTCCCGGTTGATGGCACCGGTCTTGGCGCTGCCGCCGGTCATCGCGTTGATGTAGAGCGGCGCCTGCCAGGTGATGCCGGCGAAGCTCGTGGCCAGGGACACGTCCGGGCGGTCGATGCCGGCCAGGGCGTGGTGCACGAACGACACCTCGTCGAACTGGTTGCGTCCGCTGTGCGCGTGCTGCTGCTCCATGGCGAGCCGGACGTGGTCGTCCTTGCGCTGAGCGCTACTCATGCTTCGTTCCCTTCCAGGGCGGGACGCAGGGGCAGGGGCAGCACCCCGGCCGCGGCCCACCGTTGACGTACCTGCGAGATGTCGTGCGCGGCGCGCTCGTCGAGCAGGGCGATACCGCAGTCGCCGCCGCCCGCCCCGGAGGGCTTGGCCGCGCCGCCGACCGCTTCGGCCGCGTCGCACAGCGCGGTCAGTTCGGGCGTGAAGATGCCGAGGCCGACCTCGTCGTCCAGCCGGGCCAGCTCCTGCCGGGCCCGCCGGATCTCGTGCAGCAGCGCGGGGCCGTCGCCGTCCTCCAGCGCGGTGACCGCGGCCTGGACGAAGTCGGCGGTGGTCGCGATGAACTTCTGGTGCGAGGCGCTGCCCCGCCAGGTCCGGCGCCGGTGCAGGTCGGAGACGAGGGCCTCGGTCGAGGCGGGGCTCTTGGTCCAGCCGACCTGGAAGGACAGCCCGGCCGGTGCCGGCAGCCGCCGTACCGAGAAACCGGGCCAGGGCGCCCGCAGCGCCTCCGCCACGCCCCGGGCGCGGGCCAGGTCGAGGACCTGCGCCCGGTCGGGGGCGCGGTAGGCGATCCAGCCGCCCCAGGTGCTGGCGGCGAGATCACCGCCCGAACCCTTCGGCTCGATACGGGCGGTGGCGAGCAGCGCCAGCCGGAACCGCTCCTCGGTCGTGAGCCGCAGACCGCAGTACGACGTCACCGCGTCGACGGTCGCCACCGTCACCGCGCCGCTGGAACCCAGGCCGTACTTGCGGCCGTGCTCGTGCAGGGTGCTGCTGATCGACACCTTCAACGGCGGTACGGGCAGCCCGCGTTCGTCGAGCAGCTCGGCCACGGTCTCGACCGCGGACACCACATGCGGCATCCGCCCGTCGCCCCCGGCCAGCCGGCCGCCGCGCCGGCGCAGCCGCACCGGCCGCGCGCCGAGGTCGGAGTCGACGACGACATCGGCGTCGGCCTCGGCGTCAGAGGCCTCGGGCTCGGACGCGGTGACGGTGATGTACCGGTCGACGGCCACCAGGATCGCCTGGTTGCCGGGCTCGACCACCGCGTACTCACCCGCGACGAACAACTTGCCCGGCGCGCGCCGCGCCACGGCCCGCTGACCGGCCATCACACGCCCTCGTCCAGCAGCCGGGCACCCGGCCCGGGCACGGCGACGTGCACCGAACCGCCCGCGGCGGCCTCGCGTACGACCGCCGCCACCCGGTCCGTGTCCGCGCGCCGGCACAGCACCTTGACGTTCGGTCCGGCGTCCATCGTCACGTACGCCGGAACCCCGTCGCGGCGCAGTCGCAGCACGCTGTCGATGACGGTGAGCGAGGCCGGCGACATGTAACGCACCGCGGGGCGCGCCGCCAGCATCGTGGCGTGCATACCGAGCGCGTTGCGTTCGGCGATCTCACCGACCGCCTCCAGGTCACCGCGCCCCAGCGCCGCCCGCATGTCCACGAGGTCGGCCTTGCTGGACTCCGCCCACGGCTCGAACAACGGGGAGGTGTCCATGGTGCGGCGCATCGCCGTACGGCTGGACACCTCCTTGGGGCCCGCGTTGACGACCGCGACGACCAGCGCCGGGTCGAGCCGGGCGGCGTCCACCGGTTCGGCGTACGAGCTCGCGTCCGCCTCCTGCGGGGTGCCGGTGGGCGTGCCCGCGTGCCAGACGGCGAAGCCGCCGAAGATCGACCGCGAGGCCGAGCCGGAACCGCGCCGGGCCAGCCGTGACAGGCCCCGCGCGTCCAGATCGAGCCCGTAGGCGGCGGACGCGGCGACGGCCAGCGCGGCGAACCCGCTGGCCGAGGACGCGAGTCCGGCCCCGGTGGGCACGGTGTTCTCGGTGTCGACGACGGCCCGCAGCGCGCTGCCCGCCCGCTCCCGGACCAGGTCCAGGAACGCGACGATGCGGCGCTCGGCCTCACCGGTCGCGGGCCGCCCGTTGAAGACGACCGTGTCCTGCCCTGCCTCGGGGGCGAGGCGGACGCGGGTGGTCGTGGGGAACACGGACAGGGTCATCGACAGGCTGTCCGTGCGGGGCAGGAACAGCTTCTCGTCGCTCTTGCCCCAGTACTTGATGAGCGCGATGTTCGGGTGCGCGACGGCGGTCGCGACCGGCTGTTTGGCACGTACGGTCTGCTGATCCGTTCGTACGGTCGGCTGGTCAGTGTGCATGGTCGGCGACCCTCCTCAGCGGCACGACCCACGTCTGGACGGCGCCGGCCTCGTGCAGTTGCCGGGCGACCTCGCGGGCCTGCTCCGGCTGGGTCAGGGCGAGGACACAGCCGCCCAGGCCACCGCCGGTGATCTTGGCGCCGAGGCTGCCCGCCTTCAGCGCGCCCTCGACCATGGCGTCGATCCGGTCGGTGCTCAGCCCGGCGGCCCGCATCAGCTCGTGGTACGCCGTCAGCAGTGCCCCGAGCCGCTCCGACCTGCCGTCGGCGAGGGCCACTTCGGCCGCGTCGACGAGCCGGGTCGCCCGGCGCAGGAACCGCTCCTGGGCCCCGGCCTCGCGCTGGAACCCGGACCGCAGCAGCGCTACGGCTTCCTTGGTGCTGCCGGCCGTACCGCTGTCCGCGAGGATGAACAGGCCCTCGCAGCCCACGGTCAGATCCCGGGCCTGGCCCGCCTGGAAGCGCAGCGGGGCCGCCGCGCCGACGGCCATGGCGTCCACGCCGCTGGCCCGGCCGTGCGCCACGTTCTCGGCCGTCTGCACCAGCTCGAACGCCGTACTGCGGTCCAGCTCACGGTCGAAGAGATCGGCCAGGGCCATGACGATCGCCCGCGAGTGGGCGGCGCTGGAACCGAGCCCGCGACCGAGCGGGATGGCACCGTCGAGGATCACGTCCAGGTGCCGGGTGCCGGTGATGCCCATGCGCTCCTTGAAGGCATGGGTCAGCTGACGCAGACCGTCGGAGGCCCACGTCACCACCGCGCGGGACGCGGAACCGGTCATGGTGAAGGACAACTCGCCCTGCGCATCGCCGGTCGGCGTCGACCATCCGGCGCTCGCCGTGGCCGTGAGCTGCGGAATCGGCAGCGCCAGCGCCGGCGCCCCGTACACGACCGCGTGCTCTCCCAGCAGGATGGCCTTGGCATGGGCGCGGCCGATGCCCACGGAGCGAGCCCGGCGGCTTCCCGGCACTCCTTCCAATGAGGTCGGTAGTGTCAACCCACTCAGCTCCCCTTGTCGTTTCTGCGCTGCGGCGTTCACGGGCAGGTGCGCGGACGGCGCTGCAGGGCGATCTCCGTCAGCTCGTCGATGTCGAATTCCGAGCGGCAGTTCGGCGCGCCGTAGCGGGTGATCTTCCCGCGGCTCACCCATTTACGAATGGTCGCCTCGGACACCCCCACGGCGAGCGCCGCCACATTCGTGGGGACAAGCCGGTGACGTGGCGGTTTCATCATGCGGTGACACCCTTTCGCTGCTGCTCCATGAGCCGCCTCAGGTTCAGCCATTCGTGCATTTCCCAGGAATGTCCGGCCGAGCATTCGATGCTGCCGTTACCAGTGACCCCGCCATTCAGCGCGGGCCTCATCGTTCCTTCGCAGTCGTCCATGGCGCACTGGCGGACGAGGGCGTTCACACTGCTGGGATCGGGGTCGATCGTGCCGCGCAACTCAACGACGAGGCCCTCGATCTCGTCCACGAAATCGGCGGCCGGCGGCTGCGCCGCGAGCCACTCCAGATGCCGTGCCAGAAACCTCGACAGCTGCGGAACGGAATGCGCCGGAGCCGGGACTCCCCGCTGCTCCACGACGATCTCCGACCAGGAAACGAGAGTCTCGAGGATGTTGTGCCGGGCATCCAGCACCGAGATGTTCAGGTAGTCCCGCCGCGCACTGCCCGACACCTTCGTCGGGTTGGTGCGCCGGGGCGTCGGCGACACATGGTGCAGGCTCTCCTGGTGCAGCCCGGGCAGCGCGCGCAGATCGCGCTCCACCTGACCCAGGCAGTCGGCGCACAGCAGTGACCCGGTGCCGGCGCGCCGCTCGACGTCGTGGCTCCTGGGGCACGGGTCGGTGTTCATCGAATCTCCCTCACGAGGCGGCTCGCCGTCCGCGACCTCCGTGAAATTCCATGCGTTTTCCATGTCCCGTACCCCCGTCGATTTCCCAACTCCCGCGTGCGCGTGGGGCGCTCGCGGACCATTGCTTCTTCAGGGGAACTCCAGATTCCCATCCATATCCCCGGAGAGTCGGTGCGATTCCGTCCGAAGCGGAATCGGTGACGCTTTTCGATGAACGTACCGAGGGCTGACCGAGGCCTGCTGGAGTCCCGATACAGCCTTCTTCGCGGCTCGGCAGGGAGCCAGGACAGACCTGATCAGGAGACCGGCTTCCGTTTTCTCAAGCGGGGTTCAACCGGGATCTAAGCATTGGTTGAGCGACTGCCCCGACCGTTGCGGAGAAAGGAGGCGCTGTGGACGGTACGCATGCAGGCGAACGCGCAGTAAGCGTCGGACTCACCGCAAGGCCGCGCACGTCGGTGGCCGGTCCGAGGGTTCCGGGGGACCCGGTCCCGGCCGGCCGCCTGGACCAGCGCGACCCTGTCCTGCCCGTCGAGCGTGGAGGTACCGGTCACTTGAAGGTCTGTCTCGTCGGCGCCGGGCCGCGTGGCCTTTCCGTACTGGAACGGCTCTGTGCCCAGGAACGGAAATCGCCGCGCTGGGATGCCGTCACCGTCCACGTCGTCGACCCGGACCCCCCGGGCGCGGGACGGGTGTGGCGTCCTACGCAGTCCCGGCATCTGCTGATGAACACCGTCGCCTCACAGGTCACGGTCTACACCGACGCCAGCGTCCGCATCGACGGCCCGCTGGACGAGGGGCCGAGCCTGTACGAATGGGCCAAGGCCCTGGCCTCCAGCACCCTGGAGCCCGGCGCGGAGTGCGGCTACGACGAGGCCGCCCTCGCCGAGGCCGGCCGCCTCGGTCCCGACAGCTACCCCACCCGGGCCCTCTACGGCTCCTATCTCACCTGGGCGTTCCAGCAGGTCGTCGCCGACGCCGCCGCCCATGTGACGGTGCTGACGCACCCGGTGCGCGCGGTCGCTCTTGAGGACGAGACCGTGCGGACGGGCCCGCAGACCGTCGTCCTGGAGGACGGCACCCGGCTCACCGGCCTGTCCGCCGTCGTCCTCGCCCAGGGCCATGTCCCGGTCCGGCTCTCCGACACGGAAGCCGGGCTGACGGCCTACGCCGAGCGCAACGGCCTGATCTACCTCGCCCCGTCCAACCCGGCCGACGTCGACCTCTCCGGCATCGGCCCCGGCGAACCCGTACTGCTGCGCGGACTCGGGCTCAACTTCTTCGACTATCTCGCCCTGTTCACCTACGGCAGGGGCGGCGTCTTCACCCGCGTCGACGGCCGCCTGGTCTACCGGCCCTCCGGCCGCGAACCCCGGCTGTATGCCGGCTCCCGGCGCGGCGTGCCCTACCAGGCGCGCGGCGAGAACGAGAAGGGTGCCCACGGCCGCCACCACCCCCGGCTGCTGACCACCGGCTACATCGCCGAACTGCGCGCCCGCGCCCCGCACAGCGGCGCGATCGACTTCGCCGCCGACCTGTGGCCGCTGGTGTCCAAGGAGGTGTGCGGCGTCTACTACGCGGCACTGCTCACCGCACGCGGTGAGGCCACGGCCGCCGTCGACACCTTCGTCGAGGCCTATCTGCACGCCGAACCCGGCCCCGAGGAGGACCACCTCCTGGACGCCACCGGGGTCCCCGCCGCCGAACGCTGGGACTGGGAGCTCATAGCCCGTCCCTACGGCGACCGTGTCTTCGCCGACCGGGCCGCCTTCCGGGCCTGGTTGCGCGGGCACCTCGACGACGACGTGCGCCTGGCCCGTCAGGGCAACGTCAGCGGGCCCGTCAAGGCCGCCCTCGACGTCCTGCGGGACCTGCGCAACGAGCTGCGGCTCGCCGTCGACCACGCGGGCCTGACCGCCGAGTCCCACCGGGACCACCTCGACGGCTGGTACACCCCGCTCAACGCCTATCTCTCCATCGGCCCGCCCGCCTCCCGCATCGAGGAGATGGCCGCGCTCATGGACGCCGGCATCCTCGACGTGACCGGCCCCGGCTTGCGCGTCACCGCCGACGGCGACGACCCGCTGGGCCCCTGCTTCACCGCCACGTCGACCGCGATACCGGACGTGTCGATCCGGGCCACCGTCCTCATCGAGGCCCGGCTGCCCGAGATCGACCTGCGGCGCACCGCGGACCCGCTGATGAGCGGGCTGCTGGACACCGGCCAGTGTCAGCCGTTCACCATCCCCGGCCCGGGTGGAACCTACGAGACCGGCGGCCTGGCGGTGGGCGAGCGGCCCTACCACCTCCTCGACGCCCAAGGCGCCCCGCATCCACGGCGGTTCGCGTACGGCGTGCCCACCGAGTCGGTGCACTGGGTGACCGCCGCGGGCATCCGGCCGGGCGTCGGCTCGGTCACCCTGGAGGACTCGGACGCCATCGCGGCGGCGGTCCTGGCCCAGCCCGAACTGCCCGCGCACACAGCGGAGTCAGCCACGGTGACCCGGGCCGCCGCACCTCACACGAAGGCGATCGCATGACGCCCCCCTACGAGACCTCACGCGCGCACACCCTCTCCGCCCACCTGGACGCGGGGCTCCTCTCCCCGGTCCGGGCGGGCACCGAGGCCGAGGCGGCCGTCGGGGACGGCGCCTGGCTCCAGGCGATGCTCGACGCGGAGGCGGGCCTGGCCCGCGCCCAGGCCCGCTGCGGCACCGTCCCCGCCCAGGCCGCCGCGGCCATCACCGCCGCGGCCCGCGCCGACCTGCTCGACGTACGCGAACTCGCCCTGGCCGCGCGGGAGACCGCGAACCCGGTCGTGGGCCTGGTCAAGGCGCTCACCGCGGTCGTCGCCGAACACTCCCCGCAGGCCGCCGAGTACGTCCACCGCGGCTCCACCAGCCAGGACGTCTTCGACACCGGCGCGATGCTGGTGGCCCAACGGGCGCTGCGGCTGATCGTCCGCGATCTGCGGTCGGTCGCCGACGCCCTGGGCCGCCTCGCCGCCGCCCACCGGGACACGGTCACCGCGGGCCGCACCCTCGCCCTGCACGCCGTACCCACCACCTTCGGGCTCAAGGCGGCCGGCTGGCGGCAACTGGTCCTCGACTCCGTCGAGCGCCTGGAACGCATCGAACTGCCGGTCGCGCTGGGCGGCGCGGCCGGCACCCTCGCCGGCTACCTCCAGTACGCCGGTGAGGGCGCCGACCCCGCGAGGGTGCTCGACGAACTCGGCGCCGCCTTCGCCGACGAGACCGGTCTGGCCGTACCCGCCCTGCCCTGGCACGCCCTGCGCACCCCCGTCGCCGACCTCGGCGCGGCGCTCGCCCACACCACCGGCGCCCTCGGCAAGATCGCCGCCGATGTGCTGGTCCTGACCCGCACCGAGGTCGGCGAGGTCGCCGAACCCGCGGTCACCGGACGCGGCGTCTCCTCGGCGATGCCGCATAAACGCAACCCCGTACTCGCCACCCTGATCCGCTCGGCCGCGCTCCAGGTCCCCGCGCTGGCCACCGTCTTGCTGCAAGCCCTGCCCACCGAGGACGAACGGTCGGCCGGGATGTGGCACGCGGAATGGCAGCCCCTGCGCGAGGCCCTGCGGCTGACCGGAGGCGCCGCGCACACGGCCGTCGAACTCGCCCGCGGGCTCCTGGTGCGCCCGGAGCGGATGCGGGCCAACCTCGCCGCGACCGGCGGACAGCTCGTCTCCGAACGCGTCTCCGCCGTCCTCGCGCCGCGCCTGGGCAAGACGGCGGCGAAGGAACTGCTCACCCAGGCCTCGATGCTGGCCTCCCGCACCGGGCTCCCCCTGGCCGACGTCCTGGCCGACCTGCCCCAGCTCGCCGGCCTCCTCACCCGGGAGGAGGCGACCGCTCTCCTCGACCCGGCCGGCTACACCGGCCTCGCCGGCCCGCTCGTGGACCGGGCCCTGACGACCCCGGCCCACGCCCCGACCCCGTCGCCCTGACGGCGGGAACGAGATGGTGCGTACGGCGCGGGCGACGCCGTACGCACCATCGGTGCACCGCGATATCGGCGCCCCGCCCAGGGCCTGTCCGGCGGATCATGCCGCAGACGCGGGGGCTGGCACGCCGGCCTGCGGCGTTGTCGTCGGTTGCCGACGCTCCGCGTCGCCGCCCTCCTCCGCCTTGCATTCCGACGCGCCAGCCCCCGCTCACCCGCGTAGATGAGGCACCGCGGCTTTCCTGCGACCCGATCCGCCGGACAGGCCCTAGAGCCCCCCTCGAATGCCACTTGAGCCGCCGTCGAACCTGGTCGCGTCGGCTCCCGCGCGGCGCATGATGCAAACACAACGCACAGGGGAGGCGGCCGAGTTGAGTCTGGACGCACGTGTTGTCGACAGGGGCGGCGGCCACGGCCACGCCGTGGTGATCGGCTCCGGCCTCGCCGGGCTCACCGCGGCGCGGGCACTGGCGAACCTCATGGACCGGGTCACCGTCATCGAACGCGACTGGCTGCCCCGCGGCCCTGGCCGCCGCCGGGGTGTGCCCCAGGCACGCCACACCCACACCCTGACCACCACCGCCCACGAAGGCCTGGAGCGGCTGTTCCCCGGTGTCCGCCACGACCTCGTGCGGGCCGGCGCGGTCCGCGTCCGTGTCCCCGCCGACCTGCTGACGCTCGGCCCGGCCGGCTGGCTGCCCCGCTTCGACACGGGCCTGTCCCGGTTCAGCGCCGGCCGCGACCTGATCGACGCGGTGGTACGGGACCGGGTGCGCGCCGACCCCAAGGTGACCTTCCTGACCGACCAGGAGGCCGTCGCCCTTGAGGCCGGCCCCCAGGACACCGTCGCCGGCGTATGGGTCCGCGCCCGCGACCGCCGCTCACCGGACGGCCTCGCACCCCGGAGGCTGCTGTCCGCCGAGTTCGTGGTGGACGCCTCCGGCCGCGGCTCCCGCGTCCCCGAGTGGCTCACCGAGCTCGGCTACGCGCCACCGCGCGAGACCGTGTCCACGGCCGCGACGACCCACGCCACCACCCTCTACGCCCCACCCGTCGGCCATGTCGCCGACTTCGAGGGCATGCTGCTCATGCCCGCACCCGGCGACCCCCGCCGGGCCGTGCTCAGCCCTGTCGAGGGCGGCCGCTGGTCGGTCACGATCAGCACCGGCGACGACAGCCCCCCACCCACCGACCACACCGAACTCCTCGACACGGCCGGCTCGTTGCGCGACCCGCTGCTGCGCGACCTCATCGCGAACGCCACCCCGCTCGGCCCCGTCTACACCTGCCGTACCCGAAGCAGCCGACGGCACTACGAGCAACTGCGCCGCTTCCCCGACCAGTTACTCGTCGTCGGGGACGCCCTCGCCACCCTCGACCCGGCCCACGGCCACGGCATGACCCTCGCCGTGGAGGGCGCCCTCGCCCTGGAGCAGGTGCTCACCGCGCACGGCACCGCCGTCGGGATCAGCCACCGGCTGCGCCGGGCGCTGGCCCACCGCCTCGCCCCCGCCTGGCGGTCGGCCACCCACCCGCTCGATCCGCCGGAGGGCCTGCTCGCCCGGCTCGGCAGCCGGTACGGCTCCCGGCTCGCCGTCGCCGCCACCACCGACCGGCAGGCCGCGACCGAACTGCTCACCGCGCACGAGACCCTCGCTCCACCCGCCGCCCGCGCCCTGTGGGCCACCCTGCGCCCCCGAAGCGAGGCCGCCGCACCGCCACCGCCCACGGCCACCCACGGCCCCGACGCCCGCCGACGCCGTCCCGCCGCACCGACGGCACCCGTCATCGGCGTCGCCACCGGCTCCGTACGGCCCCGGCCCACCGGCTCCTCGGCCCACTGGCCCGCCGTGGCCCCGGCAGGAGAACGGCGACGACCGTGAACTGGGCCTGTCTTCACGCCACTTGGCGCGATCAATGCCGTCGCGGACGGCATCGCACACTCATACGCTCGGCCTCATGACTGAGGTGACTGAGGCGGAGCAACCAGCCGACCACGCAGAGCACTTGCGGCCACAGATCCGTCAACTCTCTCAAGGATCCCTTGAGTTGCCACTTGAGTATCACTTGAGCGCGGTTGTTCGCCCTTGCCGCGCGTCGATAGCGTTTCACCAGCTCCAGGGCACGGGCCCGCTTGCGCCGCGGCAGGCCACCACCATGACCGGCCGGACGCCGGCCGAACCGGGTGTGCCTGTGACGGCCGAGCGGCGACGGGAGGGCGCGCGGGTATGAGCACGACCGAGAGGGCGCCACACAGTGTGCGCACCACACCAGCCAAGGGCGAACGGATAGCGGACTGGGCAGACGGACGGCTCGGGATCTACAGCCTCCGGTTCCTGCTGCGCAAGGTGTTTCCCGACCACTGGTCGTTCATGTTCGGCGAGATCGCGCTCTACAGCTTCATCGTGCTGATCCTCACCGGCGCCTGGCTCACCATGTTCTTCGACCCGAGCATGAGCGAGACCGTCTACCACGGGTCGTACGTCCCGCTCCAGGGCATCCCGATGTCCCAGGCGTACGCCTCCACCCTCGACATCAGCTACGAGATCCGCGGCGGCCTGTTCATCCGGCAGCTGCACCACTGGTCGGCCCTGATCATGATCGCCGCACTGTGCGCACACACACTGCGGCACTTCCTGACCGGCTCGTTCCGCAAGCCGCGCGAGCTGAACTGGCTGATCGGCTTCATCATCCTGGTCCTGGTCACCCTGGAAGGCTTCGTCGGCTACTCACTCCCCGACGACCTGCTCTCCGGCACCGGCCTGCGCATCGCCGAAGGCGTCACGCTCGCCATCCCGGTGGTCGGCACCTATCTGACGCTGTTCCTGTTCGGCGGCGAATACCCGGGAACCGACATCATCCCGCGGTTCTACAGCATCCACATCCTGCTGATCCCGGGCATCGTGCTGGCGCTCACCGCGGCCCACCTGATCCTGGTCTTCTACCACAAGCACACCCAGTTCCGAGGCCCCGGCCGCACCGAGAACAACGTCGTCGGCCAGCCCCTGATGCCGCACTACACGGCCAAGGCGGGCGGGTTCTTCTTCCTCGTCTCCGGTGTGCTCGCGCTGCTGGCGGGCATCGCCCAGATCAACCCGATCTGGACCTACGGCCCCTACCGCGCCGACCAGATCTCCCAGGGCTCCCAGCCTGACTGGTACATGGGCTTCCTCGAAGGCGCCCTACGGGCCATGCCCGCCTGGGAGTTCGTGCTGCCCGGCGGCTACACCGTCAACATGGGCGTCCTGCTGCCGGCGGTCATCCTGCCCGCCCTCATGATCAAGATCTTCGCCGCGTGGCCGTTCCTGGAAGCCTGGATCACCGGCGACAAACGGGAACACCACCTGCTCGACCGGCCCCGCGAACAGCCCACCCGCACCGCGTTCGGCCTCGCCTTCGTCAGCTTCTACCTGGTGCTGTTCTTCGGCGGCGCCAACGACGTCCTGGCCGAGCACTTCCATCTGTCCCTGAACCAGATCACCTGGGCGGTACGGATCGGCCTCTTCGCCGTCCCGGCACTGACCTACATCATCACCAAGCGCATCTGCCTCGGCCTCCAGCGCCGCGACCGCGACAAGCTGCTCCACGGCCGCGAGACCGGACGCATCAAGCGGCTGCCGCACGGCGAGTTCGTCGAGGTCCACGAGCGCCTCGACCGCGAGACCGAGTACACCCTGCTGTCCAGGGAGATGCCCGAGATCCTGCCGGCCCCCGAGGCCACCGACGCCGACGGCGTGCCCAACCCCCACGTCCGCGAGGAGAAGCGGCGCCATCTGCTCAGCCGCTGGCTGTTCGGCGGCCAGATCGCCAAGCCCACCCGCGAGGAGATGCGGCACGCCCTGGAACACCTCGACCCCGACCACACCCCCTCACCCAACGGTCACGCCGCCCTCGAGGAGCGCGACCAGGACCGGCACCAGAACCAACAGGTCCACTGACCCGGCGCACGAGCGGAAACACCGGGTCGGTACAAGATGGCGGCGCGGGTGATCAGGGGACGGATCACCCGCGCCGCCGCTGTTTTCCCGCCCTTGTCCTCCGGCCACCGTGCCGGAGCATCCACGGAGGCCCGATGAGCCGAATCCCACGGCACCGGGACGAGCCCCGGGCCGAGTCCATCACCCGGGCCCGCCCCGGCCTGTCCCAGGACCTGCGCGGCCGTCAGCGCCGCTACGTCACCGCCATGCTGGTGCGCACCGCCTGCGTCGTCGTGATGGCGCTCACCTGGAACCGCTGGCCGGCCGTCGCGGTCTGCGCCCTGGCGGGCGGGGTCCTCATCCCGTACGTCGCCGTCGTCGCCGCGCAGGCGGGCTGGCGCCAGCAGCGCGGCGTACGACCCGAACTGGCCCGCCCCGTCACCGAACCCGCGCCCCGGGTCGTCCTCGAACCCACCCTGGTGCTGCCACCGGAACAGAACACGGCGGCCTGAGCCCCGACACACGAACAACGCCGGGCCGGACACCTTGAGGAAGGTGTCCGGCCCGGCGTGTGTCCGAGCTCTTGGGTTGTCAGCGCGCCCGGTCGGCCTCGCGGAGGATCGCGCAGGCCTCGGCCACCGGATCGGCGTGCCCACCGGGGTGCACGACCAGATGGAGACGCTGCGCCCGCCCGTCCTGGACGTCGAGCACCAGGGCATGCAGCACGGTGCCCTCCCGGTCGCGGAAGACCCAGCCGGCCCGGTCGCCCACCAGGGACTCGTCCAGGGTGATGCCGACCCGCGCGAGCGGCGGCACGATCGCCGAGAGCATCCGTGCGACGTTCTCGGCGCCCGCCACACACGTGGGCCACGGCAACGGTTCACGCCCGCCGTCACTGACCGTCGCGACCGCGTCGAGCAGCTGACGGCAGGCCTCCTCGGAACACCCGAGGGCCGCCGCGATCCGCTCGTCACCGCACCCGAACGCCTCCCGCAGCACGAACACCGCGCGCTCCAGCGGGGACAGCCGCTCCAGCACCATCAGCGCCGACAGCGACAGCGAGTCCGCCAGCTCCGCCGGCCGGTCCGGGTCGGCCAACCCGCTGTCGGCGAGCAGCGGCCCGACGACCTCACCGCGCGCCACCCGGGCCGACTGCAAGGCCCTGACCGCGATCCGGGTGACCTCGGCCGCCAGATGCCCCTCGACGGAGGCGGGCTGTTCCGGCGCGGCCATCCAGCGCAGCCAGGCCGCCTGCACCGCGTACTGAGCGGCGCGTGTCTCACCCAGGATGCGGTAGGCGATCGCGTACAGCAGAGGCCGCAGCTTCGTGAACTCGTCGGCTCTGCGCACAGCGGCTCCTCGGCAATGGCCCCGGGGGGGCGTGCCCGCCGTCAGGGGGGGCGACGGACGGGCACGCCTCGGGGGAGGGGGGATCCCAGCCCACTGTAAGAGCGGCCGACCGCCGATTTCTCTACCGGCAGCGGAAGTTCGAGTTCAAATGCAGTGAGGATCCACTGTCGGAGGGTGTTCGGCATTCAAGTCAATGGGACTCGACCGCATTTCAAGGGAATCCACCAATACTCGGGAGTCAAACTCCAATGACTCTCAGGGAAGTTGACGCAATGACGAGCACTCGAACCAGCCCCGTTCAGGCCGTCGAGGACGCGCTCCGCCGGTTCTTCGCCGACCGCAGGGACGAGGCCGCGGCGATCGGCCCGGCCTGCGTCGACGCGGTCACCGAGCTGGAGACGTATGTACTGCGCGGCGGCAAGCGCGTCCGCCCGACCTTCGCCTGGCTCGGCTGGCTCGGCGCCGGAGGCGACGAGAACGCCGACGGCACGGCTGGCGGTGCCACGGCCGAGTCGGTGGCCCGTATCGGCGCCGCACTGGAGTTGTTCCACGCCGCCGCCCTGATCCACGACGACGTCGTCGACGCCGCCCCCACCCGCCGCGGCGCCCCCGCCGCCCACGTCATGTTCGCGAGCCTGCACCGGGACGCCTGCTGGAACGGCGACGCGGAACTCTTCGGCACCGGCGCCGCGATCCTGACCGGCGACCTCGCCCAGGGCTGGGCCGAGGACCTCGTCCACACCTCCGGGCTGCCCGCGCCGGCGCTGGCCCGGGTGGTCCCGGTCTGGTCGGCCCTGCGCACCGAGGTGCTCTGCGGCCAGCTGCTCGACGTCACGGCCGAGGCGGCGGGCGAGGAGGACATCGACACACCCCAGCGCGTCAACCAGTACAAGACGGCCTCGTACACGGTGGAACGCCCGCTGCACATCGGCGCCGCCATCGCCGGCGCGGACGCCGAACTCATCGCCGCCTACCGCGCGTTCGGAAGCGACATCGGCATCGCCTTCCAGCTCCGCGACGACCTGCTCGGCGTGTTCGGCACCCCCGAGGAGACCGGAAAGCCGTCCGGCGGCGACCTCATCCAGGGCAAGCGCACCGTCCTGTTCGCGGCGGCGCTGAAGTACGCCGACCAGCGCGACCCGGACGCCGCGAAGTTCCTCCGCACGAAGATCGGCACCCCGATCACCGACGAGGAGCTGACCGCGATGCGCGCCGTCATCACCGACGTCGGCGCGGTGGACCACATCGAGCGTGACATCACCCGGCGCACCGAGCGCGCCCTCGCCGCCCTGCGGTCGAGCAGCGCCACCGATCACGCGAAGGACGAACTGACGGCGATGGCGATCAGCGCCACCCAGCGGACGTCATAATCTCTGCAATCCTTGGGAATTGCTCAACTCCCGCTCTATAAAAGCCCCTTGGGTGACTCAGGTCACCTCAAGGGGCTCTTGGTTTTCGCATTAGATGCGTGTCACAATTTCTGCACGTCCTCCCTGCCCAAATTCGCATCCGCGGCAGTGAGTTGACATCCGATCCGCCGGTTCGTAGCGGCACAAGGTGCCCTCCCGGCTCAGCTCCCCTTTCGACACCGTATTTCGATCTGTGGAGAACGCATGCCCATGAGCAGGTTGCGCTGGCTCACCGCGGGGGAGTCCCACGGTCCCGCGCTCGTCGCGACACTGGAGGGCCTTCCCGCCGGCGTGCCGATCACCACGGACATGGTGGCGGACCACCTGGCCAGACGCCGCCTCGGCTACGGCCGCGGCGCCCGCATGAAGTTCGAGCAGGACCAGGTCACCTTCCTCGGTGGCGTCCGGCACGGCCTCACGCTCGGCTCGCCCGTCGCCGTCATGGTGGGCAACACCGAGTGGCCGAAGTGGGAGCAGGTCATGTCGGCCGACCCCGTCGACCCGGAGATCCTGGCCGGACTCGCTCGAAACGCGCCCCTGACCCGCCCGCGTCCCGGTCATGCGGACCTCGCGGGAATGCAGAAGTACGGCTTTGACGAGGCTCGGCCGATCCTGGAGCGTGCCTCGGCCCGTGAGACGGCGGCCCGGGTGGCGCTGGGCGCGGTGGCCCGGTCGTACCTCAAGGAGACGGCCGGGATCGAGATCGTCAGCCATGTCATCGAGCTGTGCTCGGTGAAGGCGCCGCAGGGTGTGTACCCGACCCCGGCCGATGTCGAGAAGCTGGACGCCGATCCGCTGCGCTGCCTGGACGCGGACACGTCGAAGGCGATGGTGGCCGAGGTCGACCAGGCCCACAAGGACGGCGACACCCTGGGTGGTGTGGTCGAGGTCCTGGCCTACGGCGTGCCCGTCGGCCTCGGCTCGCATGTCCACTGGGACCGCAAGCTCGACGCCCGCCTGGCGGGTGCGCTGATGGGCATCCAGGCCATCAAGGGCGTCGAGATCGGTGACGGCTTCGAGCTGGCGCGCGTTCCCGGCTCCCAGGCGCACGACGAGATCGTCAACACCCCCGAGGGCATCCGCCGCGTCTCCGGCCGTTCCGGTGGGACCGAGGGCGGTCTGACCACCGGCGAGCTGCTGCGCGTGCGCGCCGCGATGAAGCCCATCGCCACCGTCCCGCGCGCTTTGCAGACCGTCGATGTGACCACCGGCGAGGCGGCGCCCGCCAACCATCAGCGTTCCGATGTCTCCGCGGTCCCGGCCGCCGGGATCGTCGCCGAGGCGATGGTCGCGCTGGTCCTCGCGGACGCGGTCGCCGAGAAGTTCGGCGGCGACAACGTGGTCGAGACCCGCCGCAACGTCCAGTCGTACCTCGACCACCTGCACATCAGCTGAACGTTCCCCGCGGGCAGCACCCTTCCCGCAGCTCCCGCAACCACCTTTTCCGAGCACACGAGCACACAAACAGGGGTTGACCGTGTCCGAATCCGTAGACGTAGACACCAAGGCGACGTCCGCCGCATTCACCGACGCGTCCGAGGTGCGGAGCCACAACCGCGCCATCGTCGAGCAGTACATGAAGACCCTCGGGCAGGACCGGCTGCGCCGCCACGAGCTGTTCACCGAGGACGGTGTCGGCGGGCTGTGGACCACCGACACCGGCTCGCCCGTCGCCACCCACGGCCGCGACCGGCTCGGAGAGCACGCCGTGTGGTCGCTGAAGTGCTTCCCGGACTGGGAGTGGTTCAACGTCCGCATCTTCGAGACGGACGACCCCAACCACTTCTGGGTCGAGTGCGACGGCCGCGGCAAGATCCGCTTCGGGGACTACCCCGAGGGCCTCTACGAGAACCACTTCCTGCATTCCTTCGAGTTCGAGGACGGGAAGATCAAGCGCCAGCGCGAGTTCATGAACCCGTTCCAGCAGCTGCGCGCCCTGGGCATCCCGGTCCCCGAGATCAAGCGCACCGGAATCCCCACCTGATGACGCCCCCTGGCACGAACGACCACCCCGCTGGATCGGAGATCGGCATGAACGAAGTCGTGAAGGACGTCACCCGGGACATCCGTGTCCGTGAGGCGTTGCAGCAGCCCGAGTGGAGCGACCTGCTCCAGCTGAGCCGGGTCGGCGAGGCGCTCGCCTCCCGCCCCACCCTCGTACAGCCCGACGACGTGGCCACCATGCGCACCCTGCTCGGCAAGGTCGCCGCCGGTGAGGCCCTGGTCGTGCAGTCCGGTGACTGCGCCGAGGACCCGCAGGACTGCACCCCCGAGCACGTCGCCCGCAAGGTCGCCGTCCTGGACCTGCTCGCCGGGGCGCTCGGCCTGATCACCGGCAAGCCCGTCCTGCGTGCCGGGCGTATCGCGGGGCAGTTCGCCAAGCCCCGCTCCAAGCCCACCGAGATCATCGACGGCGTCGAACTCCCCTCGTTCCGTGGGCACATGGTCAACGCGCCCGAGGCGGACGCCGAGAGCCGGCGCGCCGACCCGCTGCGCATCCTCACCGGCTACATGGCCGCCAGCGACGTCATCGACCACCTCGGCTGGCGCGAGCGCGGCGCGGGCCGCGACGTCGTCAACCCCCGCGTGTGGACCAGCCACGAGGCGCTGCTCCTCGACTACGAGGTGCCCATGCTCCGCGTGGACGAGCAGGGCCGGCTGTTCCTCGGCTCGACCCACTGGCCGTGGATCGGCGAGCGCACCCGTCAGGTCGACGGCGCCCATGTCGCCATGCTCGCCCAGGTCAGCAACCCGGTCGCCTGCAAGGTCGGGCCCTCCATGGAGCCCGAGGAGCTGCTGGCGCTGTGCGAGCGGCTCGACCCGTGGCGCGACCCGGGCAAGCTCACCCTCATCGCGCGGATGGGCGCCGGCAACGTCGCCGACCGCCTGCCGCGCCTGGTCGAGGCCGTGCGCGAGGCCGGCCACCCGGCGATCTGGCTGACCGACCCGGTGCACGGCAACACCGTCAACGCGCCCAGCGGTCACAAGACCCGCCTGGTGGAGACCCTCGCCCTGGAGGTCTCCCGCTTCGTCACCGCCGTACGCGACGCGGGCGGTGTCGCCGGCGGACTGCACCTGGAGACCACGCCCGACGACGTCACCGAGTGCGCCTACACCAAGGACGACCTGCACACCGTAGGCGAGCGCTACACCTCCTTCTGCGACCCCCGCCTCACCGCGCGGCAGGCCATGTCCGTCGTCGAGTCCTGGACCGCCTGAGACCCCACGCACCCAGCAGGAACAGGAGCCGAAGCCATGACCGGCATACCTCCCATCTCCGCGTACCCGCTGCCCGCCCAGGGCGACCTGCCGTCGGCCGCCGTCGACTGGAAGGCCGACCCCGCCCGGGCTGTCCTCCTCGTCCACGACATGCAGCGGTACTTCCTCAAACCGTTCCCCGACAGCCTCCGCGACGACCTGATACGCGGCGCGGCGCAGCTGCGCGAGCGCTGCGCCGCGCTCGGCGTCCCCGTCGCCTACACCGCCCAGCCCGGCGGCATGACCGACGAACAGCGCGGTCTGCTCAAGGACTTCTGGGGCCCCGGCATGCGCACCACCCCCGAGGACCGCCAGGTCGTCGACGCCCTCGCCCCGGCCGACGACGACTGGCTGCTCACCAAGTGGCGCTACAGCGCCTTCTTCAAGACCGACCTGCTTCAGCGGATGCGGGCCACCGGCCGCGACCAGCTCATCCTGTGCGGGGTGTACGCCCACGTGGGCGTCCTCGCCACCGCCGTCGAGGCCTACACCAACGACATCCAGCCGTTCTTCGTCGCGGACGCCACAGCGGACTTCTCCCAGGAGTACCACCGCTCGGCCCTCACCTACGCCGCCGAGCGCTGCGCCCGCGTCCTCACCGCGAAAGAGGTGTTCGCATGACGTACGGCGATCTGCTCGACCAGGCGCTGAACGGGCCCGCCCAGCAGCCGTACGCGCTGCTGCACCGCCCCGGCGCCACCGGCCCCGACACCGTCGAGGTCCTGACGGGCGACGTCTCCCTGCCCGCCACCCTCGCCGACATCGACCTGCCGGAGAGCACACGGGACGGCGCCCACCACGAGGTCCTCGTCGTGCTGCCCTACCGGCAGCTCACCGAACGCGGCTTCGCCTGCTCCGACGACGGCACCCCGCTCGTCGCCATGACCGTCACCGGCCAGCAGCGGCTGCCCCTCGACGAGACCCTGGCCCGCATCCCCGACGTGCCGACCTCTCTGTCCGGCGGCGACTTCGACGTCGACGACGCCGCCTACGAGGACGTCGTACGCCGCATCGTCAAGGAGATGATCGGCACCGGCGAGGGCGCCAACTTCGTCATCAAGCGCACCTTCGTCGCCGACATCACCGACTACGGCCCGCGCAGCGCCCCCGCCCTGTTCCGCCGGCTCCTCACCCGCGAGTCGGGCGCCCACTGGACGTTCCTCATCCACACCGGCACCCGCATCCTCGTCGGCGCCTCCCCGGAACGGCACGTCAGCCTCCAGGGCGGCACCGCCGTCATGAACCCCATCAGCGGCACCTACCGCTACCCCTCGTCCGGGCCCACCCTCTCCGGCGTCCTTCAGTTCCTCGGCGACCGCAAAGAGACCGACGAGCTGTACATGGTCCTCGACGAGGAACTCAAGATGATGGCCCGGATCTGCCCCGGCGGCGGCCGGGTCGTGGGCCCGTACCTGAAGGAAATGGCGAGGGTCGCGCACACCGAGTACTTCATCGAGGGCCGCACCGACCGCGACGTCCGCGACATCCTGCACGAGACGATGTTCGCGCCCACCGTCACCGGCAGCCCGCTGGAGAGCGCCTGCCGCACCATCACCCAGTACGAGCCCGGCGGCCGCGCCTACTACAGCGGCGCCGCGGCACTGATCGGGCGGGACGCGGACGGCGAGCGGGTCATGGACTCCGCGATCCTCATCCGCACCGCCGACATCAGCGCCGAGGGCCGTATCGGCATCGGCGTCGGCGCCACCATCGTGCGCCACTCCGACCCCGCCTCCGAGGCCGCCGAGACCCGCGCCAAGGCCGCCGCCCTGGTGTCCGCGTTCGGCGGCGCGGCGGAGACCGAACGCTTCGCCGACCACCCCGTCGTCCGCGAGGCCCTCGGACAGCGCAACACCTCCATCGCCGACTTCTGGCTCACCGACGCCGAAGCCCGCGAGGCGGCCCGCCCCGAACTCGCCGGCCGCAGCGTCCTCGTCATCGACGCCGAGGACACCTTCACCTCCATGCTCGACCAGCAACTGCGGTCGCTGGGCCTGCGGGTGACCGTCAGCCGCTTCGACGAGCCCTACTCCTTCGACGGCCACGACCTGGTCGTCATGGGCCCGGGCCCCGGCGACCCGCAGGAACTCGCCCACCCCAAGATGGCCCACCTGCACCAGGCCGTCGACACCCTGCTGCGCGAGGGGCGCCCCTTCCTCGCCGTCTGCCTCAGCCACCAGGTCCTCGGCCTGCGTCTCGGCCTGCCGCTGCGCCGCAGGGACACACCCAACCAGGGCGTGCAGAAGCAGATCGACCTGTTCGGCGGCCCCGAACGCGTCGGCTTCTACAACACGTTCGCCCTGCTCGCCGACCACGACGAGTTCCACGCGGACGGCATCGGCCCCGTCCAGGTGAGCCGCGACCCGGCCACCGGCGAGGTGCACGCCCTGAGCGGCCCCGGCTTCGCCTCCATGCAATTCCACCCGGAATCCGTGCTCACCCGAGAGGGACCGCGCATCGTGGGGACGCGCCTGGCCGCTCTGCTCACCCCGGCGAAGGCCGCCCACGGGGCCTGAAAACCCCCAGGCGACCGCACCAGAACGGCCGGGCCGGCGCCCTCCCCCGAGCGCCGGCCCGGCACCGCCGACACCCCATCGGCACCCGCCGACGCCGTTCGGCACCCGCCGACACTCATCGGCACCCGCCGAGACCAGAACCACTGGGAGACCCGATGCATACGTACGTCGTCGTCGACGCGTTCGCGCGCGAACCCCTCACCGGCAATCCGGTGGCGGTGTTCTTCGGGGCCGACGACCTGACCGCCGAGCAGATGCAGCGCATCGCCCGGGAGATGAACCTGTCGGAGACCACCTTCGTGCTCCGCCCCCGCCAGGACGACACCGACGCCCATGTGCGGATCTTCACCCCGGTCAACGAACTGCCCTTCGCGGGCCACCCGTTGCTCGGCACCGCCATCGCCCTCGGCGCCCGCACCGACGCCGACCGGCTGCGCATCGAGACCGCCATGGGCGTCGTACCGTTCGAGCTCGAACGCGCCGACGGCAAGGTCGTCGCCACGAGCATGCGGCAGCCGGTACCCGTCTGGGAGCCGTTCGACCGCACCGACGAGCTCCTGGAGGCCCTCGGCGTCCACGACTCCGTCCTCCCCGTGGACATCTACCGCAACGGCCCCCGCCACGTCCTCGTCGGCTTCGAGAGCGTCGAAGCCCTCTCCAAGGTCGATCCCGACCACCGCGCCCTCGCCCGCTTCCCCGACATGGCGACCAACTGCTATGCCGGAGAAGGCAGTTCGTGGCGCAACCGCATGTTCTCGCCCGCCTACGGCGTCGTCGAGGACGCGGCCACCGGCTCCGCCGCGGGCCCCATCGCCATCCATCTCGCCCGGCACGGCCTCATCGAGTACGGGCAACGCATTCAGATCACCCAGGGCGTCGAGATCGGCCGCCCCTCACCCATGGGCGCGCTCGCCCACGGCCAGGGCGACCACGTCACCTCCGTCGAGGTCTCGGGCCCCGGAGTGGTCACCATCGAAGGGGTGCTCCATGTCTGACCTGTCCCAGCTCCACGCCACCAACGGCATGGCGGTGACCACCCGCGGCGGCTCCAGCCGCTCCGAGACCCTCACCGGCAACCTCCACGTGCCCTTCCCCGAGTTCATCGCACCCCCCGCCGAACCCATGGGGCTGCTCTCGGCCTGGCTGGAGTCCGCCGTCACCCACAACGTCCGCGAGCCCCGCGCCATGGCCCTCGCCACCGCCGACGCCCGCGGCCGCGCCTCCTCACGCATCGTCGCCCTCACCAAGGTGACGGACACCGGCATCGTGTTCATCACCCACTCCGACAGCCGCAAGGGCCGCGACCTCGCCGAGAACCCCTGGGCGTCCGGCGTCCTGTACTGGCGCGAGACCACCCAGCAGATCACCCTCGCCGGCCCGGTCACCCAGCTCTCCGAGGCCGAGTCCGAGTCCCTCTGGTACGCGCGGGCCGTCTTCACCCACGCCATGACGACCGTCTCCCGGCAGAGCAAGCCCCTCGACGACCTGGAGCACTTCGCCCGGCTGCGCTCCGAGGCCCTCGACCTGGGCGAGCCGCAGCGCCCGCTGCCCCGGCCCGCCACCTTCGTCGGCTACCGCCTCGACCCCGCCAGCATCGAGTTCTGGGGCAACGGCGTCGACCGCCTCCACGAACGCCTCCACTACGAGCGCACGGACGCCGGCTGGCAGTTCAGCCGACTCCAGCCCTAAGGCCTGCCCGGCGGCTCATGCCGCAGACGCGGGGTCTGGCACGCCGATCTGCCGCGTTGTCGTCGGTTGCCGATGCTCCGCATCGCCGCCCTCCTCCGCCTTGCAGCCCGACGCGCTAGACCCCGCTCACCGGCCTCAACGAGGCGCCGTCACTTTCCTGCGACCTGTTCCGCCGGACAGGCCCTAGCCCCGGGAGCCATCATCACCACGTCCACGTCACCGGTGTTCACCGACCACCACGACCTGCGCGCCCGCAACCGCGAGGCCGTCGAGCAGTACATGCGCACCGGCCCCGAGGCCCGGCTCATCCGGTACACCCTCTACACCGACGACGGCACCGCGTCGCTGTTCTACACCGACATCGGCCGCCCCATCGTCGTCACCGGCCGCGAGAAGCTGAAGCGGCACGGCGAACTGTCGCTGAAGGTGCTGCCCGACTGGCAGTGGTACGACGTCCAGATCTACGAGACCCAGGACCCGTCCGTCATCTGGGTCGAGTGCGACGGCGAGGGCACCATCCGCTTCCCCGGCTATCCCGAGGGCCACTACCGCAACCACTTCATCCACGGCTTCACCCTGCACGACGGGAAGATCGCCGCCAGCCGCGAGTACACCAACCCGATCGAGCACATGAAGTCGCTGAGCATCGAGACCCCGCACATCCGCCGGGACTGGATCCCCACGTCCTGACCCGCGTCCTGCTGTCATGGGCCGCCCACCTGTTGTCAGGTGGGCGGCCCTTTTTTGCGTTTCCCTCCGTCAGCCCAGGTAGCGCTGGATCGTCGGCTTGAGGAGCGCGACCAACTCGTCCACCGGGGTGGAGGCGATCGGCTCCAACTTCACGATGTAGCGCATCAGGACGACGCCCCACACCTGAGACGTCGCGGCGTTGACGTTGACCGCCGGCACGCCGATGGTCTCCGCGGCCTGGTAGATGTCCATGTCGGCGATGCCGATGGACTTGCCGGCCTGCGCGAACAGCTGGTTGGTGAGGAAGCCGCGCATCTGGTCGGCGCCCTCGTCACTGTTGACCGCGGCGGTCAGGAGCCCGAGCAGCCTGGGCCGCACCTGCGGGTCCTCCCACAGCACGAAGGCCGCACGGAGAAGCTTCTCGGCGAGCTCGTCACGCGCCCCGGCGAGCGCGTTGGCGCCGGCGTCACCGAGCGCACCACCCAGCGAGTCCAGGGCCGAGCGCTCTTCGACCTCAGTGGCTTCCGACATTCTTCCTCCAGGTGTTTCGGTAACGGTGTTTCAGGAGTTGCGTTCGGCTGCGGTGCGCAGGGCGTCCGCGCGGTTGGTGTGTTCCCAGGTGAAGTCGGGGAGTTCGCGGCCGAAGTGGCCGTAGGCGGCGGTCTGGGTGTAGACCGGGCGCAGCAGGTCGAGGTCACGGATGATGGCGGCGGGCCGCAGGTCGAACACGTCGGTGATGGCCTGCTCGATCGCTTCGACGGTGACCGTGTTGGTCCCGAAGGTCTCCACGAACAGCCCGACCGGTTCGGCCTTGCCGATCGCGTAGGCGACCTGCACCTCGCACCGCTTCGCGAGTCCTGCGGCGACGACGTTCTTTGCGACCCAGCGCATGGCGTAGGCGGCGGAGCGGTCGACCTTGGAGGGGTCCTTGCCGGAGAACGCGCCCCCGCCGTGGCGGGCCATGCCGCCGTAGGTGTCGATGATGATCTTCCGGCCGGTCAGCCCCGCATCGCCCATGGGCCCGCCGATCTCGAACCGGCCCGTCGGGTTGACCAGCAGCCGGTAGCCGTCGGTCTCCAGCTTGATCCCATCAGCCGCGAGCTGGGCCAGGACCGGCTCGACGACTTGGGTGCGGATGTCGGGGGTGAGGAGGGCGTCGAGGTCGATGTCGGCGGCGTGCTGGGAGGAGACGACGACCGTGTCCAGGCGGACCGGTTTGTCGCCGTCGTACTCGATGGTGACCTGCGTCTTCCCGTCGGGGCGCAGGTAGGGGACCGTGCCGTCCTTGCGTACCTGGGTGAGCCGGTAGGACAGGCGGTGGGCGAGTTCGATGGGCAGCGGCATCAGGCTCGGCGTCTCGTCGGAGGCGTAGCCGAACATCAGCCCCTGGTCGCCGGCGCCCTGGCGGTCCAGGAGGTCCTCCTCGCCCTCGACCCGTGACTCGTAGGCGGTGTCGACGCCCTGGGCGATGTCCGGGGACTGCGCCCCGATCGAGACGGACACCCCGCACGAGGCGCCGTCGAAGCCTTTGGCGGAGGAGTCGTAGCCGATGTCGAGGATCGCCTCGCGCACCAGCTGGGCGATGGGGGCGTAGGCGGTGGTGGTGACCTCACCGGCGATGTGGACCTGCCCGGTGGTGATCAGGGTTTCCACGGCGACGCGGGAGGTGGGGTCCTGGGTGAGCAGGGCGTCCAGGATCGTGTCGCTGATCCGGTCGGCGATCTTGTCGGGATGTCCCTCGGTCACGGACTCCGAGGTGAACAGACGACGGGACATGACACTCCAAGACGTCAGTGGGTGGGCGTACGGAGGTGGCCGGGGAGAGCCCCCGGCCACCTTGGTTTCTCAGCGCTTCGTCAGCGGTCGGTCAGCGGTTGGACAGCTGGTCCTTGAGCTGGTCGGCGAGTGCGAGCCGCTGCACCTTGAGCGTCGCGGTGCGCGGCAGCTCGGCCTCCGGGATCTGCACCGGGTCGGCGAGCTGCGGGAACCCGGCCGCCGCGGCACGCCACCGGTCCAGGTCCAGCGGCTTGTCACCGTGGGTGCAGATCACCGGCACCGCCTCGGCGTTGGGCCCCTGGACGACGACCAGTTCGCTCAGCTCGTGCAGCTCGGCCAGGACGACATCCTCGATCTCCAGGGAGCTCGTGACGCCCGGGATCATGTCGACCTCGCGGTCGAGCATGTGCAGACAGCCGAACCGGGTGAAGTAGCCGACGTCGCCGGTGCCCCACCACTCGCCCTTGCGGTTGGCGTCGTAGCGCTCCTGCTCGCCGTAGTACGTCTTGGCGATGCCCGGCCAGGCGACCTCGATACGGCCGGGGCTCTGCTCGGTCGGGCGGTGGCCGTCGCGGCTGACGACCCGCACCTTCGCCGCGCCCAGCGGCATCTGCCAGCCCACGCACCGCCCGTTGGCCTTGTGCGCGGAGTTCCGGAAGTAGGCGCGGCCGACGGCCGGGCCGACCTCGCTCTGCCCGTAGATCTGGAAGAACAGGGCGCCGCGCCGGTCGGAGGCCTTGAGGAGCGTGCTCATCGTGCCCGGGTGGATCGCGTCGAAGGTGCTGCTGAAGACCTTGACCGAGGCGAAGGGCGCCCGCGGGTCCTCGGCCAGGCCCTCCCACTCCATGAGCGAGTTGGGCAGCGCCTCGATGAGGGCCGGGCGGTGCTCGAGCAAGTGCTCGGCGACGACCGCGGGGTCCGTCTCCCGCAGCAGCAGGACCGGGTACTCCTTCAGCAGTGCCAGCGACATCGCCGCGACCATCCGCGAGTGCACGAACGGCACATGGATGGCGACAGTCTCCTTCTTGCGCAGCAGGGCCAGCAGCCGCCACTGCGGCAGCAGACGGATGCCCTGGGTACGGGCGGTGTGCACCACGAGCTTGGGGATGCCGGTGGTGCCCGAGGTGTGGGTGATGACGGCAGCCTCGTCGATCGGCCGGACCACCGGCTTCACCCGCGGGGAGCCCGCGAGTTCACCGAGCGAGATCGCGCCCGGGCGGTCGAACGCCGAGGTGATGACCCGCTCGGTGAGGTCGGCCAGCGGCACGTCGGCGAGGGTGTCGAGCTTGTTGCCGTCGGTGAGCAGCGTCGGCCGGCCGACCCGCTCCAGCAGGACGCCCACGGTGGCGGGGTCCAGGGCGGGGGAGATGTTGACGACGATCCCGCCGATACGGGAGATCGCCGACGCGAGCATCCAGTGGTCGGCGCCCGCCGTCTTGTAGATGAAGACGTGCTCGTCGGGCCGGACACCGGCGGCCCACAGGCGGGCCGCCAGGTCGTCGACGTGGTCGGCGTACTGGGCCACCGTCAGCCGGCGTCCCACCTCCGGCAGGGCGTCGAGGTCGTGGTCCAGGGTGATCGGCGTCGACGGGTTCACGGCCGCGGCCATCTCCGGCAGGAGACCGATGTGCAGGCCGCGCTTCTGTATCGATGAGTAGGCGGTTGAGCCCTTCATCGGGCTGTCTCCTTTGCGCTGGGCGATGGATGTGCGGGCTGTCGCCGGCTCTGTGCGGGATACCGGGGTGTGAGGGACGCGCCAGGAGAGGCAGGGGCCCTAGGTCGTGTCCGCAAAGTCCCGCCTGCCGGGAGCCGCCATGCACGCCCTCTCGCCGCACCGGGCACAAACCCACGTACAACCAGTACGCGGGTTCGTGCCCGGCACGCCGAGAGCACGCACCTGACGCCGCCCGGCCCGCCCTCCGGGCGGACGACGGGACTTTGCGGACACGACCTAGGCTGCCGTGCGGCCCGCCTTCAGCGCCGCCGCCGTCTCCGTGACCCGGCGGGCCTGGTAGCGGGCGCCTTCCAGGACGACCTCGCTGGGGCCGCCGTTGCTGTTTCCGGCGCCCGAGACATACGAAGTGCCGTACGGATTCCCCGTCTTGAACTGGATCGGGTCGGTGTAGCCGGGCGGGACGATGATGCCGCCCCAGTGGTAGAAGGTGTTGCTCAGCGCCAGGATCGTGGACTCCTGGCCGCCGTGCGCGGTGCCGGTCGCGGTGAAGGCCGAGACGACCTTGTCCGCGAGCCCGCCCCGCTGCCACAGCGGGCCCGCGGTGTCGATGAACGCCTTCAGCTGGCTGGAGACGTTGCCGAAGCGGGTCGGCGTGCCGAACAGCACGGCGTCCGCCCACTCCAGGTCGTCGAGCGTGGCCACCTCGACGTCGGCCGTGTCCTCGATGTGCTTGGCCCACGCCGGGTTGGAGTTGACCGCCTCCGGCGGGGCCAGCTCGCGGACCTTGCGCAGGCGCACGGTCGCGCCCGCCTTCTCCGCGCCCTCGGCCGCGGCCTGCGCCATGGTGTGCAGGTTGCCGGTGGCGCTGTAGTAGATGATCGAGACGTTGACGGCTGCCATGTGCGTTCCTTCACTCACGTTCTGGGAGCCGCTACTTGGCGACGACGAGGGTGGCGGGCTCCGCGACATGGAACGAGACGTCCTCGAACCCGGCCTTGATCAGCCAGTCGCGGTAATCGCTGCGGGTCCAGGTGCTGCCCTGCCGCGTCTTGAGCAACATCTCCGAGGCGAAGATCAGCGGGAAGGCCGGACCGCTGCGGTCGTCGTCGACCACGTAGTCGTTGACGACGAGGGTGCCGCCGGGCTTGAGGGCCTGCCGGAGCCGGGAGAAGACCTCGATGTTGCTCTCCGGGCTCTCCTGGTGGGCGATGTGCGAGTACACCGCGACGTCGTACTCGGCTGTACCGAAGTCGGTGGTGTGGAAGTCGCCGTTGAGCGTGGTGAACCGGTCCCCGACCCCGCGCTCGTCGAGCAGCCGGCGGGCGATCTCGTTGATCGGCTCCCAGTCGAGCTGGGTCGCCTTGGCGGCCGGGTTGGCCTCCAGCCAGATCCCCGAGTAGATGCCCGAGCCGCCGCCCACGTCGAGGATCGAGATCTCCCCGGCGTCGGCCAGCCCGAGCACCTCGGCGGCGACCCCCGCGGCGGGCACCGACTGCGCGGCGATCGCCGTGACGATGCCCTCCCAGTGCGGGTTGTTGGCGACCTCGACGACCACGTCCTTGATCGGCCCGCCGACCCGCACGACCTCGGCCAGGTCGGTCAGCGATCCCGTGTGCCCGAGCTTCAGCCTGGCGAACGGGGCGAGCGACACCGGAGTGTCCTCGACCAGGTAGGTGGCCGCCTCCGGGGTGTTGCGGTAGCGGCCCTCGTGCAGCTCGACCAGGCCGATGCTGACCAGCCCGTCGAGGAGGGTCTGCGCGCCGCGCTCGGCGATGGCGGCCCGGCGGGCCAGCTCGTCGGCGGTGTCCGCGCCGTCGGCGAGGTGGGTGAAGACCGAGTGGGTGGCGGCTGCGGCGAGGACACCGGTGGCCCAGTAGCCGTTGATCAGCCGCATGATGCCGACAGGTGACGGCTGGTTGTTGGTCATGCTGCCCCTCCCAGGGCGAAAGTGGCGGGCGAGGTGGCGGTGGAGTGGGTGTGCACCGCGCTGCGCAGCGCGGCGACGACCCGCTCGACCTGGTGGGGCTTGAGTTCGGCGTGCATGGGGATGGAGAGCTGGCGGGCGAACAGGTCCGCCGAGACCGGGCAGGTCTGCTGGGCCTTGAACACCGGCTGCACATGGCCGGCCCAGGTGCCCTGCTGGCAGCCGATGCCCTGGCCGCGCAGCTCCGCGGCGACCGCGGCACGGTCTACGCCGGCGTCCAGCGTGACCATGTACGTCTGCCAGGCGTGGGTGCGGTCGTCGGGGACCGTCGGGGTGCCCACCAGGTCCTCGTCGGCGAGGAGTTCGGCGTACTGCGCGGCGACCGCGCTGCGGCGGACGAGCAGTTCGTCGATCCGGCCGAGCTGCACCTGGAGGATCGCCGCGGCGATGTCGGACAGCTTGAAGTTGTAGCCGATCTCGGTGAACGTCGGCACGGGCAGGCCCACGACCTTGCCCATGTCGAAGATGCTCCCGATACCGAACGAGGAGCGCAGCCGCGCGTCCTTGCCGATCTCCGGGTCATGGGCGAGCAGCGCGCCGCCCTCACCGCTGGAGGCACCCTTGCGTCCGTGGAAGGACAGGCACCCGATCTCGGCCAGCGCACCGGCCTGCCGGCCCTGGTAGGTGGCGCCGACCGCACAGGCCGCGTCCTCGACGAGGAACAGCCCGTGCCGGTCGGCGATCTCCTGCAGTTCCGTGTAGTCGGCGGGCATGCCCACCGTGTCGATCGCGACGATGCCCGCGGTGCGCGGGGTCACCAGGTCGGCCACCGCCTGCGGGTCGACCGTGTAGGTGTCGGGCCGTACATCGGCGAAGACCGGGGTCGCCCCCACGTACAGCGCGGCCTGCGCGGGCGCCGGGAAGCCGTAGTCGGCGACGATCACCTCGTCGCCCGGCCCTACGCCGAGCGCGAGCATCGCCAGGTGCAGCGCGGCCCCGCAGTTGGCGAGGGCCACGGCGTCACCGACGCCGTACTTCTTGGCGAGCTGGGCCTCCAGGGCCTTGCCCTTGGGGCCTTGTCCCGCGGGCCAGCCGGAGGCGAACACCTCGGCCACGGCGGCCAGTTCCTCCTCGCCGAGGCTCGCGTGGACGAGCGATATCGGTTCCATCTGGGGTCAGCTCCCACTCTGCTTCACGTGCGTCGCGTGCGTCGTCTGGCCGGGGATGTGCAGAGCGGGCGGGTCGTAGCGCAGCGGCGTCAGCTGCTCGACGTCGTACCGCTTGCGCATGGCCTCCACGGCCGCGGCGTCCACCGTGGTGCCGCGCGACCAGATCTCCGCGATCTCTTCGAAGTAGTCCTCGTGGATGGGCGAGGGCAGGCACTGGAAGAGCATCTTCACCGGCCTGTCCGTGGCGTTGCGGAACGCGTGCGGAGTGCCGGGCGGCACGAACATGCAGCCGCCCTCGCTCGCCCGGATCACGCGGTCGCCCTTGGGGGACACCCAGTCGTGCCAGCTGTCCGGTGTGCGCTCGGTCGGTTCGAAGCACAGGAGGTCGAGCTCGCCCTCCAGGACGTAGAAGAACTCCTGGGCGTCACCGTGCACATGGGCCCCGACGTCGAAGCCGGGCGGCACGACCACTTCGAAGATCGACACGGAGGAGCCCATCTCCTTCGTGGCCTTGAAGGTCACCTCCTGTGCCCGGGTGACCAGCTTGCGCCCGGCGCCCGCCGGGAGGATGAGGTCGGTCATACGCGTCCCCTCCGCTGTTCGTACCGGTGCTCAGGACGTGGGCCGGGAGGAGTCGGAACCCCAGGTGCCCAGGGCCATCTCGGCGGTGATGCCGGGACCGAAGCCGGCGATCAGACCGGTGGCGCCGGGGGCCGGGGCGTCCTCCTCGAAGAGGCGCCGGGCGGCTTCGAGGACGACGGCGCTGGCGATGTTCCCGTACTCGCTCAGCGTCGACCAGCTGTGCCGGAAGACGTCCCGGTCGACCTCCAGGAACTTGGCGAGGTCGTCGAGGATGCGCGGGCCACCGGCGTGCACGATGTAGAAGTCGAGCTTGCCCGCGTCCCAGCTGTGGTCCTTGGCGAGCTCGCGCAGGACCGGGGCGAGCGGCTCCATCGTGCCGGGGACCCGGCGGTCGAGCTGGAAGTGGAAGCCGGTGTCCTTGACCGCGTAGGAGATCCAGTCCTCGGTGTTCGGTATCAGGTAGGAGGCGTTGCGCTCCAGCTCGATGCCGTTGCCGCCGATACCGCGGACGACCGCCGCGGCGACCGCGTCACCGAACAGGCCGTCGGAGAGCAGCGAGCCGATGTCGTCGGCCTCCGGCTGGTAGCACAGCGAGCACAGCTCGCAGGAGACGATGAGGACGTTGCTGCCCGGGTGGGCCACGCAGAAGTCGTGCGCCCGGTTGATGGCCGCGCCGCCCGCCGCACAGCCCAGCTGGGCGATCGGGATCTGCCGGGTGTCAGGACGGAAGCCCAGCTTGTTGATGAGCCACGCCGTCAGCGACGGCATCATGAAGCCGGTGCACGACACGTAGATCATCGCGTCGATGTCCCGGGCCCGCAGATCGGCGTTGGCCAGCGCGCGCTCGATGACCTCGGGGGTGCGCTTCTTCGACTCGACCTCGTAGATGCGGTTGCGCTCCTCGAAGCCCGGGTGGCGCAGCGTCTGCTCGATGGGCTGCACGATGTGCCGCTTCTTCACGCCGGTGTTGCGGATCAGGCGGAGGGCCAGGGGCAGTTGCGGCTTTCCGGCGTGCGCCTTCTCCGCAAATTCCAGAGTCTCTTCCACCGTGATGATGTGTTCCGGCGCCATCATGGCCGGCTTGCAAAGCCTGGGCATATCTGGAATCCACTTCTCTTGGGGTCTCGACAGCGGGGGCGGTGCGGCGGGCGGGTCACGCTTGCTCAGCAAGCGCTACAAGGTGCCTCAAGACCGAGCGGTCGCGGCTGGCGGCGACGAGCCTCGGGTGGTTCAGTGGCAGGGATGCCGGACAGGGAAGGCGATCACGGCGAAGTACGTGAACATGGCGATGAGGCCGGGAGAGTCCGGGAAAGGACTTCGGCTGTCCGGGAGATACCGTCGGCCGTCAGGTGCGCAGGAGCTCGATTCGCCCTGCGGGAACCGGCGAACGACCCTCGGCCCATTGCCTCTTGCTGTTTTCGGGCAGGCGAGGGGTGCGAAAATAGTGACACGCGCTGAGGAGCCGAGCCAAGTGCCTGTTAGGCATACCCGAGCCAGACTCCAGGCGTACTCTCGCGCGCTTCAGGCAGGGGTCAGGACCCACCCCGCCGCACCCCTTCTGACCAGCGCGTTCGCCGATCCGCGCGCGAGTCGCGAGACCCCGTTCCCGACCCCTCGGAAGCATGTATTCCGGCCTCCGTGGAGCACCGGGCACCCATCGCCTCAAGTGAATCAAGACCGTACGGCAGGGGATCGTCCAGCACATGTGTGCCGGATTCCGTCGGCGGCCCGTCACATTTGCCCGCCGCGGCCTGTCACACAGGCGAGGCTCTGCTGGGAGGAAGCGACCTGATGAACGAAAACGAATGGCTGGCCGCCCGATTCGAGACCGACCGCCCCCGGCTGCGCGCGGTGGCCTACCGGGTGCTCGGATCCATGGCGGAGGCCGACGACGCCGTCCAGGAAGCCTGGCTGCGGGTGACCCGCTCGGACGCCAGCGAGGTGGAGAACATGAGCGGCTGGCTCACCACCATCGTGGCCCGGGTCTCGCTGAACATGCTCCAGTCCCGCAAGTCGCGCCGCGAGGACCTCGTGGACGCCCCCGAGACCGACCACGCCCACCGCCGGGAGGCGGAGTCGGTCGACCCCGAGCAGGAGGCGCTGCTCGCCGAGTCGGTCGGGGCCGCGATGTTCCTCATCCTCGACACCCTCACGCCCGCCGAGCGGCTGGCGTTCGTCCTCCACGACATGTTCGCGGTGCCCTTCGAGGAGATCGCCCCGATCGTCGACCGCACCCCGGCCGCCGCCCGCCAGCTGGCCAGCCGGGCCCGCCGCCGCTTCCAGCGCCAGGGCCTCAAGCCGGAGGCCGTGGACATGGACAGGGGCCTGGACACGGCCGCGAAGACCCCGCCCGCCCCGGCGGGAAACCCGGCCGGCGAAGCCTCCCAGGCCGGCAAGGCCGACTTCGTGCACGCCTTCCTCACCGCGTCCCGCGAGGGCGACTTCGAGGCGCTGCTGGCCATCCTCGCCCCGGACATCGTGGTCCGCGCCGACCACGCGGCCGTGCAGATGGGCATGGCCACCGGCATCGGCCTGGCCACGGGTGCCGGGCTGACCGAGGAGATGCGCGGCTCCGACGCCGTCACCCGCGCCTTCTCCAAGCTCTCCTGGGCGCCGGTGCCCGCTCTCATCGACGGCTCCGCGGGCCTCGCCTACGTCCGCGACGGCGTGGCACACGCCGTGTTCCGCTTCGACATCGCCGAGGGCCTGATCACCAACATCGACATCCGCGCCGACCTGACCGGCCTGGACATCATCATCCTGAACTGAGCACGAAGAAGGGGCGGCCCGTATGGGCCGCCCCTTCTTCCGTGTCTGCGGAACCTCAGTCCTCCAGCGCGTCGAACGCCTTCAGCAGCCGCCGCTGGATATCGGTGATGTGGTAGTACGCGCCGAGCTTGTAGTACTCCTCCGTGGGCGACAGCGTCAGCCCGTACACGAGAGTGCGCTTCTCGCCGACATACGCGTACGGCGCCTTCGTGCCGTAGTCACGGAACTGCTCGATGTCGCGCTCGTCCTCGGACGGCACCAGCGTCGGGTCGGTGGAGATCACCGCGAAGCACAGCCGGTCGATCTTGCCGGTGTCCCAGTTGAGCGTGGGATAGACCGAGAACGAGCGCTTGCAGAACTCCAGCCCCAGCTCGGTCGGCACATGCAGACCCAGCTCACGCACCAGGGCCAGCACCGACTCCGGCGCCAGCGTCTGCTGGCTCAGCTCACTGAAGTACAGGTTGACCTGGCGCTTCTTGTAGTCCATCGACGTCATCTGGACCTTGTCCAGCCCGTAGCGGGCGAACAGCTCCGCGTTCTGAGCCACGGACGCCGGCATCGAGGGGATGGCGCTCAGCTGCGCGACCCCGGGCATGTCGTCGGTCGGGAAGAACGCGTACGTCTTCTTGAAGCCACCGGTGACCTCGCCGTCGATGGCGAACATCGACACCGGCAGATGCTTCTGGGTGTCGGCCAGCAGATCGTCCACGGGGTGACCGGTCGCCGGGAACAGCCCCTTGTCCACCACGGTGGCGTACGGGTCGCCCTGGCTGGTCGGCACCGAGATGCTGAAGTCCAGTTCCGTGGAACGACGTCCGCTCGCCATGGAGAAGACGACGACACCGTCGGTGAGGGTGTCCTGGAACTCGGTCAGCAGCGGGTAGATCTTCTCGCGTGCGCAGGTCACGCCCAGCAGTCCAGCCGCCTCCTCCATGGCCGCGTACACGCGCTCGACATCAGCGGCTCCGGACATTCATACCTCCACGCGTCGATCCTGACGATCCGTCCGCGCCTCAGCGTCGGCCATCGACCTTGAACCACGCTGGAGGATCGATTGGCGCTGACTGGTCGAACAGACCCTCGACGCCATGGGGCACGCACAATGGCCGAAGCATTGCCTGCCCGATCGAGAGTGGGGGCGAGTTCACGAGTGGCTGACGACACGACCAATGCGAATGCGTGGCGCATAGCGGCGCTGGAACGCGAGATCCAGGAACTGCGCCGCACCAACGAGGAACTGCGCGTGTACGTGGCCAGAGAGCTCGAATCCGACTCCGAATTCACGGTCGTGGCCGACCAGGAACTGGCGGAAATAGAAGTCGTCAGCGCCCGCGGAGCAAGCACCCCCGCACCCCCGCGCCCCCTGGCCGAGTTCCACGCCCTCGGCCCCATCGAGGCCTTCGTCGGCGGCCGGCTCGTCGACCTCGGCGCCCCCAAGCAGCGCGCCCTGCTGGCGCTGCTCGTGGGCAAGGTGGGCCGGCCGGTGGCCGTCGACACCATCGTCGAGGAACTGTGGTCCGGCCAGCCGCCGCCGTCCGCGGTCTCCTCCCTCCAGGCCTACGTCGCCAACCTGCGCCGCGTCCTGGAACCCGACCGTGCCCCCCGCACCCCGCCGACGGTCCTGCGCACCTACGGCCGCGGCTACCTCCTCGACACCCGGGTCGTGGAGGTCGACGTGCACTGGTTCGGCGAACGCTCCGTCGCCGGCTGGCAGGCCCTGGACCGGGGCGACGCGCGCAGCGCGGTCCACGAGTTCGAGGCGGCGCTGGCCCTGTGGCGCGGCCAGGCGTACGCCGAGGTCGCCGACACCGCCTACGTCCGCCCCGACGTGGCCCGCCTCGAAGAGCTGCGCCTGTCGGTGGTCGAGGGCCGGTGCGCGGCCCTGCTCGCCGTCGGCGCCCACGAGATCGCGGTGGCCGAGCTGGAGGCGTTCGTCCAGGACCACCCGCTACGGGAGTACGGCTGCGAACTCCTGGGCCTCGCCCTCTACCGGGCGGGCCGCCAGGCCGACGCCCTGGCCGTGCTCCGCACCAACCAGCGCCGCCTGGCGGACGAACTGGGCATCGACCCGCGCCCGGCCCTGCGCCGACTGGAGCAGCAGATCCTCACCCAGTGCGCGTCCCTCGACTGGCACCCGGCCCCCCGCCCCACCGCCGCGACCCGGCGCCCCCCTGAGGTCCCCGACCGCCGGCCCGTCCGCCGCCCGCCGACCCACCGCGACCACCTGCCCAGGCCCGACTTCTTCCGCTCGTCCCTGCTGGCGGAGCTGTAGTCCGCGCATCGCGGACCACCCCGCGGCCGCGGCCCGCGCCCCAGCCCTCCCCGCCGCCCCAAGGCGCCCGGCAGCGGCCGATGCCACCACTCCTCCGCCTGGCAGCCGCAGGGAGGACGTCCGCTCACCTGCCCGGGCCCGACTTCTTCCGCTCGTCCTTGCTGGCGGAGCTGTAGTCCGCGCATCGCGGACCACCCCGCGGCCGCGGCCCGCGCCCCAGCCCTCCCCGCCGCCCCAAGGCGCCGCCCGGCAGCGGCCCATGCCACCGCTTCGTCCACCTGGCAGCCGCACGGACCACGCCCGCTCACCCGCGTCATCAGCGGCCGACGCTCCGAAGACCCGACCCAACCGCGACAGCGCGCGCGGCGCTCACGCCTCCGCGGTCCGGCGGGGCGGGGAGCCGGCCAGCGGCGAGGAGTCCTCGTAACGGACCTCGTAGCGCCGCTCGGTGAACTTCCAGCCGTCCCCGGTGCGCTGGTAACGGTCGTGGTAGATGGCGTAGTTGAGGCCGCCCCGGCCGTCGAAACCACGCCCCACCTCCGACATGTAGGCGCGGCCGGAAGCGGTGTCGCCGTCGAGCACGATCAGACCCGGGTGCGTGTTCTGCACCAGGAAGTCCACGACCTTCGGCACCCGCCTGCCCCACGCCCGGATCTCCTCCGGCCCCTCCAGCTCGATCGGGATGTTGGGCATCCGCAGTGCCCCGTCCTCCGTGAAGAGCGTCGCCACCCGGTCGTAGTCGCGCATCATCACGGCATCGGTGAACTCACCGCGCAGCGCCTCGATTTCGACCCGGTCCGCGATGGCCTGGAAGTCATTCATCGCTTTCCTCTTTCTGATTACCGGAATTCCCGGACGGTGTGTTCGTCCGCCTCACCATGACGACAGCCGGGCCCCGCCGAATGTGACAGCCGAAGGCCGTTTCCCGGCCCGAGTCCCCCGGACGGGTGAGCGCATACGGCACCACGTTCGACGCAGGGCGAGCACGTTCGACCGATTCCGGTGTTCTTCGAGGTCAGCGCGGGTCCATGGGCGGCGCCAAGTGGGCGCCAACCGGCTCCCTAGTCGGCCCCAACCACCTCACCCGATGCTGGATGCCGCAGCACTGGCCGAAGTGCGTCGTCATGCCTGTTCACCCGTAATCCACGACGGCCCGCCGCGCGTGTGGGCCCTCATCTGATGGAAGGCCGAATATGGAGGCTACCGAGGTTCCGGTTCTGATCGTGGGCGGAGGCGGCTGCGGCCTGTCCGCCTCCGTCTTCCTGTCGGACCACGGTGTGCGGCACCTGCTCGTGGAACGGCACGCGGACACGTCGATCCTGCCGAAGGCGCACTACATCAACCAGCGCACGATGGAGATCTTCCGCCAGCACGGCCTCTACGACGACGTTGTCGAACGCGCCTCCACCACCGACCGCTTCGGCCGGGTGCGCTGGCAGACCACCCTCACCGGCGAGGGCCCCCTGGACCGCCGGATCATCCATGAGATGGACGCCTTCGGCGGTGGCGCGCTGACCGAGGTGTACGCCGCCGACGGCCCCGTACTGCCGTTCAAACTGCCCCAGTTGAGGCTGGAGCCGATCCTGCGCCGGCAGGCCGAGGAACGTAACCCCGGCGGGGTGCTCTTCTCCCACGAACTGGTCTCCTTCACCGAGGAGGACGACCACGCCGTCGCCGAGATCCGTGACCTCGCCACCGGCGAGACCACCCGGGTCGTCGCCCGGTACGTCATCGCCGCCGACGGCGGCCGCACCCTCGGCCCTCAGCTCGGCGTCCAGATGCAGGGGACGGTGAAGATGGCCGATGTCTCCACCGCCTACTTCTCCGCCGACCTGTCCAAGTGGTGGCACGACGGCACCCTGATGACCTGGTTCATCAACCCCGAGCGGGCCGACCGCAACTTCACCCTGCTGGAGATGGGCCCCAACTGGGGCCGGCAGTGCGAGGAATGGGGCCTGACCTCCTTCCTTCTGGGCGACGCCGACCGCGCCGACCCCGAGGCGGTCGCCGCCCGCATCCGCGAGGTGTTGGGCCTGCCCGACCTCGAACTGACCGTGCACAAGGTGTCGCAGTGGACGGTGGAGGGCGTGCTCGCCGACCGCTACCGGTCCGGCCGCGTCCTCATCGTCGGCGACGCCGCCCACCGCCAGCCGCCCACCACCGGCCTCGGCCTCAACGGTGGCATCCAGGACGTCCACAACCTCGCCTGGAAGCTCGCCGCCGTCCTCTCCGGCCAGGCCGACGACGGACTCCTCGACACCTACGAGAGCGAGCGGCGCCCGGTCGGCAAGCGCAACGTCGACTGGGGCCTGGCCGCCTGGTTCCACCACCGCGTCATGACGGAGGCCGCCCTCGGCCTCGGCCCGCACGTACCGCCCGAGCGCCGCTCCGCCGCGTTCGCCGGCTACTTCGAGCAGTCCGAGGTCGGCGAGGTCAGGCGGGCCAGGGCGGCGGAGCTCTTCGCCACCCACCGCGCCGAGTGCCAGGCCCACGACCTGGAGATCGGTTACGTCTACGAGGAAGGCGCCCTCGTCCCCGACGGCACCCAGGCGCCGGCCGGCTCGCCCATGGGCACCGAGTACCACCCCACCACCCGCCCCGGGCACCGGCTGCCGCACGCCTGGCTGGAGCGCGACGGCCGACGGCTGTCCACCCATGACCTGGTCGGCGCCGCGGGCGGCTTCGCCCTCCTCACCGGCCCCACCGGCGCCGGCTGGGCCGAGGCGGCCGAGCAGGTCGCCGAGAAGTTCTCGATCCCCCTCACCGTCGCCCGCATCGGAGCCGGCGCCGAGTACACCGGCGACAGCTGGGCCGACGTACGGGAGATCACCGAAGACGGCGCCGTCCTGGTACGCCCCGACAACCACGTGGCGTGGCGCTCCATGGACGCGGCCGACCATCCGGCGGCCGTGCTGACACAGGTGTTGTCCCAGCTCATGAACCACGGGACAGCCGACAGGACCTAGCCCCGAAGGTTCCGCCGGGAAATCGGTGACGGCAGCCCGTCACATTCCTCCGCCGGGACCTGTCAAAGGGACGAGGCCTTGAGTCCGACCCAAAAAACAACGAGGAGAACAGACCATGTCCACAACCAGTGCCGTGCCTGCGGCAAGGGACTCACGGCGGTGGATGGTTCTCGCCGTCATCTGTGTCGCCTACCTCATGCTCACCCTCGACATGACGGTGATGAACCTGGCTCTGCCGTCGGCGCAGGAGGCCCTCGACTTCTCGGACGCGGACAAGCAGTGGATCGTCACGTCGTACGCCCTGTGCTACGGCACGCTGCTGCTGATCGGCGGAAAGCTCTCTGACCTCATCGGCCGCAGGGAGACCTTCCTCGTCGGCCTGGTCGGGTTCGCCGCGGCCTCCGCGGTCGGCGGCGCGGCCAACAGCTTCGGGATGCTGGTGACCGCCCGCGCGGCCCAGGGTGTCTTCGCCGCACTGCTCGCGCCCACCACCCTGTCGATGCTGGCCACCACGTTCACCGACCCCAAGGAGCGCGGCAAGGCTTTCGGCGCCTTCAGCGCGGTCGCGGCCAGCGGCGGCGGTCTGGGTCTGCTGATCGGCGGCGCGCTCACCTCCGGCCTGAACTGGCGCTGGTGCATGTACGTCAACCTGGTGTTCGCCGCGTTCTGCCTGATCGTCGGCGGCCGCCTGGTCCCGCGCCAGCCCCGCGCCAAGGCCAGCCTGGACATCCCCGGTGTCATCCTGGTCTCCGCCGGTCTCTTCGGCCTGGTGTACGGCTTCTCCAACGCGGCCACGCACTCCTGGGACACCCCCTCGACCTGGGGCTTCCTCGCCGCCGGTGCCGTGCTGCTGATCGTGTTCGCCGCCTGGCAGACCCGCGCCCAGCAGCCGCTGCTGCCCCCGCGCGTCGTCACCGACCGTAACCGCGGTGGTGCCTACCTGACCTCGCTCCTCGTCGGGATCGGCATGTTCGGTGTGCTGCTCTTCCTGATCTACTACCTGCAGACCGAGCTCGGCTACTCCGCGATCAAGTCCGGTCTCGCCCTGCTCCCGATGATGATCGTCACCGGTGTGGCCAGCAACGTCGGCAACATCAAGGTGATGCCGAAGTCCGGCCCGCGTCCGCTGATCACCATCGGCATGCTGGTCAACGCCGGCGCGATGCTCTGGCTGACGCAGATCGGCGCCGACTCCAACTACGCCACCGCGATCCTCGGCCCGCTCATGCTCATCGGCCTCGGCATGGGCATGATCTACGCCGCCGCTCTGAACACCGGCACCTCCGGTGTGGCTCCGCAGGACGCGGGCGTCGCCTCGGCGACCATCAGCGCCGGCTCCCAGCTCGGCGGCGCCATCGGCACCGCCCTGCTCAACACCATCGCCGCCAGCGCGGCCAGCGACTACGTCTCCAGCCACGCGCAGGGCAAGCCCAGCGTCGAGGTGTTCCACCTCGCCGCGATCGAGGGCTACCAGCAGGTGTTCTGGTGGTGCGCCGCCATCTTCACCGCCGGCGCCGTCCTCGGTGGACTGATCCTGCGCAGCGGCCCGCTCCCGGCACCCGCCTGGGCCGCCAAGCCGAAGGTGGAGGAGCCGGAGGCCGGCGAGCCGGAGAAGGCACTGTCCTGACACACACCGCCTGAGCAACACGAAAGAGGGCCGGGTCACCCCGGCCCTCCTTTCGTTTCCCGGCGGCTTGTGTCAGCCGCGACGCGCGTCAGCTACGGCGCGCGTCAGCTACGGCGCGCGTCAGCTACGGCGCAGCGAAGGCTTGCGCACCCGGAAGTTCGCCATCATGCCCATCGACGCGTGGTCGAACATGTGGCAGTGGTACACGTAGGTGCCCTCGTAGCCGGTGAAGGTCGCCTGCAACTTGACCGTCTCCCCGGGCAGCAGCGGCACCGTGTCCTTCAGTCCGCTCTCCGGCCCGGACGTGACGGGCTTGCCGTTGCGCTCCAGCACCCGGAACTGCACCAGGTGCATATGGAAGTTGTGCGGGGTGTAGAGATTGGCGTTGCGCACGTTCCAGATCTCCGTGGCCCCGTACTCGATCTCCGTGTCGACCCGGTCCATGTCGAACGACTTGCCGTTGATGAACGCGTCCATGGTCGCGCCCGTCTCGTCCATGCTCAGCACGAAGTCACGGCTGACCGTGGCGCTCCCCAGCGCGGGCAGCTTGCGCAGCGTCGCGGGCACCGTGCTGCGGTCCGTGACGGGAGCGGTGACCCGGAACTGCAGCACCCGGCCGAGCTGGTCGACGGGCTCGCCGGGCAGCAGACCGCCGGTGTTGGCCAGGATCAGCTTGGTGCCGGCGGCGTACTTGGAGAAGTCGATGACGATGTCGGCCCGCTCACCGGGGGAGAGCGACACCGACGTCACATCCAGCGGCTTCTCCAGCAGCCCGCCGTCGGAGCCGATCTGCTGGAAGGACGAGCCGTCGGACAGTTGCAGTGTGTAGAAGCGCAGGTTGGCCGTGTTGAACAGCCGGAAGCGGTACTTGCGGGCGGCGACCTCGAAGTACGGCCACGCCTTGCCGTTGGCCAGCAACACCTGGCGCTTCATGAAGTCGCCCATGCTGTACACGAGTTGGCCGCTGTCGTCGAACCGCGCGTCGCGCAGCGCGATCGGCACGTCGTACGCCCCCGACGGCAGGTTGAGGTTCTTCTCCACGTCGTCGGTGAGCAGATAGAAGCCGGTCAGCCCGCGGTAGACGGTCTCCGACTCCTGATGGTGGGCATGGTCGTGGAACCACAGGTTCGCGTGCGGCTGGGCGTTGGGATACGTGTAGATCTTCGAGTCGCCGCCCGGCGCGATGAGATCCATCGGCGAGCCGTCACTGCTCTCCGGCACATGCGCGCCGTGCAGATGGATCGAGGTGGACACCCCCAGCCGGTTGGTCTGCCGGACCAGGACCCGCCGCCCGGAGGTCGCCTTGATGACGGGACCGGGGAAGTTGCCGTTGAAGGTGTACACACGGGTCTTGCGGCCCGGCAGGATCTCGGCGTCCGCCTCCTGCATGGCGATGTCGTAGTAGCTGGTCAGGCCCAGGTCGCACACCGGCTCCAGCACCTTGGGCACCGGCATCGCCTGCTCGAACTGCGGAACGGTGGTCGGGTCCAGCTCGCTGGCCTCGGCCGTGCCGGCCATCGCGGGCACCAGCAGGCCCGCACTGCCGAGGGCGCCGGTCAGCGCGGCCCCCGTCATGAGGACGGTTCTGCGGTGGATCATGTCCCCTCCCCGTGGAGTGACGTGTGTTGGACATCAGAGACCCCGCAGAGGATGCCCGGCCGCACTCTCCGGTCCCTGGAGTGCTGGTGGAGCAGGAGAGACGGGAGAGCAGCCGTGGGACCGACCGGCCCCCGCCGCCGACGGGCCTGTCACCTCCCCCCGCCGCGACCTGTCACATAGACGAGAGACGAAGTCCGAGGAGGGGCCCTGCGTGAGCCGTGACGAAGAGTTCGAGGTAGTACGGCCCCTCGAGGCCACCCACACCGCCTGGGAGACCCCCCGCACACCCCGGCCACGACAACCCCCGCACCCCGACCCGTGGTTCACACCCCCGGCACCAACACCCGACGCCGGGCCGGAAACACCCGATGCCCGGGCGGAAACACCCGACTACGTGTCCACCGCGGCCGTACTGCTTCTGGAGCGACTGTCGTCACTGGAGCGAGCGGTGCTGGTGCTGCGCGAGATGCTCGGCTGCGACATGGCGGGGATCGCGGCGGCCGTGGGCCGGCCCGAAGTCACCTGCCGTGAGCTCGCCGCCACCATCACCGCGCGGACCGACACCGGCACCCGCCCCTGGCCCCGCGAGATCACCGGCGCGGACCGGGTGGCCCGGCTGCTCACGGCGATCGTCCCGGCCCTGTTGTCCGTCGGCATCACGATGCGCCCCACAGACCCCGCCGACGGCCCCGGCGCACTCTTCCACGACCCCCACGGCACCCTCCTGGGCGCCCTGGCCCTCGACATCGCCGACAACCGCGTCCACACCGTCCACTGGCTGCCGGTCCAACAGGTCCGCACGGAAAAACCGGCCCAACAGGTCCGCACGGAAAAAGGGGAGCCGACATGACACACCACACCGCCCCGATCCGGCTGCTGCTGGCCGACGGCCGGCCCGGGCCACGGGCACGACTGCGCGCGGTCCTCGACGCCGAGGCGGACATCGAGGTCATCGCCGAGGCCGAGGACGGCAGGCAGGCGCTGCGGTCGGCCCGCGAGCGGCGCCCCGACATCGTGCTCACCGACGTGACCCTGCCCGGCCTCGACGGCATCGAGGTGACCCGGCGCATCACCGTCGACCCGGCCCTGGCCCAGGTGCGGGTCGTCATCCTGACCGGCGACAGCCGCGACCGGCACGTCTTCGAGGCGCTGCGGGCCGGCGCCGCCGGATACCTCGTCGACGACACCACGGCCGCCGAACTCGCCCACGCCCTCAGGGTCGTCGCACGCGGCGACGCCCTGCTCGCCCCGTCGGTCACCCGCCAGCTGATCGGCCGGCTCGTCGCCCGCTCGCTGCCCCCGACCCCACGGCCGGCCCTGCTCGCCGAACTGACCGACCGCGAGCGGGAGGCCGTCGCCCTGGTCGCCCGTGGACTGTCCACCGCCCAGATCGCCGCCCGCATGGTGATCACGCCGCTGACCGCGAAGTCCCACATCGACCGCGCCCGCGCCAAGCTACGGGCCCGAGGCCGCGTCCAACTCGTAGGCCTCGCCTACGCGTCGGGCCTGGTCGGCTCGGGCCCGTGACTGCCTGGGCAGACTGTGACAGGACGTCAGCCCGCCCGTCCTCCGCTACGCGTCACCACGTCCGCCGTTTCTCCCAACCCGGCGAGATCCAGCAGCAGTTCCTTGACCTCGGTCGCCCCGTACCGCCCGCGCGCACCCCGCGGATCGGAGCACAGCAGCACCGGCCCGTCCTGCGGACTGTCCGGCAGCCGGCCGTGCGTCCCCTTCACCGCCGCCGCACCCGCGTCCAGGCCGATCGCGCTCATCAGATAGCGCATGCCCATCTTCTTGCGGGCGAGCGCCACCGCGGTCCGGCCCTTCGCGGCGAGGGGCGCCGCGGGGTCGAAGAACAGCTCGGCGGGGTCGTACCCGGGCTTGCGATGGATCTCCACCAGACGGGCGAAGTCCGGGGCGCGCTCGTCGTCCAGCCAGTAGTAGTACGTGAACCAGGCGTCCGGCTCGGCGACCAGCACCAGATCACCGGCCCGCTCATGGTCAAGGCCGTAGGCCGCCTTCTCCGCCTCGCCCAGCACCTCGGCCACGCCCGGCAGGTCGGAACACACCTTGCGCGCCAGCGGCAGATCCTCGGGATCGTCGACGTACACGTGCGCGATCTGGTGGTCGGCGACGGCGAACGCGCGTGACGTCCACGGGTCCAGGTACTCCATACCGGCCTGGGTGTGCACGCGCAGCAGGTTCTCGCGGCGCAGCGCACGGTTGATGTCGACCGGGCGGGCGGCCCGCGTGATGCCGTACTCCGACAGGGCCACCACGGTCGCCCCGCGCCGGCGCGCCGCCTCAAGGAGCGGGGCGAGCACCGCGTCCAGCTTGGCCGCGGCGGCCGCCGCCTTGCGCCCGTCGGGGCCGAAGCGCTGGAGGTCGTAGTCGAGGTGCGGGACGTACACCAGGGTCAGATCCGGGTCGTGGCGCTCCATGACGAGCCGCGCGGCCCGGCAGATCCACTCCGACGACGCCATGCCCGCCCCCGGGCCCCAGTAGTTGAACAGCGGGAACTCGCCCAGTGCGGTGGTGAGTTCGTCGTGCAGCTCGGGCGGGTCGGTGTAGCAGTCGGGGTCCTTGCGGCCGTCGGCGTGGTAGACGGGCCGCGGGGTCACCGTCCAGTCGGTGTCCGCGCCCATCGCGTACCACCAGCAGATGTTGGCGACCGTGTACCCGGGATGGCGGCGGCGGGCCGCGTCCCACAGCTTGTCGCCGCCCACGAGCTTGTTGTGCTGGCGCCACAGCAGGACTTCGCCGAGGTCACGGAAGTACCAGCCGTTGCCGACGATGCCGTGCTCGCTCGGCGGGGCGCCGGTGAGCAGCGTGGCCTGCACCGAGCAGGTGACCGCGGGCAGCACCGGGGCGAGTTCGGCCTGCCAGCCCGTGCGGGCGACCGCGGCCAGCCGTGGCATGTGCCTGAGCAGTCGCGGGGTGAGCCCGACGACGTCGAGCACGACGAGGGGAGTGGGCCGGGCGTTCAATGGATCAGCTCCCTAACAGGTTGCTCGCGCAGTCCGAGAGCGAGCAGTGCGTCCCGGGCGAAGGCCACCTCGGCGGCGATACCGTCGGCCAACTGGCCTTCGGTGACAGGGCGTTGGGCGGCGGGCAGCACGTTCCAGGTGTACGTCTCCACCTCCAGGTGGTCGCACAGCGCCCGCTCCCCGCCGACCAGCACGTCCAGCGCGTCACGCAGCACGTCGAGCGTGGCGTGCAGCGGCGGCTGCGGGGCCGCGTGCAGGGGTACGTGGTAGTGCACCCGCCACGGCCCGGGCAGCTGGGCGTCGAGCGCCTCGCCCAGGTCGTCGGCCGCGTGCCCGGCGGCGGAGCGGGTCTGGTGCAGGAACCGGGGTTCGGCGTACCCGCGCAGCGCGTCGGCCGTCGCGGCCTGCTCCGGATGGTCCGCACCGAGCGCGGCGGACACCTGCACCTTCACCACCGGCAGCCCCGCACCGGCCAGCCGCGCCAGCGCGTCCTCCGGCTCCTCCCAGCCGCACGCCAGATGGGCCAGGTCCAGGCACACCCCGAGGTAGCGGGTGTCGACGCCGGCCAGCCCCGCGGCCACCTGCTCGGTCGACTCCAGCACACAGCCGGGCTCCGGTTCGAACCCGACCCGGATCAGCCGCCCGGTGCGCGCGTGCACGCCCTCAAGGCGTTCCGCGAGCTCGTCGAGCCGCCCCTGGGCCACCGCCTGGTCCGCCACCGTCCACGGCGTACGCCAGGCCAGCGGCAGCGTCGACACCGAGCCGCGGGCGGCGTCGTCGGGCAGCAGCCCCGCCAGCACTCGGGCCAGGTCGAGCGTGTACGTCATCCGCGCGTCGCTCAGCCAGTCCGGCCGGTACACCGCGTGCTTGACCACCGGCGCGTGAAAGGCGCCGTAGGGAAAGCCGTTGCAGGTGACCACCTCCAGGCCGCGCGCGTCGAGTTCACGGCGCAGCCCCTCCACCGCGGCCGGGTCGGCGGCGAGCCGGGCGGCGACCGGCGCCGCCAGCCACAGCCCGACCCCGAGCCGCCCGACGCCCAGACTCCGCCGGGCCGGCACCGCGTAGGTGTCCAACTGCCGCACGATCTCCGGCAGTTCCTCACCGGCGTGGACGTTGGTGCAGTAACCGAGATGGACCGACTGCCCGTCGCGGTGCGCCAGCCGCATCAGCTGCCTCCGCGCACGATGGAGTTCCCGGCGAACGCGGAGGCCGCCTCACCCGCCGTGTCCGACAGATCCAGTCGCCCGGACTGTCCGTAGAACTCGACGGGGTTGCGCCACAGCACCCGGTCCACGTCGTCCTCGCTGAACCCGGCGTCCAGCATCGCCTGCCCGGTGGCGCGGGTGAGCAGCGGGTCGCTGCGCCCCCAGTCGGCGGCGGAGTTCACCAGGATCCGGTCCGGCCCCCACTCCCGCAGCACCACCGCCATGCGCTCCGGCGACATCTTGGTGTCCGGGTAGATGGAGAAACCCATCCAGCAGCCGCTGTCGGCGATCTGGGCAACCGTCACCTCGTTGAGGTGGTCGACGACGACGCGGCCGGGGTCGATGCCCGACTCCCGCACCACGTCCAGGGTGCGCCGGGTGCCGCGCTGCTTGTCGCGGTGCGGGGTGTGCACCAGGACCGGCAGGTCGTGCACGACGGCCAGAGCGAGCTGGGCCGCGAACACCTCGTCCTCCGCCGGGGTCATCGAGTCGTAGCCGATCTCGCCCACCGCGACCACGCCGTCCCTGGCCAGGTAGCGCGGCAGCGCACCGAGCACCTCACGGCAGCGCGGGTCGTTGGCCTCCTTGGGGTTCAGCGCGAGGGCGCAGTAATGGCGGATGCCGAACTGGCTCGCGCGGAACGGCTCCCAGCCGGTCAGCGAGTCGAAGTAGTCGGTGAAGGAACCGGCGTTCGTGCGCGGCTGGCCGAGCCAGAAGGCCGGCTCGACGAGCGCGCGCACACCGGCCGCCGCCATCTTCTCGTAGTCGTCGGTGGTCCGTGAGGTCATGTGGATGTGCGGGTCGAAGATGCGCATCAGACTGTCTTCTCCTTGAACTCTGCGGACCGTGCCGACGCGGTGTCGCCGATCCCCCCTTGGTGTGCGGGCCGGGCCGGGTTGTCCTCGGGTGCGGCGGACCGCGCCCACTCCGGGTCGCTGATCAGCGCCAGCAGCACGGTCGCGTCGTCGGGCAGGGACCGTCCGGCGGCCCGCCGCTCGTCGTCCAGGTCGGCCAGCATCCGGGCCAGTTCACCGTCGGCCCGCCGGTCCAGGTCGGCCACGGCGGTCAGCGGTATCTCCATGAACACGCACTTGAGTACGGCCTGCCGCCACATCCCGTCATCGAGCCGCCGGGCGGCGGGCCCGACCGCGGCGGCGACGAGCCGCGGGTCGTTGGTCCGGATCGCGTCGTGCAGCAACTCCACGGCGGCGGCCCCGATGTCGAGGCCCTGCGGCAGCTCCCGCGCACCGGACCCGACGCCTGTGTGATGCGGCAGCTCCACCGCACCGACCCCGACACCCGGCCCCGACAGCGCGCGCAGCACCGCCCGCTTCTCCGCCGCGCCCCCCTGCCAGTACAGCGCGGCGACCTGCCGGGCCAGCGCCGCCCCGCGCAACGGCAGCACGCTCAGCAGCAGCACCCGGGCCGCGTCGTCGACGCTCCAGTCCGCGAGTTCCGGACCGGCGTCGGCGAGGAGGCCCCGGCCGCACCGCCGGCCCACGGCGGGGAACAGCATGGTGATCGCGTCCGGGTTCTGCGCCACCTGCCAGCGGGCGTCACCCAGCCACTGCGGGTCGGCGACCCGGTCCTTCACCACGTCCGTCATGACGTCTGCGAGATGTCGGCCGGTCACAGGGAGACCTCCTCCGCTACACGGGTCGCGCTCAGGAACTCGGCCGCGGCGCGGGCGTGCGTCAGGAACGCCAGCGACGTGCGCGCGACCGCGGGGGCGGCATGGGAGTGGCGGGGCAGCTCTACGGCCGTCAGCCCGCGATATCCGGTCTCCGCCAGGGCACGCAGCGCGGCCGGGAAGTCGACCTCGCCGGAGCCGAACTCCAGATGCTCGTGCACATCCCGCCGCATGTCGTCGATCTGCACGTTGACCAGGTACGGACCGGCCTTGGTGACACAGTCCGCCACCGGCAGCGGCTCGACACAGCGGCAGTGCCCGATGTCGAGCGTCAGCCCGAAGCAGCCCGGCGCGCCCAGCTTGCCGCGCAGCGCGAACCAGTCGTCGAGCGTCTCCACCAGCATGCCGGGCTCCGGTTCGAACCCCAGCCGTACGCCCGCCGCGTCGGCGGCCTCCACCACCTCCGCGCACCCGCGCACGAGCCGGTCCCAGGCCAGGCCCCGAGACACCGGGGAGGGCCGGACACCGGCCCAGAACGAGACGGCCTCCGCGCCCAGGTCCGCCCCGATGTCCACGGCCCGCCGCAGGAAGTCGAGCCGGGCCGCGGGTTCGTCGTCGAGAAGGGTGGGGGCGTGCTTGCGCCGCGGGTCGAGCAGATAGCGGGCGCCGGTCTCGATGACGACGGCGAGCCCGAGCCGGTCGAGGCGTGCCGCCAACGCCTCCACGCGGCGCGGCAGTTCCGGTGCGAACGGGTCGAGATGGTCGTGGTCGAGGGTGAGCGCGACGCCCTCGTAACCGAGGTCGGCGATGACGGCGAGGGCGTCCTCGAGGCGGTGGTTGGCGAACCCGTTGGTCCCGTATCCGAAGCGTATGTCCGAGGAGGTCATAGGGGAGGTGACAGGGGAGTTCAAGGGGGAGTCCATAGGGGAGTTCACAGGGCTCATGTCGGCGACACCCGCCCCGCCAGGACCCGGCCGATCGGAGCGCAGGCGGCCACCACCGCCGCGGCACCGGGCCGTGCCGACCGCGCGACGAGCGCGCCCTGCAACGTCGGCAGATTGGTGATCCCGGCCGCGACCGCGGCCCGTACGCTGCCCGCGTCCGGTGTGGCCAACGCCCGTACCTGGGCGTCGCCGTAGCCGGCCGCGTACCAGGCGGCCAGCGACCCGACCAGCCCCGGTCGCGGCGACCGCCCCGAGGCGGCGAGCGCGACCCCTGCCGTCGCGGCCAGCGTCGCCCCCGGTAGCAGCCGGCCGGCGCCGGACACCTCACGGCGCGAGAGCGCGGTGACCGTGTAGGTGTGCGCCGCGACGGTGAGCGCGGGCACGAGCGCGCCCCGCCAGCCGCCCCGGCGGGTACTCGCGCCGAGCAGCACGTCCAGCCCACGGCAGGCGGCCATGGCGGCCGGCCCCGCGGCGGTGCCCTTCAGCTTCACGTCGTACGCCCACACCGCACCGGTCAGCGGCACCGCCACCGTGAGCGCCCTGCGCCCCCCGGCCAGCCCGGCGAGCGCGAGCCCGGCCGCGCTGAGCCCGGCCGCGACACCCAGCGCCGCCTTGGCGCTCACCCGGCCCGACGGGATCGGCCGCTCGGGCCGCTCCTTCGCGTCCAGGTCCCGGTCCGCCCAGTCGTTGGCCGCCATCCCCGCCCAGTACAGGCAGACCGCGGCGGCGGAGAGCCCTGCGGTGCGCGGGCCGAGGGCGCCCGCGGCGGCGGCACCGGCGACGGCGTCGCCGGGCACCGACAGCGCGGCGGGCGCGCGGACCAGTTCCACGAGATCCCGAGATGTCGTCATCGGCCGCCGCCCAGGCCGGCGAGATAGGTGCGCAGCGTCTCCCACTGGGCGTGCAGCGCATGATCTACGTCGCCCAGCGGGTCCTTGAAGAAGTAGGCGAGGGACGTGAGCGGCCCGGTGTGTCCGGCCTCGTGCGCGGCGGCGGTGATCCGGGCCAGGTCCAGGACGAGCGGCGCCGCGAGCGCCGAGTCACAGCCCTGCCAGGTGAACTGCAGGCACATGCCGGTGCCGAGGAAACCGTCGAAGGTGATCAGGTCCCAGGCCGTCTTGAAGTCACCGATGTCGGCGACGTAGTCGATGCGGGTGTCGCCGTCGGGCGCGTAGCCGAGGGTCTCGTGCAGCACCCGCTGCTTGCTGGCCGTCTTGGCGGCGTTGGCCTGCGGGTCGGTGAGGCTCGCGCCGTCACCGCCGCCGAGCAGGTTGATGCCGGACCAGGAGCGCACCGAGAGGTTGCGCATCGCGAACATCGGCGCCAGCACCGACTTCAGCAGCGTCTCGCCGGTCTTGCCGTCATGGCCGGCGTACGGCAGGCCGCGCTGCGCCGCGAGTTCGGCGAGCGCCGGCAGCCGGGCTCCGGTGGAGGGGGTGAAGTCCACGAACGCGCAGCCCGTGTCGAACGCCGCGTAGGCGTACAGCGAGCTGGGCGGCAGCACCTTGCCGGGCGCGGTGAGCGCGGCGGTCAGCGCGGCGAGTTCGGAGTGCGCGGGGTGCGACGGGGGAGCGGGTTCGGTGGAGGACACGTTGACCACCACCACCCGGTCCAGGTCGTGCCGTTCGGCGAACGCCCTGAGGTCGGCGGCGATCAGCGCCGCGTCCTCGGCCTGGGTGGCGGCGGCCGGGGCGGGCCGCAGGTTCGCCTCCACCGCGTCGAGGTCCTGCTCCAGGGCCTGCACCAGACGGGCCGGCACGATACCGGCGGCGGCCAGCTGCTCGGCCTTCTTGGCCACGGGGACCGTCGTCACGTCGTGACCGCCGAAGACCAGGTCGCCGAAGCCTGGCAGCGCCGACACGTCCAGCGCGGGATGAGCGGTCACGCAGCCCACCGGGTCGGCGAGCCCGGCACGCAGCGCGAGCGCCCCGATCACGCTGGTGGTGGCGACGGAACCGCGGGCACCGATGAACCAGATGCCAGCACGCACGTTGTCTCCTTCGATCACGAGTTCGATCACGAACACAATGGATCTTGTGGATCTCTTGGACCTTGCCGGTCTGTCACGACCGAGGTGGGTCCTGTGGTCTGTGTGCGCTGCGGGCCGGACCGGACTGCCCCTGGAGGGCCCGGTCCGGCCCGCGAGCGGGACGACCGGACGGTCAGCCGATCTTGACGATCTGTCCGTCGCCGGTGGCGTGGATGTCCGTGGAGCTGGTGCAGGCCGGGGCGTCCGTGCAGGCCGGCCACATCATGGTCTTGTCCGCGACGTAGATGGAGCCGTCGGCGCCGGCCAGGAAGCCGGTGGGCGCGAACAGCTTCTCGTCCGCCAGGACGGTACGGGAGTTGTCCTTGTGGTTGATCTGGATGACGTTGCCGATCGGGTCACCGGTCGGCAGGAACCCGGTCGTGTCGAACTGGGTCACATAGAAGTCACCGTTGGCACCGAAGCCACAGCCGCTGATGGCGCTGAAGCCGCTCTGCCAGACCTTGAGCTTGCCGGTCTTGGGCGAGTACCGGTACACGTTGGCCGCGGTGGCCGAGTTGCCGTGACCGGTGATCTGGCCGATGTACACGCCACCGTCGGGGCCGACGTCGACACACATCGGGACGGCGTCCGAGCCGCCCGGCGTCTCGGGCACGAAGGCGAGGACCTTGGTCTTGCCCTTGCGGTCCACTGAGTTCAGCGTGTTCGCGCCCGCGTCCACCAGGTAGAAACCGCCACCCGGCTTCGTCGTCAGCGCGTACGGGTTGGACGCCGGGTAGGTGTCGGACAGGTCCGGGTTGTTCTTGGTCCAGTTCCAGTTGACCGTGCCCGGGTTGGCGATCACCTTGCGCTGCCCGTCGGTGATGTCCATGATCGAGCCGTACTGCTTGCTCAGCGTCTTGGTCAGCTCCGGGTCCAGCCCGGCCGGAACCTGCTCCGGCGAGCCGGCCTGCAAGGTGTAGATGTGGCCCTTGCGGTCGACGGTGATGCCGTTGGGGCCGATCGTCTCTTCCTGGTTGAACGCGGTCGGCAGGTTCTCCGCGATCCGCACCGGAGTGCCGGACGAGACATCCGCGACCGAACCGGTCTGGCCGTAGCACCTGGTGGCGAAGCCGGTGCCCTGGCACGCGGTGGGGGTGGCCCCCATCTCGGTAACCAGAAGCTCACCGTCCGGGCCCCAGGCCAGGCTCCGCGGTGAGTTCAGACCCTTGGCCACCACGGTGACCGGCGCGTCGCTGGTGAGGTGGCGGGTCGGGCGGGCCTTCTGAGTGGCGGCCTCGGCCGCCTGCTCCGACGGTCCGACTCCCAGGCCGACGAGCGCTGCTGTGGCCGCCACTCCGGCGACCAGCATCCTGCTCGTTTTGAGACGCCGCATCTTGGACTCATTCCCTCCGGTCGAAACCACGACTTGCTGACTGGTGTTCACGACAGGACGCACCGGGACCGACTCGCACTGATGCGGTATGACCCGCCCCCTGCATCTTGTTCTGGCGCCTCAGCATCAACGACATGGCTTGTTCATGACTGCCGATCAACTTGGCGCCGACTTGGCGCCGGGCACCGACGCCTTGCCGCCCCAACTCCCGCTGCTCGTCCCCCGCTTGCGCCCGAGTCCAGCCCACGCGCCCCTACCGGACTTTCCGGCTACGTTCGTTGTCTCCGCCGGTCACATTTCGGCGCCGCGGACTGTCATGGGGGTGAGACCGCGGATCGGCGCGGTCGCGCGCGGCACGGAGCCGAGGCACACGGCGGACGAGGCCGGATGCGAGGAATCCGGCCCGAGACACCGGAACAGATCGGGAGAGACCATGGGTGACAGGCTCGACATGTCGTTGATGTACGCGATGCACAACGCGCTGCGGCGCGAGCTGGAGATCATGGCCACGATCACGGCACGCGTCGACGACGACCCGCGGCGCACCCTCGCCGGTGCCGCCGGCTGGGACATCTTCAAGAAGGCGCTGCACATCCACCACACCGCCGAGGACGAGGCGCTGTGGCCGGTACTGCGCCAGACCGTGGCCGACCGCCCTGACGACCTGGCCCTGCTGGACGCGATGGACGCCGAACACGCCTCCATCGACCCGCTCGTCGAGACCATCGACGCCGCCCTCGCCGACCCGGAGGCGGACGCCGACCGCCTCGCCGCCGCCGTCGACTCCCTGGCCACCAACCTGACCGGCCACCTCAAACACGAGGAGGACCAGGCCCTGCCCCTGATCCAGGAGGTCCTCACCCTTGAGCAGTGGCAGCACTACGGCAGGATCCACGGCGCCAAGACCGGCCCCGACGGCCCCCTCCTGACCCCCTGGGTCCTCGACGGCGCCGACCAGGAGACCATCGACGGAATGCTCGCCATCCTCCCCGAGCCCGTCCGCACCGCGTACCACACGGCCTGGGTGCCGGCGTACATCGAACTCGACCGGTGGAACACCAAGAACTGACAACACACGACGGACGCGGCCTCTGCTGGGCAGAGGCCGCGTCCGTCGTGCGTGGCGCGATGGGTGGTCGGGTCGTGCTCACAACTCGTGCCACTCACCCAGCTCGCCCGGCTCTCCCGTCTGGATGAATCGGTGGATGAGGGCCCACGCATGATCGGTGGCGAGGACGTAGTCCCCACTGAATCCAGCCGGGTCGTCCATGATCGGTACGTGCACGACGGCATCCGCCGCGGCGGTTGCGTCACCGATGAGAAGGGCCGACTTCTCGGCATCGCTGAACAGATGGACGACTGCTTGAGCACCTTGGAAGCCCAGGGTCAGCCAGGGAAACTCATCGCCCGGCAGGCTGACTTCCAGGTACCCCTGGCCGCGCGAGCGCAGCGCGGTGAAGTGCTCCGTCAGCTCCGCCACGGCGGAGGTCCGTTCCCTCGCGGAGAACCGTCCCGATTCCAGATCCGTTGCCGCCCACGACACGAGCATCCCTACGGCCTCCCTTCCTGGGTCGACGAGCTGCCGCCCATAGGGGAGCACGGGGAACGGTGTGACCAGCCGCAACGGCGCCGCCGCCGAACGACGGCACCGCACGGCACTTTAGGGCGGGACCGCTCAGCGCGAGGCGAGCACCCGCCCGCCATCGAGCGTGACCACCTGATCGGCCCCGGCGAAGCCTTCCCGCTCATGGGTGACCAGCAGCGTCGTACGCCCCCGCGTGGCATCGAGAATGTCGGCCAGCACCGCCGCAGCGGTGTCAGGGTCGAGCCCCTCGGTGGGTTCGTCCACGACCAGCACCGGCGGATCGGCGAGCAGCGCCCGCGCCAGCAGCAACCGGGTCCGCTGACCGCCGGAGGGCTGCGTGCCGTCCGGTCCGAGCACGGTGTCGAAGCCGTCGGGCAACGACTCGATCCAGTCCAGGATCCGCGCCCGCCGCGCCGCCTCCCGCAGCTCTGAGTCCTCGGCATCCGGCCGCGCCAGCAGCAGGTTGGCGTGGATGGAGGCGTGGAAGACATGCGCGTCCTGCGTCATCCCGGTGATCACGCGCCGCACCTCGTCACCGGCACAGTCCCGCAACTCACGGCCACCGACCAGGACGCTGCCGCCCTCGTACTCCACGAACCGCATGAGCGCGGCGATCAGCGTCGACTTCCCCGACCCACTCGCACCGAGCAGCACCGTGCGCCGCCCGGCAGGCAACTCCAGACTCAGCCCGTCCAGAGCAGCCGCGCCGCCCACCTCATGACGTACCGTCACATTCTCGATCCGCACCCCGACCGCCCCGTCCACGACGAGCGACACCGGAGCAGCCGGCTCGACGACCGGAGCCGGAGTGTCGAACAACTCCGCCAACCGCCGCGCCCGCACCCGCACTTCGGCCAGCCGGAACGCCGCCGCAGGCAGCGGCTCCAACGCCTCGAAGGCAACCAGCGCCAGCACCGCGAGCACGGTCAGCTGTACGGCGGGCAGCCGCCCGTCGGCATGGGCGCGCAGCGCACCATGCACCACCGCGACCAGCGTCGCCCCCTGGAACAGCAGCAGCACGGCCGAGGCCAGCGAGGTGGTCAACGCACGCCGCCGCTCCAGCCGCGCGATCCGCGCGGCGGCATCCTGCGCCCGCCCCACGGCCCGCCCCCGCGCTCCGTACGCGGCGAGATCCGCCGCTCCCTCCGTCAAGTCGACCACGCGCGCGGCGAGTTCAGCCCGAACCACCGCCTGCTCCCGCCCGGTGCGATGAGCCACGGCGAGCACCGCGGCCGGCACCAGCAGCACAGCCAGCGCCAACATCAGCCCCAGCACCAGCCCAGCCTGCGGCAGCAGCATCCACGCCGTCACCGTGGCGGCGATCCCCACCGCGACCGCCGCGCCGGTCGGCAGCAGCACCCGCAGCAGCAGATCCTGGGCGGCGTCGACATCATCGACCAGCCGCGTCAGCAGATCCCCCCTGCGAAAGGCAGGCGTCCCGGCGGGCGCCAACGGCACCAGCGCCTCGTACACCCGCGTCCGGAACCCGGCGACAGCCCGCAGCACCCCGTCATGCCCGAGCAGCCGGTCGCCGTAGCGCAGCGCCCCACGCCCCAGCGCCAGCGCGCGCACGGCGACGATCGCCAGGCTCACCGACGCGAGCGGCGGATGCTCGGCGGCCCGCGTGATCAGCCAGGACGCGGTGGCCATGAGCGCCGCCGCAGCGAGCTCACTGCCGGCCGCGGCGAGCCCGGCGGGCAGCAAACGGCGCCAGTACGGCAGCAGTTGGCGCGCAAGACGCAGCGTCGGATGAGAGGACCCGCCTGACGGCCGGACGGGGGAATGGACGGCCGCCAGGCGGGAGTCGGTACGGCCAACGGCCGCCACGTGCGAGGTCATGAGGCCACCGGCCCTTCTACGGGCACCAGTTGGGACGAGACGAGATCGCTGAGAGCGTGCCGGGTCACGACCGTGCCCACATCCGAGTCGACCCGCCCGCCCCTCAGCGTGACGATCCGGTCGGCATACGGCAGCAGGCTGGTGCGGTGGGCGACCACGATCGCGGTGCGCCCGCGCATGAGCCGCACCGTGGCGTGGGTGACGGCGGCCTCGCTGTCGGGATCGAGGTGGGCGGTCGGTTCGTCGAGGAGCAGCACGGGGGCGTCCTTGAGGAAGGCCCGGGCGATCGCGATGCGTTGCCGCTGACCGGCGGAAAGGCCCGCGCCGTGCTCGCCGAGCGGGGTGTCGTAGCCGCGGGGCAGCGCCTCGATGAACGTGTCGGCGTGCGCGTCGCGTGCGGCCTGCCGTACCTCGGCCTCGCTTGCGTCGGGCCGCCCGAGGCGGATGTTGTCGGCGACGGACGCCGCGAACAGATGCGGCCGCTGCGGCACCCACGCCAGCCGCTCGCGCCACTCGTCGGCGTCGAGGCGGTCCAGGTCGATGCCGCCGACCGTGATCCGGCCCGAAGAGGGCCGGGTGAACCCGAGCAACAGGGCCAGCAGCGTGGACTTTCCCGCCCCGCTGGGCCCGACCAGGGCGATGTGCTCCCCGGGCCGCACATGCAGCGAGACCCGGTCCAGAGCAGCTGTCGCGCGCCCGGGATAGACGACGCCGACCCCGTCGAGCCGCACCGACACGGCACGCACCTCGGGCACCGCGATCCGCTCATCCGCCCGCGCCCCGCCCTCCTCGCCCTCACCCTCGTCGAGGACCGCGAAGACCTGCTCGGCCACCGTGACCCCCTCGGCGCTCTCGTGGAACGCGGCCCCCATCGCCCGCAGCGGCAGATACGCCTCGGGCGTCAGGAACAGCACGATCAGCGCCGTCCGCAGATCCAGGTGTCCGTCCAGCAGCCGCAGCCCGACCGGCACCGCGACCAGCGCCACCGACAAGGTCGCGACCGTCTCCAGCACGAACGACGACAGGAACGCCACCCGCAGGGTCCGCATGGTGGCCCGCCGGTGCGCGTCGGCCATCTCGCCGACCCGCCCGGCCTGGTAGTGCGCCCGCCCGAACGCCCGCAGCGTCGGCAACCCGGCCACGACGTCCAGGAAGTGGCCGCCGAGCCGCGCCAGCAACCGCCACTGCCGAGCGGTGCGCTGGGCGGTGTGCATGCCGACCAGCGCCCCGAAGACCGGGATCAGCGGCAGGGTCACGACGACGATCAGCGCCGAGGTCCAGTCCGTCGCGAACAGCCACCCGACGACCGCGACCGGCACCACACCGGCGGCGGCCATCGTGGGCAGCGCCCCGGTGACGTACGGGTCCAGGGTGTCGAGGCCACGGGTGAGCAGGGTGGCCGTCTCCCCGTGCCGGCCCGCCGCGAGCCGGAGCGGCGCCGCCCGGCCGAGCCGGTCGGTGAGCCGCTCGCGCAGGGTGTGCTTGACGCCGGACGCGGCACGCTGCGCGAGCACACCGCGCGCCCACGCCAGCAGCGCCCGTCCCGCGACCACGGCACCCAGCGCGGCCAGGGTCCCGAAGGCGACCGTATGCCCGCCGAATCCGTCCGCGAGCACCGTCGCCAGCAGGGTCACCTGGCCGACGACGAGCCCCGCGCCGAGCAGCGCGAGAGCCGTCGAGGTCACCAAGTGGCGCCGCAGCACCGGCAGTTCCCGCATCAGCCGACGTTCGACCGGTTTCATCCCGGACCCCTTCCCGTTCCCGTACGTCCGCCGCTCAGAAGTAGCTGGGGTGGCGGACGCCCGTACGGCCGCGGAACGCCCACCAGCTCCACGCCTGGTACGCGAGGATCGTCGGCACCACCAGGACCCCGAACACGCTGAGGATCTTCAAGGTGGCGTCGTCGGTGACGGCCTCGTGGATGTCGAGGCCGTGCCCGGCCGAGCTGATCAGCAGATACGGGTAGTGCCCCGCCCCTACCAGCAGCACCGGCAGCGCGGTCGCGCAGCAGGTCGCCACGAACGCCCGCACCTCGTGCCCGCCGGTGAAGGACCACCAGGCGACACCGAGCGCCACCACCAGCGCCCCGGCGATGACTCCCGACACCCCGCGATTGGTCATCGAGGCACCCGAGCCGAAGAACGTGAGCAGCAGCGCGACCACGGCCGCACCCCCGGCACCCACCAGCAGCCGGGCACCCAACTCCCTTGCCTTCGCGGCCATTTCGGTTTCCGACCGGATGGCGACGAAGCCGGCGCCGTGCGCGGCGAAGAGCAGGATCGTGGCGATGCCGCACACCAGCACGAACGGCGAGAACACCTCACCGAACCCGACATGGAAGCTGCCGTCGGCCCGCCGCGGCACCCCGTGCAGCAGCAGCCCCACCACCAGCCCCCAGCACAGCGCGGGCACCGCACCGCCGAACACGACCAGCGCGTCCCACACCTGCCGGCTCCGGGCCCCACGGGCCCGCCGACGCAGCTGCACCGCCGCGTTGCCGAGCACCAGCCCGGCCAGAATCGCCACGATCAGCGGGTAGAGCCCGGACAGCAGGGTGCCCTCCAGATGCGGGAAGGCACCGAACATCACCCCGGCGAAGGCCACCAGCCACACCTCGTTGCCGAGGAAGAACGGCGCGATGGCGTCCAGCGCGGCATTACCGCCCTCAGGCTTCTCGGCCCGCGCCTCCTCCTCGTCCGAGGCACGGAGGAAGGGGTGCAGCATCTGTGCGCCGTAGTCGTATCCACCGAGCACGAAGTACCCGGCGAGCATCAGGCCCAGCAGGCCCAACCAGGCGATCTCCAGAGACATCTCGCTCAACTCTCCCTCTAGAAAGCCGGGACCGGCCGCTTGTCGTCGGCGCCGCCCAAGGGCTGCTCGGGCAGACCCTCGGGAAGCGGCTCGGTGACGCCGAGCTGGGTGGCGTCAGGACCGCGTACGGCGAACCGGGCGATCAGCGTCCAGTTCGTCACCGCGAGCCCCACGAAGATGGCGATGAACACCGTGCAGGACACGATCAACGAGGCCCTGCTGACGTGGGACAGGGCGTCCTCGACCGTCAGATGGCCGTAGACGATCCAGGGCTGGCGCCCCATCTCACGGACCACCCAGCCGGCGACCGAGGCGAGGAAGGCGAACGGGATGACCGCCACCATCAGCCAGGCCATGGGACGCCACCGCACCAGCCGGTCCTTCCACAGCAGGAACACGGCGATGAAGGTGATCGTCGAGATCGTGTTGCCGATGATGGTCATGGCGCTCATCGACAGGTGGATCCAGCCCTCCGGCGGCACGTAGTCGCCGGGCCCGAACTGCTCCACCAGCCGCCGCTGGACCTCGGCGACCCCGGAGTTCTCCAGTACGGCGTTCTTCATCGGCTGGGTCCGCTCGATGATCGGACGCTGGAGCTCACCCACGACGACGACGAAGAACGAGGCGAGCATCGCCACCCACGTCCCCAGCCGCAGCGAGGAACGGAACAGCTCCGTCTCCTTCGTCCCCCGAAGGAAGTGGAAGCAGCTGACACCGGCGACGAACAGACCGCCCGTCGTCAGCGCGGCCAGCACGATGTGGCCGAGGGCCATCAGCGACATCTCGTTGGTCAGCAGCGCCCCGAAGTCGGTCAAGTAGGCGACACCGCCGCGTACTTCGTAGCCGACCGGGTGCTGCATGAAGCCGTTGGCGATGAGGATCCAGTACGCGGAGGCGTACGCGGTCAGGGCGACCAGCCAGATCAGCGTGACGTGCACGCCGCGCCGCAGCCGCCCCCAGCCGAAGATCCACATTCCGAGGAAGGTGGACTCGGCGAAGAACGCGATGAGCGTCTCCAGCGCCAGGGGAGCGCCGAAGACGTTCCCGGCGAACTTGCTCAGTCCGCTCCAGCTCAGGCCGAACTGGAACTCCATGACGAGGCCGGTGACGATACCGACCGCGTAGTTGATGACGTAGAGCTGCCCCCAGAAGCGCGTCATGCGCTCACGGACAGCCCTCTTGGCGGGATCACGGGTATATGCGGCCCTGGTGTGCATGAACGCGACCAGGGGGACGAGCCCCATGGTGAGGATCACGAACAGCCAGTGGATACCGGTGGTGGCCGCGAACTGGAGTCGGGCCAGCTCCGCAGCGCTCATGGTGCGACCTTCCTGAGGGAGGGCGGCGGGACAAGGACAGAAGTGCGGGACCCTCGCGTCGCGTGTACAGGCGTCGGGCGGTGAAGCCCGCCACCTGTGCGGTGGCCCCGGAAAGACGGTAGAGAAGAACACTCATGCATATCCAAGACCGGTTTTGCCATGTGACGATGCCTCGACAGTTATAGGTGAAGGTGGACCATGGATCTGCTGCAGTTGCGCTACTTCCAGACCGTCGCCCGTTTCGAGCACATGAGCCGCGCCGCGGAGGAACTGGGCATCGCCCAACCCTCGCTCAGCCGCACTATTGCCCGCCTTGAGGCCGAGTTGGGCTCTCCGCTCTTCGAGCGCCACGGCCGCGGCATCAAACTGAACGCCAGCGGCACCATGTTCCTGCGCCACGTCGACCGCACCCTCAGCGAGCTCGACGACGGCGTCAGAGCCGTCCGCGAGGCCGGTGACCTGGGCCTGGGCAGGGTCGGCATCGCCTGCGAGACCCTCCTGACCATCACCACGGTCCTTGGCAGCTTCCGCGTCGCCCACCCCCGCGCCGACGTACGCCTCTTCCAGTCCAACGCGGAGGAGATGGAACGCCAACTACGCGCGGGCGAGGTCGACTTCTGCGTGGCCTCCCAGCAACTTCCCGACCCCCACCTGGACTCCCTCGAACTCACCCGGGAGGAGGTCCTGCTGGCCGTTCCCCGAGGTCACTGGCTGGACGGACGCGACAGCGTGACGATCCCCGAGATCGCCGACGAGCCCTTCGTCACCACCCGCAGGAGCCACTGGCAACGCGCCCTGCTGGACCGCCTGTTCGCCTCAGAAGGCCGCACCCCGGTGATCTCCTGCGAGGGCGACGAGCCCGGCGCCAGCCAGGTCCTCATCAGCGCGGGCCTGGGCATCGGCCTCATCCCGGCGATGTCCCGCCAGGCCGGCACCGACACCCGCGTCCCGGTCGCCTGGGTCCACCTGGACGCCCCCGCCTGCCACCGCGTCCTCACCCTGGTCTGGCGCCGCGACGCCTACCTCTCCGAAGCGGCCGTGAAATTCCGGGAATTCATCACATCCCGCCCCTTCATGACCCACCGGCTACCGGACCCGCGCCGACCGAACCCCTAGACCCTCTCGACCGATCCTCAAGCGGAACTGGACTTGGCCCGCCCAAAGTCCTCTGGTACGTTCACTGCCCTTCCCCGCCCGCCCCGCGCCGTATCGCCCGGCGGGCGAGCAGAAGAGCCGGAGAGGTGTCGCGTCCCCACCGACTCTCAAGCGATCCTCCACGCCTCTTCACTGGGGTCCACATGCCCAAGATCACGTACATCTCCGCCGACGGCACCGAACGCACCCTCGACGCCCCCCTCGGCACGACCGTCATGCGCGCCGCCGAACTCAACGACGTGGAAGGCATCGTCGCCCAGTGCGGCGGCAACATGCAGTGCGCCACGTGCCACGTCTACGTCGACGAAACCACCCTCGACAAACCAGAACCCCCCCACCCCGACGAGCACTACATGCTCGACTACACCGTCTGCCCCCGCCGCCCCACGAGCCGCCTCAGCTGCCGCCTGAAGATCACCGAGGCGATGGACGGCCTGATAGTCCACACCCCCGAACGCCAGAACTGACACTGAGGGCCTGTCCGGCGGATCATGCCGCAGACGCGGGGTCTGGCACGCCGATCTGCGGCGTTGTCGCCGGTCCCCGACGCTCCGCGTCGACTCCCTCCTCCGCCTTGCAGCTTGGGGGTACCTCCCACGCCCTTAAGGCAGTGGGGGAGCACCAGACCCCGCTCACCCGCACCACATGAAGCACCGCGGCTTTCCTGCGGCCTGCTCCGCCGGACAGGCCCAAGCCGGACCCGACCCGCCATCCACCCCCAGCCAAGGTGAGAAACGGAAACTGCGGAGGACCGCCGTTCCACCGACACACACCTGGGGGCCCGATGACGTCCGGAGAAGCCGACATAACCCGCCTGTACACGGCCGTGGAAGAAGCAGCAGCCCTGCTGGGCGTGGACTGCTCACGCGACGCCATGTGGCCGGCTCTCACCGCGTTCCAGGACGTACTCACCGACGGCAGCGTCGTCTTCAACATGGTCACCAGCGGCGGCCACATCGGAGACCTCTCCTTCGACTTCACGATGCCCACCGCCGCCGGCGACCCCTACACCCGCGCCCTGACCCACGGCCTGGTGGACGACACGGACCACCCCATCCGCACCCTCTTCGCGGACATCCAGGCCCGTTTCCCCATCCAGTCCTACGGCGTCGACCACCGCCTCAACGGCGGCTTCAACAAGGCCTACGTCTTCTTCCCCCTGAGCGACCTCCAGGACCCGGCCCGCCTGGCGGACCAACTGCCGTCCGCCCCCAGCGGCCTGCAAGAGCACCTGCGTACGTTCACCGCGCACGGCCTGGACAACAAGGTCTCCGCGATAGCGATCGACTACGCCCGCCGCACCTGGAACCTCTACTTCAACGGCCTGTCCCCCGACCACGTCATCCGCGAGTCGGCCCTCTCCCTGATCCGCGAGCTGGGCCTCCCGGACCCCAGCGACCAACTCCTCTCCTTCATAGAGACGTCATCGGCGCTGTACCCCACCTTCGGCTGGGACTCCACGAAGGTGGAACGACTCAGCTTCTCCACCCGCACCACGGACCCCAGGGCTCTGCCCGCCCTCCTGGAGCCGAAGCTCGGCGAGTTCGCGGCCCACGCCCCGTACACCTACGACGGCGACCGCGTCCTCGTCTACGCGGGCGCCCTGTCCCGCAGCGAGGAGTACTACAAGCTCGCCACGTACCACCAGCTGGCCACAGCGGCCCACGACCGCATCCGCACAGCAAGCTGACCCGACATCAGCCCCGCGCGGGACCGGGCCAGCCACACAACACCGCATCAAGGGCATCGATCACCCGGTCCCAGCTCTCCGAACTCTCCGGAGCGCTGTGCCTGAACCCGCCCTGCGCCTCCAGGCTGACAAACCCGTGAAAGGTGCTGCCCAACAACCGGACGGCATGCGTCTGTTCAGGCTCCAAGAGGTCGTACCCCCGCAACACGGCCCGAGTCATCAACGCATGCCGTCCGCCCGCACTACGAGCCGCCTCCTCCGGCGTGAGCCGCATCTGAGCCGCCGCATACCGCCCAGGATGCTCCCGCGCATAGTCCCGATACACATCCCCGAGCGCCCGCAGGGCATCCTTCCCGGCCCGCCCCGCAAGCGCGACGGCCCCCCGATCGGCAAGCTCCTCCAACGCCAGCAGCGCGATGCGCACCTTCAGGTCATGCGAGTTGCGCACATGCGAATACAGACTCGCCACGGTGACCCCGAACCCCCGGGCCAGGCCGGAAACGGTCACCTGCTCAAACCCGACCTCATCAGCCAACTCGGCCCCGGCGAGCACCACCCGCTCAACACTCAGCCCCACACGCGCCACGACGATCACCCCAGACCAAAGCCCTTTAGGGAAGAACCTAATCCCTTCTGGACGCGTCGCGGGCCGTGCCGGCTACGCCGCCAGGAGGACAGGCGCGCCGGCCCTCGCGGCCTGCACCGACGGCGCCGCGCCCCGGTCACGCCGCCCGGCGAAGACGAAGAGCCGCAGCACCACGAACCGCCCCGCCCCCGCAAGCCCGGAGGCACCGAGATAGACGACCTGCGCGGTCACCACTCCGGGCGAGGACTGCACGAGATGCAGAACGAACATGGCAAGGCTGGTCATGAGATAGGCGACACCGGCCGACCCCGCCGACTGCCAGTGCTCACGCCACCCGGCCCCCCGCTTCTTGCCGAAGGTGTAGCGAGCGTGAAGCTCGGTGCACAGCAGGGTGGACAGGGCAGTGACCACAGCGTTGGACACCCCCCAGGGCATCACGACGGCCAACATCACCACGGCGAAGCTGCTGAGCACCCCAACACCCCCACCGAAGACCACGAACCGCACGAAGGACGCGACCGGCCCAGGCGCGGACGAGGTCTCCACCAGGGTCTTGTCCGAGAGCGCCGACATGGCAGTGTCCTTCCGGGCTGAGGGCGCCGAGAGCGCCGACACGTTGTTTCCGATGCTGGAAAAGCTACGTTGCGTTCATGGATGAGGCAATCGAATTATTGCCACTGACTCTCGTCGTTCCAGCTAGATGCCCATATTTCGTTGCAACGGAAGCGGAGGCAATGCAATGAATCTCAGTCGATCCGTTGCAACGGACTGGAGGTGAACGCTACGTGGAGAGCACGAGGTTCAGTCCCACTGCTGGTCCGCGAGGGAGGAGACCGGCTGAGGCTTCCCGATGACGGCCAGCGCGATGAAGAAGCTGATCTGGCCGATGGCGATGGTGAGGGTGGCCAGCGCCTTCTTGTCGTAGTGCCGGGCCACCTCGGCGTACAGCTCGTCGGTGACCCGCTCCCGACCGTGCGGAGCAGCCTGAAGAGTGGCCTCCACCAGAGCCAGAGCAGCCCGCTCGGCCTCGGTGAAGTACGGCGCGTCCTGCCACGAGGCAACCGCGGTGATGCGCTCCTCCGACTCCCCGCCCTTACGCAGGAAGCTGGTGTTCAGAACCGTCAGATAGGTGTTCCCGACGATCTGCCCGGCCCGCAGATGAACCAGGTTGATCGTCGAACGCGGCACCGACTGATTCCCCGTGGCCCGGAAGAACGCGGCACTGATGTCCTTCATCTCCGGCACGTAGGCGGTCGGGTCAGGCATCCGGGAGATCGAGGCGGGGTCCGTGTGTGTCATGGCTGCTCTCCTTCGCATCAACGTCGAGGTGTTCACTGCATTGACGGATGCCAGAAGGAATTTGTGACGAGAGCAGGGACGAGAGCAGGCAGGGAAGCGCGCCTCGGCCACGGAGACCCGCGAAAAACGCTTGGCGGCCCGCGGCCGGCCGCTGCTACATTCGCCCAGGCCGTGCGAGAGATCGAGGAGGTGGTACCCGTGAACGTATCGACATGGGTGCTCTCCTCAGGAGTCACGGACGGACGATAGGCAGGTCGTCCGGGAGCGCCGTTCCAGTGCACTCCCGAAAGGCACGACCATGCACATCACCTCCGACCAGCGTCTCGACGACGAAGTCCGCGAGCGCGCCTTCACCTTCGGCGACATCCCCGGCTTCCTCTGGACCCCCGCATCAGCCTCCGCGTCCGCACCGGTGCCGCTGATCCTGCTCGGCCATCCGACTCTCGGGCTGACGAGGATGTATCCCCGACTCGCGGCCCGGGCCCGGCACAGCGCGGCGCAGGGCTTCGCCACGGCCACCATCGAACTCCCCGGCTGCGGGGACCGCCCCCGCTGGCCCGCCATGGAGCAGACCCGCGCCGAACTGCGCCGCACACTGCAGGCCGGTGAACCGGTCGGCGACGAACTCATCGACGCCCTGGTCCTCCCGCTGGTCGACAAGGCCGTCCCGGAATGGCAGGCCACCCTGGACACCCTCCTCGCACGGCCCGAGATCGGCGGCCCGGTCGGCTACTCGGGAGGCGTGATCTCCATCGGCGTCCGGCTGGCGTCGGTCGACCCGCGCATCAAGGCCGCCGGCCTCTTCGCCGGGAGTTACGTCCCGCGCGCCATCTTCGAAGAGGCCCGCCAGATCACCATCCCGCTGCACGTCCTCCTGCAATGGGACGACGAAGGCAACGACCGCCAGGCCGCCTTGGACCTGTTCGACGCCTTCGGCTCCAAGGAGAAGACCCTGGAGGCCAACATGGGCGGCCACACCGGCGTCCCGCAGTTCGCGGGCGAGAGCGCGGCCCGGTTCTTCACACGGCACCTGAACTAAAAACGGGCGGGTCGGACCACCACCACCTACACCGCGGGCCCCCGCTGTACGTTCAGCGGGGGCCCGCGGTGATGGACGCGTTATGGCGTGCGCCTCAGAGAGCAGTGGGACGGGACGCTCGGGGGCGTGCAATCAGTACAGGTCCTGCGGGGTGTCCTCAAGACCACTCGTCTCGAACTCGGCATCGGGCATCGCCACCCCGCCGAGGAGGCCGTTCATGAGCTCCTCCATGTCGAGCGTCGTGGCGCCGGCGGGGGCGGTGGGCTTGGTGCCCTCGCGCATCCGCAGGGTCAGACCCAGCTTCTTCACCTTGGCGTTCTCGGCCAGCTTGGCGAGGTCGAGGTCGACCTGGGCCAACTCGCCGTTCTTGAGCGTGAAGTCGGCCGTGACCTTGGCATTGGGAGCGTCCTTCAGCTCCTTGGCCGTGGGCAGCGGCAGGCCCTTGGCCAGCGGCCGGACCTCACCGAGCAGCTCGGTGAGCAACGTGCGGAACGGAGCCGTGGCGATGACGTGCTCGACACCATCCCCGCCACCCACAGTCTTGAACTCCACCTCGCGGGCAATGACCTTACGCAGCGCCTTCACGAGCTTCTTCTGCGCCTTGGAGTCAAGAGACGGCGCGGAACCACCACCGGCGCCCTCGCCCTCGGCAGCCGCCTTGTTCATCTCCTCGGTGTTGAACTTGACCCACTTGCCCTGAAGGACGTCCTTCAACGCCCCGGCCTCCGGGGGCAGATCGTCAGCGTCCGGCAGAGGGCTGCCCATCGTCTTGCCGACGGCGTCCATGTTGGCACGGATGTAGGTGTAGTCGCCGATCATCCGGTACTCGATGAGGTCACCGTCCGGGGTGCTGACCTTCATGGCCGTACCGACGAGGTCCTTCTCACCGGACTCCTCAAGCGGCTTCTTCGACTGCACAGTCACGGTGATCTTCGCGTCACTGAGCAACTCGGCGGCCTCGTCCGGTATTTCCTCACCGGGCGCCGGGTCGGACGAGTCGTCGAGTGCCTTCAGCGACGCGGCATCGGTGTCCAGGTCGACCTCGAAGGAGAGCGTCTTCTCCTTCCCGAGCTGCTCGAAGGCGTGCTCGAGCTTCCTGCCCGCGGACAACTGCTCCACCGTCCCACAGGCAGCGGCACCCGCGAGGACGGCACCGACGACAGCGGTGGCGGTCAGGGTCTTACGAATGGCGTTGATGATGGTCTCCTCGTAGCTCCGATCACAACGTGATCGACCAGAAGACTCTCAGCACCGCCACAAGGTTGTCCTGTCCATTACGACTCCCCGCCGCGGCGGCCGACCACATGGCACGGGGCTGAATGAGCCGTTCGTCTTTCAGCCCCGTTCAGTCCCGTCTGGAGACGCGCAGGTCAGTGGCCATTCTGTCGTTGGCACGGGACTGACGGGACTCACCTTGGGAGTTATACCGATCAGGCGTGTGTGTATGCGCTCGCGCATGTAGTAGCGCATATGTAGCTCATAACTACAGGTCTCGGTCCCGTCAGTCCCGTGCTGCGACGCGAAAGCGCTCTGACCTGGTGCTTTGTCAGGGGACTGAAGACGGGACCGAACCCCTCTCCGCCCCGCCCCGCGAGGCCCGCAGTTCCGGCGCCCGGCGCCCCCTCCCGACCCCGGGCCTACGGGACTCACGGGACCGAACTTTCGACACGCGCCCGAGCGCCCCCGCCCCCAGGCAGGCGTGCGCTACGCTCGTGGCCGCATCTGCATTCCTCAGTCCCGTCAGTCCCGTTCGCCTTCGGGTTCGCTTGTGACCAGCACTTTTGCGGACGGGACCGAAGCCCCCCAAGCAAGGACGTCCCGTGCCAGCGACCGCGCCTACCGTCTCCGCGGAGGCCCAGAGTTCCCCTGCTGCTGCCGGCCGGTGTGCAGAGGGCGATCGGTCGACCTGCCACACGACCAGCCCCTTCGGGAGCTCGTTCTTCCTTCGGAGGAGGTCATGAACAGCCCCGAGCAGGTCGGCTTTGACGCGGTGGCGGCCGCAGAGCAGATGCGTCTGCACCTGCCGGACAGTCACTTGATGCTTCCGGCACAGCAGTCCGACGACGCTCCGCCCCCGCCAGAGCCCGGCCGGATGGGACTGTTCCCTGACGAACTGACCGACCGTGCGATGGCCAAGCTGTTCGCGCGGACCTTCGCGGACCGCTTCCGCCACGTGGAGGGTCTGGGCTGGTTCACCTGGGACGAGTACCGCTGGAAGCGAGTCGGCGGTGAGAAAGCGGCGATCTGGGCGGCAGGCGACCTGGCTGAACAGATCCCGCGGACCGACCCGCGCGGCCTTTTCAGCGATGGCCAGTTGCAGGCTCATCGCCGAAGGACACAGTCCACGGCCGGCGTGAAGGCGCTGCTCCAGCAGGCCCAGGCGGCCCCCGGGCTGAGCCTGGACCCCGATGTGCTGGACGGCGACGTCTACGCCCTGTGCACCCCGGCCGGAGTGGTCGATCTGAAGACGGGGGAGCTGCGCAAACCTGACCCGCTCACCGACATGCACTCCCGGGCCACCACCGTCGCGCCCCAGATGATGGCCACCCCCCGCTGGGACCGCTTCCTCACCGACACCTTCGGCGACGACGACAAGGGCCGGGAGACGATCAGCTTCCTGCACCTCCTGCTCGGCTACTCCGTCACCGGAGACGTCGGCGCGCAGGTACTGCCCTTCCTCTGGGGCTCCGGCGCGAACGGCAAATCTGTCCTCCTGGACGCGATGATGCAGATCCTCGGGGAGTACGCCAACGCAGCCCCACCCGGCTTCCTGATGGACCAGGGGAAGTTCGCCGAGCACTCCACCGAGCTGACCGAACTGCACGGCCGACGCATCGTGGTGTGCAGCGAACTGAAGCCGAACGACAAGTTCAACGAGGCCCGCGTCAAGCTGCTGACAGGCGGGGACGCCATCACGGCCCGCCGGATGCGACAGGACTTCTTCACCTTCACCCCCACGCACAAGTTGTGGCTGCTGGGCAACCACAAGCCCGAGGTCGGTACCGGCGGACACGCCTTCTGGCGGCGTATGCGGCTCATTCCGTTCGAACGCAAGGTCCCCAACCACCGGAAGATCGACAACCTGGCCGCCGAGCTCGTCCGAGACGAGGGCCCCGGCATCCTGCAATGGCTCATCGACGGCGCCCGCCTCTACCTCACCACCCGCGACCCCCTGGACGGCCCGGCGTCGGTACGCCTGGCGACCGCGGCGTACGAGCGGACCGAGGACCACATCGGCCGCTTCCTGACCGAGCGGTGCACCACGGGCGAGGCCGGACGCCCCGACCCGCGCCTGCGAGTCGAGCAGAAACTTCTGTACGTGACGTACACCCGATGGTGCGCGGACGAGGGCATCCAATCGGCGACCTCCCGCGCCTTCGCCAGCCGGATCCGCCAGGAACTCGGTCTCGCCTCACCCGCAGAGATGATCAAGAACAACGATCGAAAAATGTACCCCGGCCTGGCGCTGCTCGACGACACCACCGACGAGACGCCCTCCGGCCACTCCGCGTCCTACCCCCGGGGACAGCGGTGACGCTCCCTCACCCCCTGGGGCGGCCGACTACGTGGCCGTACGATGAAGGGCGCGCACCAGCCCCCGTGGGCACGCTGCGGCAAGGCACCAGATGCCCGAGCGCCCGCGGGAGCAACAGGCTGGACGACGAGAACGAGGAGGCTCTGCAGCCATGAGCTCGATGCTGGAAGACGGCCAGCTCACCGGTGAAGCCGAAGTGGTGTGGCTGGAGAACCTGGACACCCTCGACTACGTCCGCCAGGCCCTGGACAAGGTCAGCACCCGCAGGGGCAAGCCCCGCTACTCCCGCGACGGCCGCCTCGTCGGCTACACCACCCTCGCCGCAGGCGCCGAACGCGACCCCGACTCCGGCCTGTTCCGCCGACGAACCTTCTTCCTCCTCCCGCACGACCGCGACAGCGACCCCAACGGCGACTACCAGGTCGGCGCCCCGGGCGAGGCCGTAGACCCCCGCACCATCGAGCCCGGCAAAGTCGGAGCCAAGACACCGCGCTCACAGACCGGCCATGCCACGGAGATAGCGCCTGCCAGGTCCTGACCCTCTGTCGACCACGCGCAGGAGCGCCAACCGACCGGAAAAGTTCAGAGGCAAATCGACAGCCATTACGGGACTGACGGGATCGGAACTCAAGGTCGGAGCATCAGGGCATAGAACAGCCGAGAAAGCGGCGTGCGACAGCGGGCCCCCGGCGGGCGAGCCGGGGCCCATGCGCGGTGCCTCCCCCGCTATGTCTTCCGCGGTCCTGCAAGAGGGCCGCTGGCGCAGTCCCGCTCATCCCGCACTGCGGCGGCGCGGCCGACGGGGGCGGGGCCGTAACTGACGGGCCGCCGACGGCAATGGAGATCGTCCTCCTGCTAGGGCATTAGCGGCCGCAGAAGAATTCGGTGAGGGCGGCGGCGACGGCCTCGGGCTGCTCCTCGGGGATGTAGTGACCGGCGTCGGGCACGATGATGCCCCTCACGTTCTCGGCCCACGGGCTGATGGAGCCCGCCATGTCCGGGATCGAGCCGTGGCTGCTGGAGATTCCGAGGATTGGCGTGGTCAGTCGCCGTTGCACGAGTGCCGCGCGGTTCTTGCGCGCGGACTCGGCGGCGTCGCGGTAGTAGGCGAGGCCGGCGCGCAGGCCGCCGTCGACGGCGAGGGCCGCGCCGTAGTGGTCGAGGTCCGCTTCCTCGAACGCGTCGGGCGCGAGGGACTTGGTCTTCAGGAACCAGCTGACGTACTCCCGCTCGCGGCCGGCTATCAGCGTTTCGGGAAGATCGGGCACCACGTGGAACGCGAAGTGCCAGGTCTTGAACGCCAGAGTCGGGTCGAGAGGGATCGCTTCCGGCATGGTGATACCGGGAATTCCCGCGTCGAGCAGCGCGACCCCGTGCAGTCGGCTCTCATGGTTCAGGGCGAGGGAGAAGGCGACCCAGGCGCCGATGTCGTGCCCGGCGAGCCAGTACTCCCGCACACCGAGAGCGTTCACGGCGGCCTGGATGTGCGCGGCGACCGTGTGCGTGTCGTAGCTGAGCTCCGGATGCTCGGAATTGCCTTGGCCCGGCCGGTCGATCGCTATGACCCGGAACCGATCGGCGAGAGCAGGCATGACCTTGTGCCAGGTCCACCACGTCTGCGGGAACCCGGTGAGCAGGACGACGGCCGGTCCGTCCGGCCGGCCGCCTTCGACGGCGTGCAGGCGGACGCCGTCGGCGTCGACCCAGCGGTGCGTGAATCCGGCCAGGTCATGCAGGGGCAGGGCGGGGACGGGGTTGGTCATGGGAATCCTCCATCGAGGCGGGTGGACCGTGATGCGACGCTAGCACATCTTGAACTGATCAGTTCAAGATGAGAGGATGGGCCGCATGGCAGGCAAGAAGCAGTTCGACATGGACACGGTGCTCGACGCCGCGATGATCCAGTTCTGGCGCTCCGGCTACGCCGACACCTCGCTCGACGACCTGTCCCGGGCGACCGGCCTGAACCGCAGCTCGATCTACTCCTCGCTCGGCGACAAGGACGCGCTCTTCCTTCGCTGCCTGGATCGCTACGCCACGCGCTACGGCGACAAGTTCGACGCCGCCCTCTCATGCGCGGCCGAGGACCCCGTCGCCGCCGTCCGCGCGTTCTTCGACGTCACCCTGGGCCGCATCGCCGACCCCGCCGTGCCCGACGGATGCCTGATGGCCCAGTCGGTCATGGCGAGTCCAGCGCTGAGCCCGAGCGTCGCAGAGCACGTCAAAAAGTTGTTCGGCCTGCAGCACCCGCGCCTACGCACCGCGTTGAAGGCCGGCGGAATGTCCGACGAGAACGCCAAGGACTTCGCCGTACACGTAGCGGCCGTGAACCAGTCCCTAGCGGTGATGGGCAGAGCCGGATCGAGCCCGGAGCAACTCCGGGCGATCGTCGGGGTGACCATCGACGCACTCGCGCGGGCGCTGACACCGGTCGGATAGCTGGCCTACCAAATTTCTGTCTGAGAGCCATAGGCGCTTCTCCATCTTCGGAGGAGCAAGACGGATGGCTGATGGAGGCGGCGTCAACCTTGGCGGCTCGGAGGGGCCATCCCTCTGGGAGTGACGGAAATACACATCACGGAGCCCCGCTATCCCCCCGGGGCCGCGGGGCCGGCATCCCCTCCATCACCCGCTTCCGCGCCGCCACCGCCGACACGCCCCCGACGCCGCAGCGCACACCGTCATCACCGGCCCCGGCCAAAAGGACATCGCCGCAGCCCTCCAACTCGACATCTCCACCACCGAGAACGCCCTGCGCACCCTCCGCCACCGCCCGCTACCGGCAGTTCGTCGTCCGCGACGTCGACACCCTGCGCCACTTCGTCGGGGCCTGACACCACCCCCGACAGCGTCTTTCCCGCGCGGGCCCGCCACACCGGTACCGGCCCGCCCGGACCCACCACCCTGCCCCCGACGCCACACCCGCGCACCCCACACGGGAACGGCGTCCTCCCTGTTCCCGGAACGGACCCCCGACAGATGATGACCACCCTGCTGGCGATCGGCACGGGCGCCGGCACCCTCGCGGTGACGACCGTCTCCGCATTCGCCACCGGCATCCTGGGCACCTACACCCTGCTGCACCACCAGCAGGTCCTCGCCTGGATGCGCAGCATCCGCCGCACAGACCAGTCGAACGCGGACCTCGACAAGATCGACCAGTGGCTGGCCGACCTGTACAAGGCGCAGTGCCGCCTCGCTCACAAGCCCTGCCGCAGCGAGGACTCCGAGGAAGTCACCCAGATCGGCACCATGCTCCGCGGCGTCGCCGACCACACACCCGCGATCGCCCCCGAGCCGGCTCGAGTTGTCGAGCGCATCGAGGAGTACGTCGACACCGCCCTGCCCGATTCTGGTCCGGCGATGAAGGTCTCCATGCCGAGACTCGCCGCACGGCTGGGTGGCTGGAGCGACTTAAGGAACAGAGCTAGCAGAGGACTGGTGAGCGAAGCCGGTGAGCGGAAGCACGGAAGTGTCACCAGGGGCGAAGATCGACAGCCTCTGGATCCCCGAGGCGGTTCCATGCGGCGACACTTCACCACAACCGCGTCCTGCTCCTGTGCGTCGTACCACTGAGCGCCGGCAGGAGTCGGCTACCCCGGGGGATCAGGACGCGAGTCATGCAGAAGTACGCGATCGTCCAGCACATCACACGGTTCCTTTGGCCTTGGCATGGTGCGAAGCGACAGCCGCCCACGTCCGTCCGGCGACTGGTGGGGCTCTGGCTGTTCGCGCTTGCCTTCGGGGCCGGGTTCACCGCGCTCGGCTGGGATGATGTCGACGGCAGCTTCCTCATGGCGCTGCTGCTCCTCTTCTATATCGTCGACGACATCAGCGACGGGGTACCGCACCGCTGGCCGGCCGCACTGGCCGCGGTAACAGTTCTGTGGGGCGCCACCCGGCTCACCAGCGCCGTCCTGCCCGACTCCCTCGACAATGCCTGGGCGCAGAGCGTCGCCGCCGCTGTCGGTGTCACGCTCGGGTTGGCAGTGAGCGCAGCGATCACACGGCTTCCGGAGCGCCGACCGCATCGGCCCGTCGAGGGACACGACTCCGGGTTCGGCGGACAAGACTCTCGGTAAAGGACATAGCCGCCGACCTCGGTGACAACAAACCTGCCTTTGTGACACCTATCGCGCTTCGGCTCAAGAGCGTGTGATGTGACGCCGGGGCGGCATCCTCTACCAGCGCATGCCCAACGCGGTCAGTGCATCGCGTCGTTCGGTGCTGAGCTTGTCGGCGCGCCTTCGGGCGTTCGAGATGAATGACCCCAGCCCCACAAGCTCCCCATCAACGTCCTCGCGGTGCTGACGCCCCACACGCAGATGCCCCTCGCGGGCGTGGAACTGGCGGGCGGCGGCCATGTTCCGCTCCCACAGCTCATCCTGGGACCGCCGCACCGGCCGCACCTCCTGCTCTGTGGTGTCGGGGTCGATGCTGAGGCTCTCCAGGAGGTACTGCTGCGCCGGGGCCAGCTTGTCCCACCCGGCGGCCTGCCCGGCGATCCACACGGCCAAGTCCTCGCCCTGCACCACCAATTCACCCGTCTTGCTGGGCAGGGAGCCCCCGGCCTGGAGGTGCGCGAGGAGGAGCCGGTACGCGCGCTGCCATCCGATCTCCCACCCCTCCGGAGCCCACCCGGGATCGATCTCGTTGAGCGCCTCCATACGGCTCTCCGGCAGCTCCCCGGCATACGAGATGCCGGTCTCCCCGTTCGCGCGGCGCACGGCGTTTGCACGTGCCTTCTTGGCCGCCTGACGAGCGTTCTTGAGGAAGACTCCCAGAGCGAACCCGTCCCACACCACAAAGTTGCCAGGCACCAGGTGCCCGTGCACCTGCGCGTAGTCGCGAGCCACAGCCAGGCCGGCGTCCCAGGCGGAGGCGTGCACGGACCAGACCATGCCCAAGTTCTCCAGCTCGGTCACCCTCTTGGCGTCCAGGGTCCCGGCCGCGTAGTAGCGGCGTTGATCCGACACCCACACACCCAGCGGATGTTGCGCGACGCCGTCCCAGTCCTCAGGGCAGACGAACGTGTACGGCACCCGCAGCTCGGTGTTGCCGGTCTCGCGCAGCCACCGCGAGGCGGCCTCAATGCCCCGACGCCAGTAGGCGCCTTCGGGGTCGATGACCCGCAGCCGGACGAACTGGGTGAGGGCGGCCGGGTCGCGTTCCTCGGTGAACCGCAGCACTCCCGCCGCCGCGGCCCCAACCGGCGGAACAAGGTCCTGCTCCTGGCCGTCCTCCCCGCCAGCGTCCTGCGCCACGCCGCCGTCGTCGACGCTCTCGTCCTCGGAACGCCAACTGCCGCTTCGCACACGGGGATCCGCGAGGGCCTCGATCGTCTCCGCATCATGCGCCCGCAGGGCTCCGAGCACCTTCGACAAGGTCCCATAGGCATCGGAAGTGAGCAGTTCATTCGGATCTTCGTCCGGACCGAGGAACACCGGAACGATCAACGTGGCCAATTTTCCGCGTCCCGGATGCAGTCGCAGAGCGCGCCCGACCATCTGCACGATATCGACCATAGAGCCGCGCGCATCCGCGAAAAGCACCGCATCACACTCGGCCGTATCGACACCTTCACCCAAAACGCGAACCGAGGAAAGTACTCGCAATTCAGCCCGCACATCCTGGCCCTCAAATTCCGGTCCTCCGAGGAAGTCGGAGGCAAATTCATCCAGCACCTGTCGGCGGTGCCCGGGGGCGTGCTCCCCGTACAGCCACTCCGCCCACACCTGCTCCGAGGGCGGGTAGGTGTCGGGGTCGTCCTCGGCGAGCCGGCCCGCAGTCACCGGCACCGCGGCCGCCATCGCCTCCGCCTCACCCACCCGACTGTGGAACGACAGCACCCGACGGAACCGCTCCTCAACCGCCGCCTGCATCAACCCCGTCTGCACAGCGGCCAGCCGAGCCCCGCGCACGGCGTCCGATCCCGTGTCCTCGCTCGTCATCGCGGCGTACAAGTCCGGGTCGCGGATGTCGAGGCACAGCACCTGATACGGGGCGACGATGCCCCGCCCGATCGCCTCCGACAGCGTCAGCCTGTACGCCACCGGCCCGAACTGCGGCGAGCTGTCCTCCATCGACGCCACCAGCCGAGGCCGCTCACCCTCCGCCTCCCACACCCGCGGCGTCGCCGTCATGTACAGCCGCCGCTCAGCAGGAAGCTGCGCCTGGTCGTGCACGGCCGCCCACGGCTTCATGCCGTCTCCACTGGTCCGGTGCGCCTCGTCAATGATCATCAGGCTCCACACCCCCAGCCCGGCCGCGTGCGCACGCTGGAGGATCCGCAGGCCCACCGATGCGTAGGTCGCGAAGACCGTCACGGTCTCCAACCCCTCCACCCACGCCACCAGCTCGTCCGGGTCAGTCGTGCACGGCAGACCCTGACTCTCCTCCGCCCGCAGCGAGCACACGCCGATCATCGCGCCGGACCGGCCCGCCCGACGCCAGGCGCCGGCCATCTGCGTCAGCAGATCCAACGTCGGCACCACCACCAGCACCCGGCGAGCAGAAAGACGACGCGCAGACTCCGCACCGATGAGACTCTTTCCAGAACCGGTCGCGGCGATTACCTGCGTCCGCAGTCCCTCGGGCGGCATATGGCCACCGGCCGGAGTCCCGAGAACGCGGAGGACGTTATCGACAGCCTCAGCCTGATGCGGACGCAATTCCATCCGAGCCCCATTTCATCGCATGCACCGGAATATTCAGAGAAAATCCCGCCGTACCTCAGAATTCCACCCGAGTCTCCAAAAGACACCCTTCGCACCTGAACCTTCCACGCGAGGAGATACCTGTCATCATCCCAGACTTAAGCTAGTCATGAAAGTGACACATCAGATCCCGTCACAGACGGCCGATGCGCGCTACGCCGGCGCACCGCCCATGCGCCTGGGAGGTTCCGAGCCTCATGTCTTTGCCGACCCTCGCACGCTCGGCTTGCTTGCAGTGAACGGGGGCACAGGACTCTGACGGACGAACCGTGCCTGTTGGCAGATCAAGTGAGGAGGACGATGTGGTGGTCGTACTGCTGTGCGTGTTCATTGCCATAGGGCTCGTGCAGGTGTTCAGGCCGCAGCTGCTGTGGAAGGCCAACCGCCCGCTCCAGCGCCCATTTGTGAAGGATTTCGACGCCACCGAACCCACCAAGGCGGGATACGCCATGTCCCGGTTCATAGGCGTGCTCTTCCTGGCGATGGCGACATGGATGCTCATCACGCACCTCAACTGATCGCGCCCGCATGCTCGTTGCTGCCGCGGACACACCCGGAGGGTGTGTCAGTTCGGTACCGGACTGCGGAGCAGGGCCGGTACCGAACGACTCTGACCGAAGGTCAGAGTCCCGGATCACGGAGTGATCCGGGGGCGGAACGGAGTTCCGCCCTTACCTGGTGTTGTGTGGTGTTTTGTCGGTGGGGTTTTGTTGCTGGGGTGTCAGTGGCAGACCCGGTTGTTTGTGCTGGTCAGTGCCTGATGAGGGCTGACAGAAGCTGCTGAGGCTGTGCTGACAGCTTGTGCAGAGTGTGCTGGTCGGCTGGTTGCCGATCGCTATCACGCTGTGGCCGCAAGGAGCGTTGTCTGCTGTTCTCGTGGGGTGCGGGCCAGGCGGGGTCGCCGGTCAGCCGTGTGATGGCGGGGTGGATGCCGGCGGTGGCTGCGAGGTCGTAGAGCTGGTTGTGGTGGTGGAAGTTGGTGTGCTGGAACAAGCGCCGACTGCTGTAGGGGTGTCCGCTGTGGTGTTGCCAGGCGCGGGCTGCGATGAGTGCGGAGCGCGCCCATACGGGTATGGGGTGCCAGGTCCGGTCGGGGGAGCGGTAGCGGCCGGGGTGGGGCAGGGCCAGGGCGGTCGCGTCCGGGGCGAGGTCGGTGAGGCGGACACGCGCGAGTTGCTGGGGTGTGGGCTGGCCGCAGGCGAGCTGGGCGGCGAGGAGCCCTGCGTGCAGTGGATGGCCGACTTGTTGCAGCCACCCGACGGCGTGGGCTGCGGGCTCTGTGTCTGCGGTGTTCGGGCCGTGTTGGGCGAGGGCGGGCCGCTGTCCGCAACGGCGTAGCCGCTGCTGGGCGGCTTCCTGCTCGCTGATGAGGGCCCAGGACGCCTCCCGCCATGCCTGTGCCCGGTCGTTGAGCCTCTCGGGGGTGTCGTGCCAGACGAGGGTGAGGTGGATCCCGGTGCACCGCTGGAGGCGGGTCAGCTGCATCCAGCGTGCGGGGGTCTGGGTGTGGGCGCGTAGGAGGATGAGGTGGCCGATGCGCTGTGCGTGGATCCAGCTGGCGGCCGCGGTCCAAGCGGGGCGGACCATGTCGGCCCATGCCGCGCGGTGTCGGGGGACGTCGGCCTGGTGGCGGGGAGGGTTTTACCGAGCGCGGCCAGGACGTCCTGGGCCAGGCCGGGCGGGTGGGAGGCTGCCGGGGTGGGGTGGACGACCAGGCGTCCCGCGCCAAGCCGGTGCGCTGCGAGTGCGGCCTGAGTGAAGGCTGGGTCATCGCCGGTGTCGAGGAGGACGGTGAATGCTGCTCGTACCGCATGACGTGATGCTGCGCCCGGGTCTGTCCTGTGCCGACTGCCTGGCTTCACTGCTACATGCCGCCGATCTTGCTGTAGACCCAGTGGACCAGGGCTTCGGTGACCGTGTCCGCGCCGGTCTTCCTCATCCCTGCCACGAGGTGGTGGGTGATGTTGGCCCAGTTGCGGAAGCTGCCGTGCGCGGCTTCGGCGTCGACCGCATCGATCAACCCCGGTTCAGCTGTGGCCCACACCGGATGGAAAGCCGCGATGACCTGCCCTACCTCCGGCTTGGGGATGCGGTCGAACTCCTGCCAGATGTACATCCGTGAGGCGAGCATCGGCTCACGCCGCAGCACCCGATAGCAACTGTCGCCACCGGCGAAGACGACCGCGATGTCCGTGTGCCGGTCATCCCACAGATGACGCCAGAACTCGAACCCGGTGCGGCTCATCCACTGGGCCTCGTCGCAGACCAGGACCCGGAACTGCTCGGCGAGGACGTTCTTCAGGAGCGCGTCGAACTCGATCGGACGCTTGGGCGGCTCACCAGGCAGGCGCAGAGCCTTGAACAGTCCGTGGCGGATGTCACGCGGAGTGGGACCGGACCGCAGTTCCAGACGGTAGGTGATGTCAGGCGCCAAGGCCCGCAGCGCGGAGTTCACGGCCATGGTCTTGCCGTATCCGGCCGGCCCATAGGCGCACATCATCGCCTTGGCCTCGATGACCGCCTCGATGTTGTCCCGAGTGGTCAGCAACGCCTCGGTCCCCACCAGGTGCGCTGCCTCCAGGCCGAGGAAGTGGTCCTCGCGCTCGTCAGGCAGGCGTCCGTAAGCCAGGTCAGTCCTCATCGCGCCATCCGTCCTGCTGCTTGGGATCCACCAGCTGCACCCAGTGCTCCGGCGCCGGGCCGTGGGGAATCAGACCCGGCCGGGCCAACTGGCGCCTGTCCCGTCGCGCCCCGCCCTCCAATTCTCCGGCTGCCTCACCGCGGGCCGGGGTACGGCTGCGTTCGGCCGGGCCGGCAACGGTCTGCGCCTTGAACCGCTCCCGGCGCAGTTTCTCAGCGGCTTTGAGATCAGCCCGCAGGCGGCGGGCCGATGCCGTGCGGGCGGCTCTGAGCGCACGGACCTGCTCCGCCGTGGCGGCCTCGGCCAGGTACGCGCTGCCCAGATGCGTGCCGTCGGCAGCGAAGACCTCGATGACGTCGTCATGGTGAGGCAAGTGCCGGATGGAGACGCGCGTGCCGGTCCGGCCGACCATCCAGTCGGCGATGTAGTCGCGGCGGTGCCACCTGATGCCGTGACTGGTGATGGTCCGCTCCCGTCCATCGCTTTCGAGCGAGAAGTGAGCCAGCCGCTCGGACGGAGCCTCAGCCAGCGGGGTGGCATCGGCCATCCACGCTTCCAACGGGGTCCTGCCCTCCAGGCCGGCAGGCCGGTGCTGGCTGTTCCACCAGTTCACCCAGCCCAGCAGCCCGGCCACGAAGGCCTCGAAGGCGAGAGCCGGCGCGTCCGGGTCAGCGCTCTTGCCCCCAGTGAGTTTCTGCCGGTGCAGGTAGCGGGGCAGGAGGACGAAGTGCATCTCCTCGGCTGCGTCGTTGAGCGCCTCGACGGTGCCTTTCAGATGCGGCGTGTACGGGGGCAGATCCACTACTGCGACGGCGAAGCCACCCATGGCGGCAGTCACGGTGCGGCACAGGAATTCCTTGCCTCGGTCGACCCGGATGGCACCAGGGAGCCCTCCGGCCGGACCGTAGGGCTCACGCCGGTCGATCGCGCACCGCAACGAAGCCAGCACCGCGTCCCGGCTGGGCGCATGAGGAGTGACCGCAACACCGACAACCACCCTGGTCGCACAGTCGATGAACCACGTCACCCAGGGACAGACCAGCTCCCCTTCGACATCGACCTCAACGGGAACCCGCTTGTGGTCGCCTTCCCAGACAGCGTTGCGGTGGACGGGCGGCCGTCTAGCGAAGACGTCGTGCACCCGCCGACCTGCTTCACCCTGGCGCAGCCCGGCCCGCTCACCCGCCGTCAGGTCCCGGCGGATCGCCCGGTGCAGGGTCGCCAACGACGGCACCGGCCCGCTGGCAGGATCCAAGCGAGCCCGCTCGACCAACTCGGCGTGAACGCGGGAAGCGTTGCCGCCCCACAGGGCCAGCAGCGTGCGCACTTCCGGTGTCACCGTGAACCGCGCCGCAGAAACGCGGCCGTAGCGGCCTTCCTCTCGCGCGGCGAACAGCCACCGCCACACCGTCCGTTCGGAACGCCCCAACGCCTGCGCCACCAGGCGGACATGAGCAGACGTCAGTTCATCGCGGTCATCGAGGTCGATCAGGCGCTGCACCGCGGCGGTCCGGCCCACCTCGGCCGGCACCCTTCCCACGCGCTGCCGTGCATCTGATCTGTCTTCGGCCATGCATCAGTACTCTCACACCGTTGGCAGAGTTCTGACGGGCTTCGGCATCGCGATGACAGTAGGTAGATACATCTGCTAGCAGCGCCCACAGAGGAATGATCGAGAATCCCCGACCCCGGACCCAGATCTGATGCTGTGTCAGCATTTAGTGACGAGACGTCAACTTCCCACCGCTGACCCCTAGTTGCTGCTTCTTCCGGAGTTCGCGGAGCGGACTCCGGTGCCGGATCGCGGAGCGATTCGGCTTCCGGGCCACGGAGTGGTCCGGTCCGGCGGAGCCGCCGGGGAGGCGGGCGCGGAGCGCCGCAGAAGCCGCGTAGCGGCTTCG